>PFFU01000121.1 GCA_002783345.1 Candidatus Aquicultor secundus
CAATAGCCAGGTTTTCTGTTTAGCTGCATAATCGCGATAATTATAATTTCATCATCGACGACTTGATAGACTACCGCAAAAGGGAATCGGTTTGTTAGGCAGCGCCTCGTGTTTTTCGAAAAACCGGACCAAGCCAAAGGGAAACTAATTATTCTTTGAATTGTCGAGTAAACTTCTTTTGCAAATTCCCGGCCAAGATCGAAACGACATTCTTCAAAGTAATCGGTCACCTCTAAGAGCTCTTTCTTTGCGTCGGGGTGAAAGGAGTATTTCATTTCGCGAGCTTCTGATTGATTTCTTTAAAAACGTCTTTGCCAGGTATGGTTTTGACTTTACCGGTTCCGATTTCATCGATCCGTTTTTCAGCTTCTTTTGCCCATAACACATCTATCTCTTTTTGCGATGGATGCAAGCTATCTAGAATTTTTTCAACCAGTTTCGTTTTTATGTCTACAGGAAGCGACTCAACCATGGAAATTAATTCATTTGTTTTGATAGTCATATTGTCAACTCCTTTTTCTTATTCTTACTTTAGTATACCGCTATGATTCATAGACTGCTATTCGATATTAATTTTATTAATATCGTTGTTATCATTTGATTTTAATTCCTAACGCTTTAATTCAGTGGTGGTTAAACGGCGTGTTTTTGGCCGTTTAAGCATCCGCTGGAATGGATTGTTAGGTTTGCACTTCATTTTACAACGACCGGTTAAAAGAACAACGGTTGAGTGCAGGGCATTCGGTTTAGTAAAAAGCGCCAATGAGAAGTGTCATTTGCATATCTCTTTGACTCGTCCTATCTCTCCACTAGTTAATCTTACTTTTATGCCATGAGGATGTGAAGGAGACTTTGTCAAAATATCTTTGACAACTCCTTCGGTTAGTTTGCCGCTTTTTTGGTCTTGTTTTAATACTATTTTGACCTTAATGCCTTGCTTTATATTCAATATTTTCCCATCCATAGGTAGGTAGGTATTTTATTTATTAACATAACTATGCTTATACCGACCCGCATAATACTCCAAAATTGCTATTTGTGCCCATATAAGACGCCTCCAGAAATACACCAATTGTCGCTATAATCCATGCTAAGTGCATCTGTTTTGAAGAAATGCTGTTTTATCATGGCGCGTTATATGGATCGGCATATAATCCTCTCTAAAATTATCTTCGAACGTACCCTAAGAGTTGAACTGCTATTGAAGAATCATAAAGTGAAGGCGGTATTTAAAGGTCGGCCGGTGACGGTTACCGTATCCAAACGTCCTATCGGCACACTATAAATCCTCTGGTCGCAATCCGGTATGTTTCGAAATGCGTGAAAGCATCTTAGGGCCGATTTCCTCTTTGTCATGAAAAGCAAAAGTGTAATCTGGATATCCCGATCTTGATAGGACCTTGTGCGAGGAACCCGATTCGCGTTTGACCACCCACCCTATTCGTAGTAGAGCAGCAAGCACTTGCCTCGCGCGTGTGCTCGGCCAGGTACTTATGCGGCCGCAAAGGTAATGTTTTGTAAATCTGGGCTTTCTTCGCCGTGTTCGAGGCGATCAGCTATAACGCGCAAAGCAAGTGCTTGAGCCTTTGCCCTTGCCTCATTTGGCGTCTGTCCGTAAGCCATTACACCGGGAAGTTCAGCGATTTCAGCTAACCATCGCCCATCAACTTCTTGTTCAACTTGTAGAACCAATCTCATATCCTCACCTCTTACACGTTCGCTCTTTAATTTTATCATATTTTTCAATAGGTTTGTTTGGTTTCCTTACTTCGAAGACCTAACGCTCGGGCGTCAGTCGCCCTATTGACTGCAAGACCAGCGAATACTTCCCTTTGTTGACTACGCGCGTTGGTTAGGCCACGGACTCTTCGTTGACATCCCAACCTGGAAACAATAACACTGCAGGATGACACTTTAGAGCGCGAGCAAGAGCCTTTGCACGCTCAACTCCAAGATTTACTCGATCGTTCTCTATTGCAGAAATTGTTGACTGGGGGATCTTTGTCAAGCTTGAGAGTTCATTTTGACTTAGACCTTGAAGTTCTCGGATAATACGTACAGATTCACCAATTGAGACATCAAGAGTCTTCGTCGCTTTACGATATTCCTTGAGATTCATATTTTTACCTCCTTCGATAGTCGTGAGCAGTTATATCAATCACTAAGACAATAACTTCTTGAGAAACCACTTTATAAATCAGCCGATACTGGTATCCCAATCTAGAAGCTCGATGTCCTTTATGTTCACCATGTAAAGCTTCATCATGGAATCCCTTGATGAGTCTGAGCCCCTCCGGTCCCGTTATTCTTACAATATCTTTCCATTTTTCATAACGTTTGAGGACCTGAATAGGTAATTGTTCCATCTCTTTAGCAACGCGCCGGTGCTCATAAATTTCCCACATATCATAAATGTACTATACCATATTGTGTATGTCAAGCAGCCTCTCCGCCTAACGCCCCGAGTTGAGCTGCTGCCCGTAGGGCTGAGGGGTAAACGGGGACCAGATACTTTGGCAACCTGATGCAAAAGGAATATCCACGTTTTCGTTATTGGGGCGGTCATAATTGGATAATGTTACAAGTCCGGCCAGATTAATAGCATCCACCCACAAATTAACAACTTCAATTCCTGTACGTTCATCGGTGTTGTCAATGGTTTCCCAAATCAAGGATTCAGCTTCCGCAGCGTGGGCACCGATATTTTCGTAAAAAGCTTGTCCGAGGACGGCGTTTTTCTTAAACCTCTCTTTTCGGCCAGAAAACGGCCTGCGGTTTTCGATGGAGCCTTGAATCCCAAATAACATGATGCCCCGCTACACCCGGCATTTTGAGCGGGAAGGCAGCCCGGTTTACCATTTGCAATCACGTTCAACTGAACATGCACGTCCATGGTTCGTTTTCAGGAATTACTGCATCGGCAGGGGGCGGTGCATGCAAACGACCATCCTGTGGACGGCATCTTTACCGGGAGATGCTGAAGCAATCGATTTAGACTGTCTTTTACTTTTCGGGCATCCATTCCTTTATCCATTTTTCTGCAATCAAGCCATGAACGATAAAAGGGTCTTTTTCGATTATCGCCGTAGCATCTGCAAGGCCCATAGCCTCAAAAGATATTAAGCCACCACTTCTGTCGGCAAATGGTCCCCCGATATACTTTTCAAAATTATTATTTTTCCAATATGCAATATGAGCGGGAACAACTTCCCGAATTTTGTCAGGGTCGTTTTTCATGAAATAGAAAAAGTCAATACAAATAGACATTGTTGTTTCTCCTTATGAATTTGTTCGGGCATAACGGCTGGCGTTAGTGGCAGTGGGGCGGGCGTGTACTCGCTCCGCGAGCAGGATTCTGCTTGGGCGTAGCATAAATCCAATTTAGCGGGGTGAATCCCCACTGTCCACTGCACGCTTTGTTAGCCTGCTTTAACAATTCAGAATAGCAATCGCGCTATGTACCATACTTGCCCATTTATCAGAGCCCAAGCAATCATAGGTCCGACTACGTTTCGGGTGTATTTGTAGATAAGACCCAGAACAAGAAAAATCGCACTAGTATAGATGGCGTTCGATATGTTTGTGGTTAAGATGTGTATCAGAGCAAAGAGCAAAACGGTTATGATGAGTCCCCAGGGATTTGCTCTCATCCTGCTCTTGAATATGTTGTCGGTATTGACGACTAGCCAAACGAAGAAGAAAACCTCCAATGGCCCCCAGGCGATTATTCCCAATAGAGCATACCAAAGATTCCAGGGAAAACCTAGATGTAACGTTGGACGACTGTCGGTTATCAATCGCCCCGTCATCAGATAGCCAAAACCAAACATTACCACTACGAATAGCGATGATAGCAACAGGGACTTTGCCAACCCCTGACGGGCAAGCCCATATTGCGCCAATTCATCCCTGCAAATCAAAGTGAACAACAGAGGAAGCAAACCTACGGAGACGATCTCGATGTATACAGCAAGGTATGCTCTCTCTCCCGCCAACACTTTCGAAGCCGATGCCAGTTGCACTCCTTGGATTGCCAAAATGATTAGTACTGTCAATGCTGCACCGACGAACCACCACATCCAAGTTGCAATAACTCGGAACAGAGGGTTGTATGCAAAAGTGAACTGTTTGTTCTGTTTCATCTTTCACATCTCTTCGATATATGAGAATACAGATGTCTTAGTAGCGCACCCGACCTTGCTCAATAAAGCGGCATAACGTCTGAAATCAGCGGTGGCGCTTAGCCGTCCGCTGGATTTACTTGTTAGGCGCTTTTTAATTCTCCTTCATTTTTCTACTTCAAGTGCTATGCGACACTCAATGGATTGATACGCTCAATCTTCTTCTTGCTGGCCCGCGCTGCCTCCCAAAGATCTACGGCACGCTGAGCTTTGAGCCAAAACTCCGGCGTATTGCCGAACAAGCGGGCGAGGCGAAGCGCCATCTCGGGGCTGACTGCCCGACGTTCCCGGACCAACTCATTGACCGTCTGGCGCGACACACCAAGCGCCCTAGCAAGACTCGACACGGTGAGGCCGTAATCCGGCAAAAAATCCTCGCGCAGCATCTCGCCGGGATGAGTCGGTCGAATTTTACGCTCTCCAATATTCTGAATACTCATATTTTACACCTCATCTTAGTGGTAGTCCGTAAGTTCTATGTCGTAGGCGTCGCCGTTGACAAACCGGAAACATATGCGCCATTGATCATTGACGGAGATCGAATACTGTCCCTGCCGTTCTCGTTCGAGTTCGTGGAGTCGATTGCTTGGGGGAACCTTCAAGTCATCCAAACCCGTTGCCAAGTCGACGTATTCCAGCTTGCGGATTGCCCGCTTATTGATTTCCGGCGGAAAACGCTTTGATTTACCCTTTTGGTAAAACTCTTGCGTATGCCTATCGGCAAACGTCTTGATCATGCATCAATAGTAAGCTATCACGTGACACTTGTCAATGCAACATGGAATTGTTATGGCCGCCTAACTATGTTTATACTGATCCGCATAATACTCCAAAATTGCTATTTGTGCCCATATAAGGCGCCTCTAGAAATACATCACTTGTCGCTATAATCAATGCTAAATGCACCTGTTTTGACTAAACGCTATTTTATCATGGTGTCTTATGCGGATCGGTATATAATACTGTCTAAAACTGCCTTATTTAACCTTACAACATATCTACCGGGCTACGAACCCCAGCCGGGCCACGGTTAAGGATATGGGTGTAAACTAATGTTTCATGTATATGATGACGGCCTTCTTTGCCGGCGCTTAGATCTTTATGGTGAATCGCCCTGACTTTCCTTAAAGAGAATTAGCGGGGAACGCTCACGCCACGCTGCACTTAGTATGCACCCACGGAAAAAGCCTAGAACCCCTATCTTGGTGATCCTAAGCCTCTGACCTGTGGGCGCTAGAGGATTTGAACCTCTGACCCCTTCCGCGTCAAGGAAGTACTCTCCCCCTGAGCTAAGCGCCCTTATTGAATTGGAGGCGACGACCGGAGTCGAACCGGTGTACATGGTTTTGCAGACCATTGCCTAAGCCACTCGGCCACGTCGCCGTGATGTGATAAATATGGGAGAGAACATTCCCAAAGAGTTCCCTCCCAAACTATTGAGCGGATGACGAGACTCGAACTCGCGACCCCGACCTTGGCAAGGTCGTGCTCTACCAACTGAGCTACATCCGCACTGCGAAAAAAATTTTACCATTAATTTCGGATTTCTGCAAATCCGACGGCATAATTAACGCCATTTTTGCCGGGCTCTGCAAAACCGATTCTATTCTTCATCTTATAGAAAAACTTACTACTGGAGATGTCTTACGTACTGCTCAAAAAGGGCAATGGCCGATTCAATACTCTCACCGGGAGTCTTATCATCAGATTCCTTTTTAACACAATTCCGGATTGTGCTGGCTAGAATAATCTCACCTACCCGCTGAAACGCCCCTTTCGCCGCTGCAAATTGCGTGAGAACGCTCTCGCAGTCCTCACCCATTTCTACCAATCGCTGGAGACCTCGAAGCTGGCCCTCAAGCCTTTTCAGCCTCGTTATAATCCGTTTGGCCTCTTCTTCACGATCATAAACTGCCATGCCCTCACCTCTCCTTTATTGCAATAAGGGTCTTAATTCATAATTTTCTTAACGTTCTTGTCTAACACATCTTTAGTTGTTTCGCCGACTATCTTGTTCACAACGTTTCCGTCTTTTCCGATGAACACGAGCGTCGGGATGTATTGTGCACCGTATTTGTTGGCCATATCGGCATTGGCCTGATTATCCACATCATAAAAATCAAATGGGACTTTGCTCTCGAACTCGTTCTTAGCCTGCTCAACTAGCGGCTTTACCTTTCTGCATGACGGTCACCAAGTGGCCGAGAACAACAGCACGCGAGGTCCCTTTACAACGGTCTGCTGTGTCGCGCTTTGCTGCACGTTGGTCTGTTGGCCTTGCGTGCTATCGGCGGCTTTGTTGCCCCCGCAGCCTGCGGCCAGAATAAGCAAGAGCCCGATTATGGCAACGATTCCTAGTACTTTTAATACGGTCTTTCTTTCCGACAAAACAATCTCCTTTCACCAAACCTAGCCTTGATGAATACTTCTTGCTACACACCATAGTATAACATGAGTACCGTTGCCAGGCACAGTATAGCATAACTCGCTTAGTGCGGATATTCATGGTAAGCAGGCATGTTTAACAATGAAGGCCCTCCGAAGAAGGCCCTAAATATTCCCAGCCCCCGCATACGCGGGGTGTATGTTATCACTCAGGCCTCCGGCCCGAATGTACCTATCCTCCTCAGCTAAAGCCGCCGGTTCCGCAGCCTCCGCCGGAGTATCCACCATCAGAACAACCGCCGCTTGACGAACGACCCGTCGCCGCATATCCGAAGAAGTCGCGATAGACCTGTCTTACGTTTCCTCCCCCGCAGCTCGGGCATACTTTATCCGTATCACGGGCCATCCTCATCAAGAAAAACTCAAAGTCTTTGCCGCAATCATCGCAAAAGAACTGATAAGTTGGCATATTCCCTCCAATCAACCGGTAGAACCGGTTCAAACTTTAAAAAACAAAAATCAAACTGCAGAAGTTAGATAAAAAACTAAAACTTAGAACTAATAGTGCTATTAAAGGCCAAACTGGCGAATAATCTCTTCTTTCGGGACTGCGCCGATAATTTGACCGGCCGCCTGCCCGTCTTTGAAGAGCATAAGTGTTGGGATGCTCATTACGCCGAACCTGCCCGCCCATTCGCGCTCGTCATCGACGTTGATCTTGGCGATCTTCACCTTTCCGTCATACTCCTTGGCAATTTCCTCGAGCCTCGGCCCGACTATCTTGCACGGCCCACACCAGGGAGCCCAAAAATCAACTATTACCGGCTTATTCGATTTCAATACTTCGGAATCAAATTGAGCGTCACTTATAGTAACGATATTCTCTGCCATCAACCAATCACTCCTTTTTCTTTATTTATACCCCCTAGGGGTATTTTTGTCAATAGTATTTTGCTATTTTTTAATCGAGCAGGCATACATCGTCGGTGTCCTGGTGGAATTTAACAGTCAACGCAGGTATTATTGCTGGTAATAAGGCTAATGTATCAGATTTCTAGCCGGCGCGCAACCGACCGGTTTTACCCATTTGGCCTATTTTCCGCCCGATCGCCCAGTATGCTTCGGCCGCAAAGACGATCGGCCTGAGGGCTTCGACATTAAGCTTATCATCCTTGAGAACCAGTTCTTCAACGTGAGTCGCCACGACACGCCCGATATAGTAGTCATGGGTTCCCAAACGTAAAACTTCCTGGACTTTGCACTCAATGCTGATTGCGGCCTCAAGAACGGTCGGCGCTTTAACTTCTTTTGCCGGATACGCAGTGAGGCGCGCTTGCTCGAACTTATCGACATCCCGCCCGGACAGCCTTCCGAGAAGATCGATTTCCCTCTCAAAGCCCTCCTCCATGATATTGACGGTAAATTCGCCGTTATCCTCAATCAGCGAATGCGCGTAGTGGGAAGCGTTGATGCCCACGCCGATATAGAGCGGGTCGGTACATAAAACCCCGATCCATGAGGCCGTAAATATGTCGGAAACATTTTCGTTATTTGCAACGGTTACCAGGGTTAACGGAAGCGGCAGCAACCCTATTATGCCTGACACGAGCTTCTTAGCCATAGTATCACCCCTATGTCAAATACCTGAAGAACTTAAACACTGCTTCTATCCGGTCTATTCCCATAAACACGCTTAACAAAAATAGGACGGGGCTTGACTCCGCCCTATGTCTTCTCGTAATTTGCTTTTTGTTACTATTAAGAATTAACTGCCCCTTGAGGCCTACTTTAGTTTGTCTTTTACATAGCCGGCGATTATATTGATCTGCCCATCCGAAAGCTCTCCGCCCTTGAAGCCCGGCATTACGACATCCTGGCCGCTCTTGGTGCCGGTCTCGATTTGCTTCTTGACCTGCTCAACGGTAAACGCCGTCCCTTTTATGGAGGGGCCAACGGTGCCGCTTCCATCGTGCCCGTGGCAAGCGCCGCAGTTGTCGATATAGAGCTGCGAAGCGTCCTTAACATCTTTTACCCGTGATTCCTGTGCTTGTTCCTGCTTGGCGATCGGTGAGCCTCCTTCAGATGCCCCGGTTGTCTTCTCTTCGCCGCCCCCCGAGCAACCTGCAACCACAAAACTCGCGAGCGCCGCTAGAAGGAAAAGGACCAGAATGCTCATCCAATTCTTGTTGTTCTCTTTTTCCAGTTTCAAAAGATTCCCTCCCCGCTTACCGTATGCAATAATCCATTAGTAACTTATGTGACAATTTGTGATTAATAGCTATCTATAAATTACAGCATTATGCTTGCCAGCGCTAGTACTTGTTCATAAATTATCAATGCTAAATGTAATAAATTAGGGATTCTATGCTAAAATATTTCTTCTTTGCTATACGCCGTGAAAATATCTTCCTGGATAAGCGATACCGGTCCGATCGTAGTTGAAAGTTCCTTGCGGTGTAATTTTCTAAGCTGTCTGCCGTTGAGGAGGTTTGCGCCCCTTGCCGACGTTATCGCCACAGTTCCTATCGCAGCCAAAAGAATAGCCAGCCGTCTTCTTATGATCATCACTTAGCCCCCTAAGCTAGTGTCTGCCAAATAAAAAATCCCGGCCACTTGACACCGGGATTACTAACGCCGTTATGACTCTTAGTATCCACCCCAGGCCTCGAGAGTGGTCGTTACGTGAATTTACAGGTCTCCTGGCTTCCGGATCTTTGTTTACCAACGCCTTCCCGGTTTCAAACGAAACCAGTGGCATACCGCGGCTTACTCCCCGGTTACAGTGACGGGCTCGCGCTGGACTTTCACCAGCTTCCCTGACTATGCGCCGGTATATCACAGTTTTACCCGAACGCAAAACCGCTATAGTACCATTTTATGGATTAAAACGATTTTAGAATCGATTCGTAGATCTGGATGACCGCCGGGCCCATGATTACCACGAGAATCGCCGGAAATATGCAGACTACCAGCGGAAATACTATCTTTACCGGCGCTTTCTGGGCCATTTCCTCGGCCTGTTGCCGCCGCTTGATTCGTAACTCTTTCGCCTGAACTCTCAGGACTTTTCCGATACTGATACCGAAAACCTCCGCTTGAAGCATGGCCAGGATAAATGAGCCGAGTTCGTCGACCTCTGTGCGTTCCCCCAGGTTCCTAAATGCTTCGCCGCGTGACGTGCCGAGCTGAACCTCCTGAAGCAGGCGGTAAAACTCCTCCGAGAGAGGCCCCGTAGTATTTCTTACCACTTTATGTAGTGCCGCATCAAAGCCCAGGCCCGCCTCGACGCTGATAGTTAAGAGATCGAGCGTATCAGGCAGGGCGAGTTTTATCCCCTTTTGCCGCGCCGCCACCTCTCGGCTCAACCAGATATCCGGCAGGAAGAAACATAATCCGACAAATAACACACCAAGCAAGACCTGGGCGGCGCTTCTTCCGGCGAACGTGATAAATACAACCGCCAGGCCGGCGCTCCCGAGCAAGCAAAACCCTTTATATGACAGAAATCTATCGGTATCAAAATCCCTGGACATCCCGGCGAGAACCAGCCGGTGCCTGATATTTTCCAGAAAGCCTGCCGGTGTAAGCCTCTTTCCGACCCCCGTACAGGTCTTCATAAAGGGCATGATAACCCTGTTTAAAAACGGCTCGGACAGCTCGTCCTCAACCGCCGAAATGTCCCCGTAAACATCCAGTTTCTTAAGCGAGCTTTTCACCGACATCCTGTTGCTTGCGACTACGGTCGCAGACATGCTGATCAGGAATACGGATATGAAAAGCGATATAAGCGACAGCATTAAGACAATGGTTATCATCGTACTTCCTCCCCTACCGGTTATACCTCGACCTTTACGACTTTCTTCAGCCAAAAACCGCCCGCGACAAGCATCAATGACGCGGCCACCAACATCGCTAAACCCAGCGGATGATTGAATAAAAGCATTAAATAGCCGGGATTGATTACTGCGAGAAGCAGCCCTACGGCAAACGGCAGTATAAACAGTATCAACGCCGAGAGCCGCCCTTCGGCCGTTAGCACATCTATCTGCCGCGAAACCCGGTCGCGCTCTCTTATAGTATCCGCCAGGATCTCAAGTATCTCCGCCAGGTTACCGCCGACTTCACGCTGGATCTTGACGGCCATGACCGTCCAGTTAAAGTTGTTGCTATCCACACGCTTTGCCATATTATCGAGCGCCTGCTCGAGGGGCAGACCTAACCTGGCCTCGGTGAGCACCCGGTTAAACTCAACGGACATCGGCGGCGACGTCTCTTTCACCGTCATATCGACCGCCTGCAAAAAGCTATACCCGGCTTTCAAAGCGCCCGCTATAAGCGACAATGTGTCGGGGAGCTGGTCGTGAAATCTCTTCTCCCGCTGGCGTTTTACGTGTTTTAGCCCGAAAACCGGAAGCCCGATAGCGATAGCCGTCAACGCTATCACGCCGATGGGTCCCGCAAACGTATATCCTATTGCCACCGCCGCCGCCACGGCCAAGCTATGGAAAAAGACAAACTCGGATGCCCTCAACGGTATCCCCGCCCGGTCGATCACATTTTGCAGGTTCATCGCAAATGACTTACCGCTGATGAGCGGCGAGATAATATCGATGAACTTTAAGAGGGCCAGGCGTGCCGATACCTGCGGCTCGTCGTCGGTTTTCGTAAACTTAATATATTTCTCAACCTGCCGCCCGAAGAATTTGCGAATCGGCGACCGTATCAGGAGCATCGCAAACGCAAAGAGGAAAAATCCTAAAAAATAGAGGACGAGAACCCATTTCATCATGACGCCATTCCCCTTCCGATATACTCGAACTGGAAGACCTCAGCCGGAAGCGATATCCCCTGGTCTTGCAACCGCTGTGTAAATTTCGGACGGATACCTGTTGATTTGAGCTTGCCCTTAAACTTGCCGCTCTCATCGAGGCCCATAGAAAAATCGAAGAGGAAGAGGTCTTGCAACGTGATTATATCGCCCTCCATGCCCTGTACTTCGGTTATATGCGTAATGCGGCGGGTGCCGTCGCGAAGGCGCGCCTGTTGGATAATGAGATCGATGGCCGAGGAGCACTGCTCTCTGATCGCCTTGATGGGTAGCTCCATGCCGCTCATCAATACCATGGTCTCAAGCCTCGAGAGCACGTCACGCGGGGCGTTGGCATGCACCGTGGAGAGCGAGCCGTCGTGACCGGTGTTCATCGCCTGCAACATATCAAGCGCCTCCCCACCCCTGACCTCGCCGACAACAATACGGTCCGGCCTCATACGAAGGGCGTTTCTAACAAGGTCGCGGATGGCCACCTCGCCTTTTCCCTCGATATTCGCCGGACGCGACTCGAGCTGTATAACGTGGTCCTGGCGAAGCTGCAGCTCAACCGCATCCTCGATGGTGAGAATCCTCTCATCTGTCGGGATAAAGGATGAGAGCACATTAAGCGTCGTCGTCTTTCCCGAACCTGTACCGCCGGAAACGATAACGTTCAAGCGACCGCGGACACACGCCTCGATAAACATCGCGACCTTCGGCGTTATCGTGCCGAAGTTAATCAAATCCTCGACCTTAAACGGGTCGGCGGAGAACTTTCGAATCGTAAGCTTCGGTCCGCCTATCGCAAGCGGGGGGATAATCGCATTAACACGGGAGCCATCCTGCAGCCTCGCATCGACCATCGGCACGCTCTCATCGATGCGCCTCCCCACCTGCGCGACGATTTTGTCGATAATCCTGCGAAGGTGCATGTCGTCCAGGAATTTCTCTTTGGAAAGCTCTATCTTTCCGAAACGCTCTATGTAGATCGTCTCCGCGCCGTTGATCATGATCTCGGTTACTTCCGGGTCTCTAAGAAACTGGTCGAGCGGGCCGTATCCGAGGACATCGTTCGTTATCTCATCGATAAGCCGTTTCTTCTCGGCCGGCGAGAGCTGGGTCGGCTCGACTGAGATCAAATCCTTCAGCCGGTTTTCAACTTTGATCTTCAACTCATCGCTGCTCGTCGCCCTATCATAAAGCTCGGGGCCAAGCGCCTCGATCAGCTGGTGATGAATCCGCTTGTTTATCTCATCGAGGATCTGCCGTCTTGGGACTTCCGGTACCTCCGCGGCGGCCCTCGCCTCGTTAAGCCGTTGATGAAGTGACATGTGTTACCAATCCTTTCTTAAGAGCAATCAGCTGCCGGCCCGTGGCCTTCAGCAAAATCTTTCTCTGCGCCTTAGCTGCTCTAGCTGGTCTTGCGCAGGTCAACCCAGTCGGGTTGGTACTTGCTTACATAGAAGAGCGCCAGATCTTCGAGTTCTTTGCTAACGGGAAGTTTTGGCGCATCGACTACGACGGGCACCCCTTTGTTGACCGCAAGAGGCACCGCCTTGTCCGACTCTATCCTCGCGATAGAGCGCATCCCGAGGACTTTCTCTATCTCGCTTACCTTCAGGCCGACATTGCTCTCGACACGGTTTACCACCAAGCGCTGTTTTTCACGTGAATACCGCAGGTCACCTAGCGTTCTCAGGCAGAGTTTTATATTCTTAACACCCGGCATATCCATGGTAAGCACTATGCATATCTCATCTGTCGCATCCAATACCGCCAGCACGTTGTCGTTAAACGATGCCGGAGTATCGACGATGATGAAATCCGCATAATTCTTGAGCACCGACATGATCGAACCCACGCACTCGCCGGAGATAAGGTCGGCCGATTCGGGGTTTTTTGGCGCGAGCAGCACATTCACACCGCTCTCATGCTTTACAAGCAGCTCATCGATTTTCTCATCATCGATTCCTACAAGGTGATCGGCAAACTCAAGCATGGTCCTATCGGGGCTTAAGCCCATGGCTATCCCCACATCCCCAAACTGCAGGTCAAGATCGACCAACACCACTTTATAATCCGTGCGCTGCGCGATCGAAGTGGCGATATTCGTAGAAAGAACCGTCTTACCAACGCCGCCCTTCGTACTGAATACGGTAATAACCGTGCATTTATGGTCGCTAACGACGACATCTTCTTTCACCGTAAGCTGCTGGGCATACCCCGCCGCCGTCTGGATCGCCGCTATGATCTTCTCCGGCTCGACCGGCACTTCGATCGCCTCGACCACATTGGCCTTTATCGCTGCCACCTTAAGCCGGTCGGTCAGATTAAACGTAAGAACAATGCAGCCTATCGGATGCTCGGCCGTGAGCTTTTTTACAAAAACCGTCGAGATATCCGAGCCGATGCCGGGTCCGATGATAAGAACCTGCGGATGCTGCGTCTCTATCAGCATTAACGCCTGGTTCAAATCAAGTGCGGGGGCCGTTAGCTCGATGTCGGTCCTCTCCTCCAACATCCGCTCGATCTCTTCGGCGAATCGTCGATCGGGATCGACGAGCGCTATTTTAATCATCTTCATCACCTTGACTTAACCTAACTCTTGCTATTTAAAAACAGTTTCAAGCGTCTGCATGACCGATTTATCGGACTTGTCGTCTCCAGAGCGGCGCAATCCTAGCCATATATGGCCCTTCTCGGCCGCAAATACAAGCTTCTCGGCGTTCACAGAAGAGACCGACAGCGTAACCGTTCTCTTCCCAGTGCTCGTCTGCTGGCCGCCTTTTATGAAACCGCCGCCCTTGTCGCCGGTAGTCGCATCCGGCGTCGCCAAAATCTCAACGTTTTGCAGCATGATTTTCGTCATGTCCTTATCCGAGCTGGGGCTGAACGTCGCCAGTACATCCACCCGGTTCCCCGACTGCAGTTTTCCGCCAACACCGGTTATCTCATCGACCGCAATCGAGACGGCGATATGACCCTCGGGGATTTTATAGGCAAGGCCGGCCTCGGTTTCCTTCTTAAACTTGGCCCGAGTAAGCTGCTCTCCCTTTACCAAATCGGATGACAAGACTTTATCCGAGTAGCCATCCGTCGATGTGAGAGCGCCCTCGGCCACGTATTGCTTCGGGATCTTCTGCATCGCCACAGAGCCGCTCGCAAGCATCTCACTCATCGAAGCGCCGGTCTCGATGGATTTCTTGGCCACCGCGACTTCGATAAGCCTCTGGCCTTCGGTGACGGACGACCTCAGCGACGCGATATAGTAAGCTGCCCCGGCTGTTGCAACCGCTGCAAAGACTATTGATACCATCACAATCATCAAACGAGATTTCACTTTCTTTTCCTCCCTTTAGTCAACCAGCCAAATCGTGTCGATCCCAAAGTACGCGTCAGGCGATGGTCCGGGGACACCCTTGACAACCGTACCATCGGTAAAATAGCCGCTTATGGTCTTGGGGTTGCCCGAAAAATCTATGCTCGCGATGACAAACTCAGCAAAGCCGACAACGTGGTACTTGCCAGGGCTTCCACCGCCCTCGGTAAAGCTGTAAACCGGGACGATTATTTTTGGGTTCGAGCTTTTCCTCCAGGATAGGGCATCTTTTAGACTGGCTTTCATACCGGTACCGTTAGCGATATCGCCCGCGTAAACGTACTCCGGGTAGCCGTTTCTGATCCACGCATCAAACTCCGGAACACCGTTGCTGCCATCATTAAAGTCGCACAGCCAGAAGTATCCCCTCTGCGGACTGTTCCCTGTGTTTGCGCTTACGGTCTTGCCGTTGTCGGTAGTCAAATAGGCGGTATTAGAGATCGAACCGACAGAACCGGACGTAGCCCTCACCGAGAACTTCATCAACCGGTAATCGCCGGGCTGGACGTCCCCAAAGCTCCAGGTAACCTGCTTAGAAGATGGGTCGTACGAGCCACCGTTGGTAGCCGACCCGCCATCATACACCGTCCCGGACGGGATACCGTCACAAACGGTTATGCTCTCTGGTTTGTTACCGTTGTTGTTATAGGTGATCGTGTAGATAATAATGTCGCCGCTTGTAGATTGCATGATGCTGAACACATCGAGCGGCCGGTCTTCACCGATATCGAACGTACCCACATTTGACCCGCCGGTGTAATCCGCCACCTTCTGTAGCGGAACGATAAAGGGTACGAGATTTGCGACACCATTCGCCGCCCCAAGAGCGGCAGTCGACTGCGCTTTTACGTTGGCGGTGCTCTTGTTCACAAGACTCGCAAAGAAGATGCTGCGCTGCGTGCTCGCGGTAACACGGACCCGGGCAGACCCCGGGAAATCAACCGTGATCTGCGAAGGCGAAACGTTCGCGTTAGACGATACGTACTCAACCGCCCTGGAGGTTGCTTCCGAGACCGATTTGCCCTCGGCTAAATCCATAGCGGCCGCCAGTGCGGCCGAATCGGTGCTTGTCTGCAGTTGCCTTCGTTCTTGATAGAGCAGACCGATATCCACTACAACCGCTACGCTTAAGACAAGCGCCGTCAGCGCAGCCGCAACCACTATCATGACTACCCCTCGCTCTTCACGTAAGCGCTCTATCGTCCCCATGGAATTCATCCTTTTTCTCAATCTCATACCTTCACCAATTCGTAATTCGAAATTCCACTAGTACTCAATGCGCATGCGCGCTTTACTGGTGAGATGAACCTTCTTAATGTCAAATAAAGGTATATGTAACGGCCTATCGAAGGTAACCTGAACTTCGACCGGCTCCCCATGTTCTGTGCCGCCGGGATAGCTGATAGATATCGAGCTTGGGGATACCGGATACGCCCTCTCCCTTATTTCGGTCTCGCTATATTCACCGACCGCGGCCATTCGCGCCCCTTCCCTGGCCGCATGCGTGATGGCCAGATAATCGCGGTAAGTAAGACCGAACTCAAAAATCGCAAATAAGATAAGGATCAAAACCGGGAGGATAATCGCAAACTCAACCGAGCTTGCCCCCCGTTCGTTCTTGATATTTTTATAAAGACATAATAACCTGCTCATACTTATCACTTACTTATTACTTACTAATGACTTACTAGCCGCTTACTAAACACTCATGAACCGCTTATAAATCGCGCGTTTCTTACAATCGCTTTGAGAAGTAGGCCCCGTGCTGTTTAACACGGGGCCTATTTGAGGTGATGGAAATCCCTTAACCAAGGTTACTAACAACTGTCTGGAATGCTGTAAGAATCTTACCGCCGAGTGTCACTACCGTTCCGATAATAACCGCTGCGATCAGGGCAACCATTATGCCGTACTCAACTGCGGTTGCGCCATCCTCTTCCCTAAGATACGAAGCTAATTTTCCGTAAAACCATGCTAACATTTTAAACCCTCCTAAAATCTTAACGAGACTGTTGATTGCTTGCGAAAAACGTTCCGCACCCCCTACGCGTTCGTCGTCGCTATGCCGTTGTTCCCGTTTCCTGCCGCCTACTGCCAACCCCCTTCCGGTTAAACAACCATACTGCTTGCTGCTTGCTAACCGTTACTACATGTGCATCACTGTACTATTTGTACAGTTATCGGTTGGCTTTTCCCTCTGCTTTAGCATAATTTTGGTATAATATGGATTATTTGCGGTGATATGCACTAATTGTGTTGTTGCAGGATAAAAATTTTTGCCGCGCGGAGCGGATATCCTTATGCCCGCTAAATGGCCTTCGCATCGGCATAAAGCCAACTAAACTTTCCTTTTGGGATAAGCTGCAGCTCTTCCATCTTCTTAACCATCAACGGCTCGCTGACCCCAAAAAGATTGGCCAGGAATTTATGGTCGTTGAACCAGCTAAAAGCTTCGCGTTGTATGAGACGCGTCGGAATGCAAAGCTCCAGGGCAAAGACGTCCGCCTCGCGATGGTGGTATTCCTTATCCGGCCTTCTCTGGTATTCCAACTCCTGGTTGTGCAGGCGGAGGTGGCCGAGTTCGTGCGCGATCGCGTAGCGTTTTTGGGTCTCCGGCATTAGCTTATTGATAACGATATAGAAATCTTCGTCGTAGCGGGTGAGCATACCGTAAAACCAGCTATCGTTCGACATCTCAATAATCTCGATACCGAGCTTGCCCGCGATCTCTCGCACATTAATGGGAGGATCGGCGATTTTAAACTCTTCAATTAAGGCATTGGCTTGATCTTTGATGTACAGGTGCGTGTAGATAGGCATTGGGTACCACCTTAAATCTTACCCTCAGCCCTCCGTTTGGCTTTGATGATCTCGAGAACATCGAGCATTAAACGACGTTCTTCTTCAGAGAAATTCGGGTCCGCCATCAAGAGAGCTTCAACACTAACGTCTTTCTTGTTGTCCTGGGCGACGGCCTCCCCCATAAGCCAGCCGATCGATACATCGTAGAAATCCGCGAGTCGCTTAAGGCGCGGCGTCGGAATCCTGCGACGTCCGTTCTCGTACATGGCGAGAATTGACTCTTTAAATTCGCTTCCGGTCAAGTTCTCGACATCTTTCCGGCTCAGGTCTCTGCTTTCCCGTACATGTCGTAAACGCCAACCGACATCGTTCTCGTACATGTTCCAACCTTTACTAATAGTACGATTGCCATATTCTGCCATCAACCCGTAAGCTATCTATCGGCAGTTTTACACAGAATATTTAGGGGTTATTACAAATTACTGGCAATCGCACTTATTGTGCACTTACAATACCACTATACCAATTAGATGCTAACTTTGCAATCGATTACTGAGGAGTTTTAAATTCGCAATAAATAGGTACGATCAGAGGCATTATCTATAACCTTGGGAGGAACAACGCAAGGCAGTCAATGGTACAGCGCTCTCATATATACCAGGGGCTTAAGTTATTATACTGAATGACCAAGCGATTAAATAATCTGCGTATGCAAAAGACAGATGACTCTGCTACCCCATCAAGATGTCCTTAATATCTTGCTCTAGCTCCGGGCGTGTAACTAGAAGCACGCTATCACCCACTTCGATAGTCGTGCTTCCATGCGGCACCACGACAGACGTATCTCTTAATATGGCAACGGCCACCGCATTTCTAGGAAGACCGAGTTCAGTGATCATATGGTTTCTTGCAGGCGAATTTTGCGGGATTGTTACCTCGATCAGGGAGAGTTCCCCTACACGCAGTTTCAGTAAGGTTAAGA
This sequence comes from Candidatus Aquicultor secundus, assembly GCA_002783345.1. Classification (GTDB taxonomy): domain Bacteria; phylum Actinomycetota; class Aquicultoria; order Aquicultorales; family Aquicultoraceae; genus Aquicultor_A; species Aquicultor_A secundus. Next base: position 18,540 of record PFFU01000121.1, read on the forward strand.
CCTCACCAAGA
>PFFU01000083.1 GCA_002783345.1 Candidatus Aquicultor secundus
CTGTGAGTGCCCGCTAGATTCTTCGCTCCGCTCAGAATGACACAATAATTATGGTGTTCTGGCACTAGGCGTAGATAAACTATTCTAAGATGATGGTTTTATTCTGGCTCCTGGCTTCTGTTTTTCTATTAAGATATACTTAACTTAATCCGGGTTTAAGTGAAGCACTTAGTTTCGGTAATCGTACAGTGCCGCGCGTATGCTTTTCGTAGTTATACGGCGGCATTAAAAAGGGTGGTGGGTTTTTGCGTATTGTAGTGACCGGGGGGGCCGGTTTTATCGGCTCTAATATCGTTGATGCGTATATCGAGGCGGGCCATGATGTGGCCGTCATCGATAATCTCTCAAGCGGAAAAGAGAGCAACGTGCACCCCAAAGCACGTCTCTATAAACTGGATATCCGCTCGCCCGAGGTCGAGCTGGTATTTGCCAAAGAAAAACCGGATGTTCTTAACCACCACGCCGCGCAAATCGATGTCAGAAAGTCGGTGGTAGACCCGGCCTATGACGCACAGGTAAACATCGTCGGCATGATCAACCTTCTTCAGATGTGTATCAAGCATGAGGTAAGAAAAGTCATCTTTGCTTCCTCTGGTGGGGCTATTTACGGAGACCCGAGCGTATTGCCGGCAGACGAGAACACCCCGCTCGATCCGCTTGCCCCCTACGGCGCGGCAAAGGTCGCCGGGGAGTACTACTTAAGCTGCTTTAGCGCTCTTTACGGGCTCAACTACACCGCGCTTCGCTACGGCAACATCTACGGGCCCAGGCAAGACCCCCATGGTGAGGCCGGCGTTATCGCTATTTTTTCCCAAGCAATGCTTAAGGACCACGAGGTCAAGATATTCGGCACCGGCGAGCAGCTGCGCGATTACGTGTTTGTAGGTGATGTCGTGCGGGCGAATGTTCTCTCGCTTGAGAAGGGGAATAACCGGAGGATAAACATAGGAACGGCTACCGGCACGTCGGTTAACGAGCTTTTTGACCGGCTCAAAGGTATCACCGGATATGCGAAAGATGCGGTCTATTATCCCGTCAGGCACGGCGAGCTTGAGCGGACATATCTCGCCAATGAGAAGGCAAAAGACGAACTCGGCTGGGTGCCGCAGGTTGATATCCAGCAAGGGCTGGAGCGTACCGCAGAGTTTTTCAGACAACAACCGGTTAAGGCATAATGCGAGGTTTTGCATGGGTCAAGATAAGTTAAAAGTACTCTCTATTTTCGGGACACGTCCCGAAGCGATCAAGATGGCCCCCGTAGTCAAGGAGCTGGAGCGCCGCCCCGATAGCTTTGAATCGGTTGTGGCGGTTACCGCTCAGCACCGCGAGATGCTCGACCAGGTGCTCGACCTTTTTAAGATAGAACCCGATTACGACCTGGATATCATGAAACCGGGTCAAGACCTTTTCGATATTACGAGCAGGGCGCTGCTTGGGTTAAAGCCGGTTCTTGAAGACGCAAAGCCGGACATCATCCTTGTCCAGGGCGATACGACGACCACCTTTATCGCGGCGCTCGCGGCCTTTTACTTAAAAGTGCAGGTCGGCCATGTCGAGGCGGGTTTGCGCTCCTTTGATAAGCACCACCCGTTCCCGGAGGAGATAAATAGGGCGCTAACAACCGTTATTGCGGATTACCATTTTCCGCCCACCCAGACGTCGAAGCAGAACCTTCTGGCCTGCGGCGTACCCGAGGAGCGCATTTATATAACGGGAAACACCGTTATCGATGCGCTTATCCAGACCATTAAACCGGGCTATACATTCACGCAACCCGATCTCAAGGCGGTCGATTTTGATAATAAACGAATCATTTTAGTCACGTCGCACCGGCGGGAGAATTGGGGCGAACCGCTACGGCAGATATGCCGGGCGATTAAGGAAATCGCTCAGAAGAATCCCGATACCGAGGTCGTGTTTTCCGTTCACTTAAACCCGCTGGTGCAGCAGACGGCACGCGAGATCCTGGGCGGCGTCGAACGCGTTCACCTAATCAAGCCGCTTGACTACGAACCGTTCGTCCAGCTGATAGACAAGTCGTACCTTATATTGACCGATTCGGGCGGGATACAAGAGGAGGCCCCATCGCTCGGCAAACCCGTGCTCGTGTTGCGCGAGGTCACCGAGCGCCCCGAAGGTGTGGAGGCGGGTACCGTGCGGGTGGTCGGGCGCGATATGGGCAAAATAGTCGATGCGGCCCAGCTTTTGTTGGGTAATGCTGCGGAATACAATAAAATGGCCCGCGCCGTTAATCCCTATGGGGACGGACATGCGAGCCAAAGAATAGCCGATATTCTGGAAAAGCAGCGAATAGCGATTAACGATTAATAAGGAATACAGGTTAAGTTATCCCGCCAATCACCGGTTTTAAAAGAGATGTAAAAGAGATGGGATATGAGATATGCTCTACGTCGTAATACCCGCATATAACGAAGAAGGCAACCTCGGCATCCTTGTCGAGGGCATTGCAAATATGGCGCAGGCGAATGGGTTTGCCTACACCATTATAGTCGTCGATGACGGAAGCACCGACAAAACACCCGATATCATCAAGGAATTATCCGCTAAGTATATTATTCTGCCCCTTGAGAACCAGCCGAATGCCGGTCTTGGCAGAACGATGGCAAAAGGCTTAAAGAAAGCCGCCGAAATAAGCGCAGATGGGGATATAATTATAACCCTCGATGGCGATGCGACGCATGACCCGGTTTACATGCCACCGATGATTGAAAGAATACGGCAGGGAAACGATATCGTTATCGCGTCGAGGTTTGCACCGGGCGGCGTCGAGAGGGGACTGTCGTCGTTCAGAAAGTTTTTAAGCCGCGGCTCAGGCACGTTGCTCACGGCATTTTTCCCAACAAAGGGGTTGCGCGATTATACCTGCGGATATAGAGCGTTCCGCGCCGAGATTATAAAGCAGGGGTTTAGTAAATTCGGCGATGGTTTTATCCGGGAGACGGGGTTTTCGGTGACTCCCGAGATACTTTTGAAGCTTCGCTCGCTTGGTGCTAAAATCGACGAAGTGGGTTTCATGCTTAAATATGACCAGAAGGTCGGCAAAAGCAAAATAAAGGTATCCAGGACGATAATCCAGTATCTCAAGATGATCATCAAGTTTAAGCTCAGAGGACTCTAGCCCCATAGAGCTATCTATAGCCATATGGGGCGAATACTTGATTTTATAATTATGCAGGGAGAGAACGATGGTAAGATCAATCGCATTGATAGTATTTAGTATCACGCTCGCTATTGCCGGGCAGTTGCTGCTAAAAAGCGGCATGAATCAGGTCGGCCGTATCGGTACCGGCGACCTGGTCTACTACAAAGACATGCTTATCAAGACATTCTTGCATCCCTATGTCCTGTTTGGCTTAGCCCTTTACTTTCTATCCTCGATTGTCTGGCTCATCGTTCTTTCAAGGGTTAACTTAAGCTTTGCGTATCCCTTTGCGGGTCTTGGCTATGTAATTGTTATGATTATTTCCTGGCGTTTCATGAACGAGCCGGTTAGCGCGATCCGTTTTATCGGGGGCGCCCTTATAGGTCTCGGTGTGGTGTTTATCTCGAGAAGCTAGCCCCAATAACCAGTACTACCAGTACTACCAGTACTATTACTGCTCTTCAAACGTGATGGCGGCGGCCGGGCACTCCTCTACGGCTTCTTCGATTTTGTCGTAGAGCGACTCGTCCGGGTTCTCGTTAATAACGTAGGCCAGACCGTCATCGCGCAGCTCAAAAACCTCCGGGCAGATTTGTTCGCAGATGCCGTCCCCAATGCACTCATCGTGGTCGATTACGGGCTTTTTCATAGCAGGTCTCCTTTACAAGTCGTATGTAATTCCTCTTGCATTTGACAAATTCCAGGTTGTTTTATACCCTTATTTTTCGGTTATGTAATCAGCTGTGTTTTATAATACCGCTTTCGCTCTTTTCAGACCATATACCTCTACTCCGAAAATAACCAGTATATGCCATCACGTCTATTTTTATACCGGCGGGTTTGCCCTGCGAGTTCCGCAACTTACTAGTACCGCGACATCCTACTTTCTGTGCATGTCATTCTGAAGGAGCGATTAGCAAACAGTGAACAGCGATTAGATGTCATTCTGAAGGAGCGAATGCGACTGAAGAATCTTGGGTGCGGAAACCTTTTTCTTATGCAGGAGGGTCTAAGCTTAGATAAGCCAAAGTGAGACAGATGGTTTATAGGCGGT
>PFFU01000027.1 GCA_002783345.1 Candidatus Aquicultor secundus
AGGCGGTTATCCCAAGCCTTGAGAGTTTCCTTGCGGCGAATAAAAACGATGCCCAAATGCGCGAGATACTCGCCTCCTCATACCTGCTCAGTGGCGACAACAAGCGCGCCGGTGACGAGTACCAGTTGTTGCTAAAGACCAAGCCGAACGATGCGGAACTGCTCTATAAGGTGGGTATTCTGCTCGAGCGCACGGGCAGGCAAAACGAGGCCATCACGTACTTGAACCGCGCCGCGCAGGCCGCTCCGAATGTGATCCTCTTTCACTCAGAGGTCGCACGCGCCGACACCAGGGCAAAATACTACGATAACGCGATCGACGAGTGGAAGAAGGTCTTAAATCTGCTGCCGCCGGCGGATAAACTGCGCTCGAGCGTTCTTGCCGAGCTGGCAAATATCTATATCCTGCAAAACGACTTCGTGCAGGCCAAGGGAATCATCGCGACCGGCTTAAGCATCGACCCGAACAACGAAACCCTCAAAGCCCTGGAATCGAGGACCGGCGGGCAAATACAGGGGCTGTCACCGTCATCATCAACGTCGTCATCCGGCACAGGGGTAGGATTGGGTGGAAACTAAAAACGTCCTTTCCGCCCCACGACTTCTCATACTTCTTGCAGTGCTGTGGCTGGCGCTCTCGCTTTCACCCACGGCGGCTAATGCCGACCAGCTTATTCTTAACGGAGACTTTAAAAGCGACCTCGGCAACTGGAGGCCGCAAGAGTTAACCAAAGGAATCAATATATCCTTTGACGGCGCCGGATTTGAGAATGGCGGCGGCCTTGGCTTTACGATTTCCGGTCGCAGAAGCAGGGGCGAGTCCTTTGCCAAACAGCGCATCACCGTCCCCATTCAGGCCGGAAGCACCGGCAAGATCGAGTTTGTCTGGAGAAAAAACTGGACATCTATCCTTCCCCTCGAACAGCGGATCTACATCAACCTTATAAAACCCGATAACACTTCGGTGACCGTCTGGGCAAACCGGCAAGTTCTCAACGACAACACCTGGGCGACCGAATCGGTTGATATCTCCCAATACCTCAACCAGACAGGCGACTACCACATAAGCCTTGGCGCAGCCTTTGAAAACGGCAACGCCCGTGAAGCCGTGATATATGCCTGGTTCGATAGCGTAAAGCTCGATATCGCAATGGGATTGAGCAGCGGCCCGCAGACATCGTTTTTAAACCCAACCGGCGCAAACAAGCTTACCGGCAGCATCTACCCGATAAGCGGCGTCGCGATTGATGATGCCGGCGTCGCCAAAGTCGAGCTGGCCATCATCAGGCTCTACGATAAGGCCTGGTGGAATGGCACGAGCTGGGTTAAGAACGAATACTGGAATAACGCGAGGGTAACATCCAACGCCGAGCGTTCGGTTTCATGGGTCTACCCGTGGCCGCTTCCCACGAGCGACGGAGCCCACTTTAAGTTGTTGGCCCGATCGGTTGATATCACCGCAAACAAGGAGAGCATACCGATTGAAAACAACGTCGCAGTTGATAATGTCGGGCCGGTCGGCAATATCTTTATCGAGGATGCCGCCACCTACACCAACAACCAAAATGTGCGCGTGGATATCGACATACACGGCGCAACGGACATGCGCTTCAGCCTCGACAACGGGCAAACCTGGACGGATTGGGAAAAATATGCGCCGACGAAAACGCTGATCCTTCCCAAAGGCGACGGTATGAAGATAGTAAACGGCCAGTTCAAAGACGATAGCGGCAACTCATATGTGATCTCCGACAGCATCACGCTCGATACCGTACCGCCGGTAACACGCCATATCTTCCCGGCGATGAATGCGACAAAAGTCTTACCGGATGCGGGCATCGGCATTGTCTTTTACGAGAATATGTATCCGTTAAGCATTAAGAACGACGGCACAGAGCAGGGGTCGACCTTCTATCTCAAGCAGGGCTCGCGCTGGATCTCAGCAAGTGCATCCTATGATGAAAAAGCCAAATCGGCCAAGCTTGTCCCAAGAGACCGGCTCGAATCGGGCACCGCCTACACGGTTTACTTAACAACCGGCATAAAGGATGCGGCAAAAAACCCACTGGCAGCGAATTTCTCGTGGTCGTTTACCACCGAAGGCTCATATCAATCATCGTTCAAGCAAACGGTTGGCCCTGCCGGAGGCGTGGTTACCGATAATAACCAAACCGTGTCCCTGGAGATTCCCGCAGGCGCCCTCTCCACCGAAACGACCATTATGCTCGAGGAGCTGCGGGGTAACGACGTCCCCGATGTAACGGGCGCTACCAGGTATAGCCCTGTATACCGGCTCGACCCATTGCAAATGCCGCTGGGTAGTCCGGCGACATTTAGGATTAAATACAAGCCGGACGAAGTACCCGACCCGACCAGCTTGCGGCTCGTCTCTTATGACGAAAAACAAAAAAAGTGGGTGCCGGTACAGAACACGCGCATCGACCTTGTCAACAACCAGCTGGTAGCTTCACTTCCCTATCTGGCGATGGTCACCGTAGTTGCCCAAAGCGACCCGACAGGGCCCTCGACGGCGATCATCGACCCTACGGGTGCCGTTGAGGTCGGCGGAAGGACCTATGCTGTCTACGGACTATCGGCGGATAACGCAGGCATCGCCCGCGTTGAGGTCTCCATCGGCAGGCAATCGGATAAATCGTATTGGACCGGCAATGATTGGAAAACCGCAGAAACCTGGGTGTCGGCAAAAATAATTAACGGCAAAGGCAGCCCAGAGGCGTCCTGGAGATACATCTGGATACTGCCCGAAGATAGGTTTACCGGCTATATCCTGCGGGCACGGGCAATCGATAATGCCGGAAATGTTGAATCCAATCCCAATATCGTGGGGATAAAGTTAACCGGAAACTAGGCCCCCACCACAGCGCTTGCCGTATAAAAGCTATATTTTCAACGAAATGCTTGACTTTCCTATTTAACCCTGCTATTAAACTGTTCTATAATAACCTTACAAAGCTAGACCAAAATTCGAAGCAAATGCCAAAGCAACCATAAAGCTAAGAGCGGAGTCTTACTATGCAGAAACGGTCCGGTAAGGTTGAGGTTTGGCTTGAGTTCCTCGCGGTGGTCTGTGTTATCTGCGGTATAGCCGTCGGTTTAATGCTGTACACAATCCTGCCTGAGGGCTTCATCCACCTTCGGATAGGCTCACTCACCATGCAGATCGTTATCCCTGTTGTCTGCTCCGCTATCACCTGGGCTGCAACCTATTACTATTCCAGACAAAAGCTCGCCAAGCGACAAAAAGAACTAGCCCGAAAAAGCATAAAGAAGACCTACGAGCTTCTGCGGACAACCAGCCGCACATTAGACACCATCGATCTTAAAGCGAGTACCATACTAAACAACGCCAACGATGGCGAGTTTAAATTGGATAGGGAACTCGCGCACGAGTTCGTGCAAAACATCCGCAACCAGGTGATCGAAGTCTACAATAGCGTAAGCATATGCATCGAGGACTGGCGGGATATCATGGCCGATGAGTTCGAGCACATCGAGAAGAAAGAACGCCTGCTCGACAAGATCATCCTGGAGCAAATCATCAAGGCGCGGCACCTGCAGGAATTGAACCAGGATAAAGAGGCGCATGAGAAAGAGATACTCGCAATCAAGGCGGATATGGCGCGGCTTGCCGAACGGCAGCGGACATCCCAAAGCGAAATCATCGGCGAGTCCAGAAAGCTCATCGGCGCCCCCATAACGACGGCGATAAGTTTTACTAATTCCACGGCATCGCAATCAAAGTTCGAGCAATTGGTTAAGTTACCGGTATACGGAAAGGAATATGAGGCAGAGGTTGATGAGATACTGTAAGAGCGTATCGTCCCCACCGGGGCTTTGAGCAACCACCCGATCAGTTACTTTTTAACCTCGCTTGACGCGGGGTCTTCGAATAATTTACACCGCTCTATGCGAGAAAGTCTTCCCCTCCCCTATATGGGTTAATTCAGGTGCATCCGACGAATATTTTTTATAAATAGGCATTTATCTGCGGATACTGTGCGCCGATACAAGCGTAGGGCAAACATCAAAATGATTCTAATTGAATACAATAGGCTATGTATAAGAAACTATTTTTTCTCGCAACCTTAATAACGTCCCTCGTCGTGATAAGCGGCTTAATCGGGTTTCAGATTATCAACGACGCTGACACCGTA
>PFFU01000210.1 GCA_002783345.1 Candidatus Aquicultor secundus
CCCAGCTTTGATTCAAAATCGGTCTTGCTGATAACTTTTGTCCAGGAAAAACTTGTGTTTCCCGTCTGCTGGCAGTACGCCTTGCCGGACGAGTTGCGGTCTTCCGCCCCTTTAAGATACGGCTGGGGGCTCGCGTTTGGCCACGCCAGTTCAACATTTTCGGTATGCCCGCCGCAGCTCGAGAAATAGTAGGCGGCAATAGGAGCGCCGCTATAGGTGATAACCTGTCCCTTTGTGTCTGCGACGGCTTTCGCCCACCTGGCCCCCCAGTTGGTGCCGCCCGAAGTCTCATTGATTTTATCCACGCCGATATAGACCTGGCTTTGAACGGAGTCATAGAGATCGAATGTATTCTGCGGTTTCATGAATTTTACCGCATAAGTCCTCGCGGCGACGGCCTGCGCATAAAGTGCATCATACGGCCAGCTTGAAGGAACCTCGCCAAGTCCGTTGACATACTCCGGCTCAAAGCCAACGTAGTTGACCAGGTATAGGTGGCTTGCATCGACCGGATACACATAGAGGCTTCCCTTGTAGGAGTGATACCGGCTACCGCCGGCGTTGTAGACCTCGATCGGGTTGGAGGCATCGGTAACAATTATAGGGCCGGCCAGTTGATCGACGGCGACGGTGCCGTCGGGCTTAACAAGCGTTAAAAGGCCTCCCGTAGCCGGGACGACCGCCCACTTGCCGGTTGCGCCTTTAAACGCATAGGTGCCGTCGGTCTTCACGAAATCGAAAGTCGACGATCCCTCACCCTCGATATAAGCTTTAGATAGATTGGAACTTCCGAACAGCCTTACCCTGACTGTGCTGGGGACGCTATAATTGCTGGTGACGGTTGTGCCCTGGAAATAATGGGCTAGTATTTGCCGGTAGGTTTGGCCCGCATCCGCCCTCCCCTTCGCTCCCCATTGACACATACCTATACCATGGCCGTAGCCATAGCCTTTAAATGTGTACTGGTAGGCTGCAAACACATGGGGCGTGCTGATCACTAAGGAAATAACGAGTGCGGTAAGAATGATTACTAGTCTTCTGCGCATAATAAACTCCGAACACTACAGCAATTGTTACCTTGATTATTTCTTCTTAATCATCGACTCGTCCCTGGCGAAGGGCCTGCTGGTATCGGCGTGGCCGGCTATGGTGCCGACGACCTTTCCCTCAACCATGATCTGGACTTTCCGGATGTTCTTGAACTCGGTGAGCGTATCGACCAGGGATGTTATGGTCATAAGCTCGCCGGTACTGCCCCCCCAATGCTTTTCTATAAGCTCTTTCGAGAAATTCACGTATGCTACATTCTTGATGATATCAACATTAAGCACTTTTGTTTCGGATGGGATGGTGGCGTAAAGACCGTTCTCTTTGGAACCTTTTACTAACTCCTCAACAGCGACCTTGGCGATCGCTGCGGTATCCTCTATTTGGCGAACCTCCGGAACCAGATGCTCGGCCTGCTCGTCGCTAAAATACAGCGTTAAAGAAACCATACGTCTTACCGACCGGCTTGATTTTACGGCCGTTTCGCTCTGCGTCTTGCCCGCCTTCTGCAGCTCTTTTTGTGCCCCTTGTTTTACCTGTTGCTTTGCTGAATAGTCTTGTGCGCTTCTGACTTCGCTTGATGATTGTGAAGCCTTTTCATTGCAGCCGACCGCAAGCAGTGAGAAGAGAGCAACCAAAACCGAGATGAGGAGTACTTTAATGGCTGTCTTCAACTTAAGTTCCTTTCGCTTATATTTTTCTTTGTCCATCAATTATAATACAAAACTACTGATTGAGATACTTGGCGATACCGTTGTAGATGCCCTGGGCCTCTTTTTGCCGGAATTCGTCTGTTGCGAGTAGTTCGGCCTCTTCGGGATTGCTCATATAGGCCGATTCGCATAGCACTGCGGTCATCAAGGTTCTGCGCAACACGGCAAAGTTTGCCGTATGCGTTCCATCGTCTTTGCCCGGTACGTTTGACCACCCCAAAGCCTTGACCAGCTCTTCCTGGATGGTTTCCGCAAGTTTGGCGCCCTCTGCCGAGCCGGGGTAGCTGTAAACAGCGGTACCCACGGCAGCTGATGATCCGGCCGAGTTATGGTGGATGCTTACGAATAGGTCGGCTTTAGCATCGTTTGCAACCTGCGCTCGCGCGGCAAGATCGTTAACTTGATCGTAGGGATGAACTAAGGAATCATCTGTCGAGCGTGTCGTGATGCAGTTAAGCCCTGCAGCTTTAAGCAGGTCTCGCAGTTTCAGCGCCACGCATAAGTTAACATCTTTCTCTTTTAAACCATTGCTCGGGGCTATCGCACCCGGATCGACCCCACCATGTCCCGCATCAACAACTATAACGAGCTTGCCATCGCTACCGACTGCGGCCGTGTTTTCAGCCGGAGGTGTAAGGTCGGCGTTCATCATATTAGAGAGAGCGATCGCCGTTTGAGCCCGGGTCGCCGGCAGTTTGGGGTGGAATGTACCATCATGGTAGCCACCCATGATTCCGCAATAAACCACTGTCTCAATTTCACTGTACGCCCAATAACCGGTCCCAACGTCCTTGAACGCGGGATTTACCGGATTGATGGGTGCGGCCCCGCTCGCGCGGCATAGCATCCTGGCAAGCTCGCCTCTTGTGATTTGCTTGTTTGGCTTAAACAAGAACGTGCCATCCGGGTTTGAGTAACCTTTAACGATACCGGCGGCATGGCTTGCCCTGATATAGCTTGCAGCCCAGTGTTGTGGTGAGATATCGCTAAACGCTGTTCCATCTCCTGCAGCTGAATTCGAGGAGAGGTTCTTAGCGATTGCAACCAACTTTGCCATCTGCGCTCGAGTAACGGGGTCATCGGGTCGGAACGTCCCATCGGCGAACCCCGAGACAATGTTTTTGGCCGATAGGTCATCAACTATTTTAGTGAGCTTGGCGTCTGAAACATCGCTGAAAGCGGCGTACGCGGGGAGAACCGAAGTAAGGCTGAAGCACACTACAAGAATTAATGCTATAAGTCCTTTTCTCGCCATTTAAAACCTCCTAGTGCGATCGGACCGTTATACTTTCGACAAACAAAATTACAAACAAATTACCTATTTATGGAATATCGTCAGGTTCCGGCAAGAGCTTTAGGCACGCATACCGCTATCGTTTTTACCCAAAATCAGGGCTTTTAAAATCGGTCGAGCGGGCGGTCGAATATATGACTAGCGCATTGCTGCATTACTAGTGCATCTGCATTAAGTCTACCATTTTACTATTGCATTGCCAACCGTCAGTCAAGTTAATCGGTGAATGGGATGAGGGTCTGGGGGGAAACCTTCTTCTTACAATAGTTAAGCTACGCCTAGACTCTAGTAAGTTGCAGTCGCTGTGGGTGCACCGAGATTCTTCGGCTATCGCCTCAGAATGACAATTAATCGCCATTCGCTACTCGCCACTCGCTCTTACCAACCCTCTCTACCCACACCCCATTCACCGACTCACCCATTCACCGTTTAAGCCATTCGTTGCAAACATGCTATTATATTAGGTAAAACCGCAACAGAAAGACCAAGAATGAAAGTGTTGCACATAAATAACGTCGCTAATGTGCCGGATGGATTGGTTAAAGGATTAAAAAAGGTTGGTGTTGATGCCACCCTTTACCAGCCTTATACGGGAATTAATAAATCGGGGAAGTTCGGCAAGCTTCGGGTTATAACAAACAGGATTACGGATGCGCGGGCGCTTGCGGCTCAGATTCGCAAGGAGCGCTATGATATCGTGCACATCCATTACGCCTATTTCGGCGTTCTCGGAATACTGGGCGGATATCCTTATTGGTTGCACTGCCACGGTACCGATATCCGGCGCAATCTCTACCATCCCCTGTTTAAAACGCCCACGACCATGAGCCTGAATAGGGCCGATAAAGTCTTTTACTCGACCCCGGACTTAAAAGTGCATGCCGATAAAGTGCGCCCCGACGCTATGTTTCTACCGAACCCGATCCAGACCGAGATGTTCGAGCCCAAGGGGTTTGACGGTACTCACGGGAAGGTTCTTCTCATTAGCCGGATCGATAAAGTTAAAGGGATAGACCTGGCGTTTAGCGCGCTTGAGAAGTTGAAAAAACGCAATCCCTCCGTTCAAATCGACGCGTTTCTCTGGGGGCCGGATCTTG
>PFFU01000060.1:0-4873 GCA_002783345.1 Candidatus Aquicultor secundus
ATACTCCTTGCTGCCTACTAAAACCCGCTCTCTCGACCCACACCTTCTGGCTCCTGGCTCCTGGCTCCCGGCTCCCGGCTTCTGCTCTTTGGGCTCCTGGCTTCTGCTCGCATTCTAGACCCACATAATTCCGCCTTGCTGGATACAATTATTTTAGATATTCTTGATTTAAGTATCGTTACCCGATAAAGTTTGTTCTGCAGTAGTTTCGCTGCCGGATCGGATCATACGCAAGGAGAACCTGGGCATGAGTCTGCCCCTGTTGATGGCTATCGTCTTTTTAATAAACCTCCCCTTTGGCTATTGGCGTGCAAGCCAGAAGCGCTACTCCAGAGGATGGTTTTTGGCAGTGCACTTGCCCGTACCGGCGATTATCGTCCTGCGTCTGGCGTTTGGCTTTAGCTGGATGGCCTTGCCCTTTACCGTCCTCGCGTTTTTTATCGGCCAGTTTACCGGCGGTCGTACCAGATTACTGCTTAACTCGACGCACACTAAATAAGCCGATCACGGCTTATACTTTTTCCCGCCAAGGACAAATGAAAAAGGGTACTCCGCCGCGTTCTCAACCAGACCGTTTCGCACAGGGTTCTCAAAAATAAAGAGCGCTGTATTTATTACTTCCTCATCGGGCAACGGGTAGTCTATAAAATCGGGCTGCCAGATTGCACCCTTGTAGCCGCTACGCGACAGCACATACTCATATCTAAACCTTAGCAGGTTGATAAAGTGGTTCATCAGGACGTTTCCCGGTTGCACCAGAAGGTGGATATGGTTCGGCATAATGCAAAAAGCGAACAGGCTGTACTTGTGCAAAACGGATGTCTCAAAAATCAAGTACGCAAGGTTGTTGCAATTGTTCGCAGAGCTAAAAAGCGGGTTCTTATCGTGTGTTGAGAGTATCGCGTGGTAAGTAAGCGGCATAGGACTTACTTTGTTGGCTTCTTCTATTTCCCCAGTTGTATATAAACGCCTGCCCTCCATGTACTATTACAATAAAGTAACCGTATGCCATATACAATACCGATACCTAAAATATTGCTTTTTCATAGCAGTGGGCTTTTGCGCTTTTACTTCTCTATAGCGCTATAGCGCCTTGTTATGATATCTAAATCGTCTAGTCGCCCAGCAGCTTTTTAAGATACGCCCTAAGCTCGGACCCGAATTCCTCATTCATCAACGCAAGCTCGACCGTGGCCTTTATCCAGCTAAGTTTGTTGCCAATATCATAACGAGGGCCGGTTACCTCAAACGCGTAAATCTGCTCTTTCTTTAAGAGCAGCTTAAGGGCATCGGTAAGTTGCAGCTCCCCGCCCAATCCCGGCTCTGTTTTTGAGAGCGCTTTAAATATACCGGGGGTTAAGACATACCTGCCGAGCATCGCAAGATCTGACGGGGCCTCTTTTGGGGACGGCTTTTCAACGAGATCCGTTACCCTGTAGAGGTGCTCCCCAACCTTTTCGGCCTGTATGATCCCATATTTTTTGACTTCCTGCATGGGAACGCGCTCAACCGCAACGACTGAAGACCCTAGCTTGTTATATGCTTTTATTAGTGCCTTGGTACATGGGTTATCGCTTAAGGTTATCGCATCCCCAAGAAGAACGGCGAAAGGGTTGTCCCCAATGTGCTTTTCCGCACAAAGAACGGCATGACCTAAACCTGCGGCTACCTTTTGGCGTATATAGTGGATGTCCGCAAGCTTTGCAATCTCTTCAAGTTCGGCCAGCGCGATGTAGTCGTTTTTCTTCTTCAAGATCGACTCAAGCTCAAAGGAACGGTCGAAGTGGTCCTCGATGGCGCGTTTGCCTCTTCCGGTAATGACCAGGATATCGTGGATGCCTGATACGACGGCTTCCTCTACCACGTACTGTATCGTGGGTTTATCCACAACGGGGATCATCTCTTTGGGCTGCGATTTGGTGATCGGCAAGAACCTGGTTCCAAGGCCCGCAGCCGGAATAACCGCCTTTTTTACGCTCTTCTTTGTTGTATTAGGCACTTTTGTCTCTCCTTTTAAACCGCCCTGTTCCCAATAAAATCCTCGAGTGCGGTTTCCCACAAGCGTATCGTAACCCCAATAGTTAGTTCAAGCGCGCTGTTTTGTAAAACGGAGTATGCGGGTCTTATTGCCGGCCTGCTCAACTGCTCTGAAGATATAGGCTTAACGGGTACCCGGTGCCTCCCACTTAATTCTAGCACCTTTCGCGCAAAGCCACACCATGATACCTGACCGGTGTTAACCATATGATATATTCCATATTTCCCCGTCGCAATAAGACGGGCAACGGCCAGAGCAACATCAACCGTATATGTCGGAGAGCCGAATTGGTCGTCGACCACCTTGAGTTTCCCCTGTTCATCAGCCAACCTCATCATGGTGGTGACGAAATTCTTGCCGTTTTCGCCATAAAGCCAGGCGGTCCTAATAATATAGTGCTCGGCAAGAAGGCTTGCCACAAACTGCTCGCCGGCATACTTAGAAAAGCCGTAGACGTTAAGCGGATTCGGCCGGTCCCGCTCAAGGTAAGGCTCCCTCTTGACCCCATCGAAAACAAAATCCGTGCTGACGTAAAGCATTGCCGCGCCGACCTTTCGGCATGCCAGGGCGATGTTTCGCGTCCCTATAGCGTTCACGCGATAGGCGTGGCGTATATTGCTTTCACAGCCATCTACGTCGGTGTACGCCGCCGTATGAACAACGATCTGGGGTTCTGCTTCAAAAATGAGTGTTTCGGTGGCACGGGCATCGGTGATATCCACCTCGCCGATGTCTACCCCGATGACCCGGTGCTCGCCCGAAAGGACATCGACCATATCGGTGCCGAGCATGCCTTTCGCACCTGTTACAAGTACCTTCAAAACCCCTCCTCCTTATCCATCGAAGCGATGGTTGGATGGCGGCATTCTTTTGTTGTTTAAACTTTCCCGATTACGTGAATTAATAAATAGCTCATTCCCGTACTATGCGTTTTCTGCTGGAGGATAGTTGTATGAAAGGTTTAATCTTAAGCGGCGGAACCGGGACGCGCCTGAGGCCAATCACTTTTACCAGCGCCAAGCAGCTCGTACCGGTGGCCAACAAACCGATCCTCTTTTATGCGATCGAAACGGTGCGGGCCGCGGGGATCACCGAGATCGGTATCATCGTTGGTGAGACGAAGGACGAGGTAAAGCAAGCTGTGGGCGATGGCAGCCGGTTCGGCGTCGCCATCACCTACATCGAGCAAGAAGCCCCGTTGGGCCTCGCCCACGCCGTTAAGATAGCCGAGCCCTTCATCCAGGACGATACCTTCGTTATGTTTTTGGGCGATAACCTCATCAAAGACGGAATATGCGGCCTGGTTGACGAGTTTAAACAGGAAAAGCCCAACTGCCAGATACTTCTTGCACATGTGCCGAACCCGCAGGCATTCGGCGTCGCCGAACTTGAGGACGGCAGGATAAAAAGCCTGGTTGAAAAGCCAAAGGAGCCGCGATCCAACCTTGCTCTGGTCGGTGTGTATATGTTCGATAAAAACGTCTTTGAGGCGGTCAACGCCATCAAGCCGTCCAGGCGGGGTGAACTCGAAATTACGGACGCCATCCAGTACCTGGTGGACGCGGGCTATGATGTGCAACCGCACGTGATTGAGGGATGGTGGAAGGATACCGGCAAGCTCGAAGACATGCTCGAGGCCAACCGCATCATGCTTGAGAATATCGAAACGAGAATCGAAGGTACGGTTGATAAAAGCAGTGTCGTTTACGGCAAGGTGATCGTTGAGGCCGGCGCGAAAATCCACGGCTCGGTGGTGCGGGGCCCGGCAATTATCGGCAAGTCAAGCAAGATACTGCATTCATATATCGGACCCTTTACCTCGGTTCACGACAACGTAACCATCCGCTCAAGCGAAGTGGAGCACAGCATTATCCTGGCCGAGTGCGTTATTGAGAACATCGGAAGTCGCATCGAGGATTCCCTTCTTGGGCGAAACGTAAGAGTGCACAGAAGCGAGCAAAGGCCACGGGCCTATAGACTTATGGTAGGCGACAATAGCGATGTTGAAGTTTTGTAGATAAGAAGTGCCCCGTATGAGTCAAGACAAAGCCCGCCTCTTGCTAAAAGTAAATATATTATGTGGAGGTTTTAAAGCGTGATCAATGGAGTGAAACTGAAACCCTTGCGGGTGATTCCCGATGAGCGGGGGCGTTTGATGGAGATCCTGAGAAGTGATGAAGAACTGTTCGGACAGTTCGGACAGGTTTATATGACAACCACTTACCCCGGGGTTATCAAAGCCTGGCATTTGCATAAGCTGCAAACCGATAATATAGTGGTAGTCAAGGGAATGCTGAAGCTCGCTCTCTATGACGGGCGCGAGGGGTCGCCCACCAGGGGTAAGGCCAACGAGTTTTTTATCGGCGAGCACAATCCCGTACTAGTTCAGGTTCCGACCGATGTGTATCACGGTTGGAAATGCATTAGCGAAACGGAGGCTATCGTCATTAATATCCCCACGCAGCCGTATAACTACCGGGAACCGGACGAGCACCGGCTTCCCTACAACAGCGAAGAAATCCCCTACGACTGGGGCATCAAGCACGGCTAAAAGAGTAGAAGCCAGAAGAAAAACTGGTGAATGGGTTAACAGGTGGATAGAGTTAATGGGTGAATGGGTTAACGGGTGGATAGGGTTAATGGGTGGATAGGGTGTGGGTCGAGGAAGTGGGTTCTGGTAGGCAGTAGGGAGTACGCGGTAGGCGGTGTGGGTCTGGAAAGTTGGTTTAAAGAAGAGTGCTGCTGGGATGTCATTCTGAAGGAGCAAAGCGACTGAAGAATCTCGGGTGCAGAAACCTTGTTTGAAGTAAAAGGGTTTAGGCTTAGATAACCAGA
>PFFU01000060.1:4887-12452 GCA_002783345.1 Candidatus Aquicultor secundus
ATAAGCTCAGTGACAGAAGCCTGTGAGTGCTCACTAGATTCTTCACAACGCTTCAGAATGACGGTGAACAAATGAGTAATCGCCGTAAACTGAAGCCTGAAAGGCGTAAGGCAGCCATAATTACAAACTTTGGAGGTTTTAGGTTTTGAAGATTTTTGTGACGGGCGGGGCGGGGTTTATCGGTTCGAACTTTATCCGGTATATGCTGGATTCCTACACGCAGTACGAGATCGTTAACTTTGATAAGCTGACCTATGCCGGCAACCTGAATAATCTTAAAGGGATCGACAAAGATCCGCGCTACCGGTTCGTTGAAGGCGATATCTGCAATGCGAACGCCGTCATAGCGGCCCTAAAAGGATGCGGCGCTGCGGTTAATTTTGCGGCGGAGAGCCATGTCGACCGCTCGATAACCTCGGCCAAAGAGTTTATAGCCACTAATGTCATGGGCACGCAAGTACTGCTTGAGGCCGTGCGCGAGCTTGATATCCAACGGTACTTGCAGATCAGCACCGATGAGGTGTACGGCAGCATCGACGTGGGCTCATTTAAAGAGACCGACCCCCTGGAGCCGAGCAGCCCCTACTCTGCCAGCAAGGCCTCGGCGGACCTCTTGTGCCGCTCCTATTACACGACGTTCGGGATACCGGTTATCATCACTAGAAGCTCAAATAACTTCGGCCCGTATCAATATCCGGAGAAACTAATACCGCTTTTCACCACCAACCTGCTTGAGGACATCCCCGTCCCCATCTACGGCGACGGCAAGAACGTGCGCGACTGGTGCTATGTCGAGGATAATTGCCGCGGCATAGACACGGTGCTCCATCGCGGTGAAATAGGCGGTATCTACAACATCGGCGCGGGCAACGAGGTGACTAACCTCATTATCACCGAAACTATCCTGGGCCACTTGAAAAAGCCGAAATCGCTGATTGAGTTCGTGCCCGACCGGCTTGGGCATGACCGCAGGTACTCGATCGAGACCTCGAAAGTGCGCGCTCTCGGCTGGGAGCCGCACTATGACTTTGCCACCGCGATGGCCATGACGATCGACTGGTATCGTGGCAACGAGTGGTGGTGGCGACCGTTAAAGACGCTTTCCGCCACTTAGCGGTCTAATAAAAACCCTCAGCTTTGCAGGAAAACCACGTGCTTTTTTAGAATACCAACTAAGCAACTAATTAATGACTCCGATTAAAAACTTTAATCAGGGGTAGAAATCACTTTGTCGTATCCCGTTGTATCCATATATCAGTAACCTACTGCCTAGAATGGAGGAGTGGATTTTGCTAAAGCTTGATACAGTTTCAGGTCTACCGTTGCAACTAAAGGATGCCCGCCTGGTATTCGAGGGAGGTCTGCCGGAGGTGAAGCCGGACGTCCGCCACCTGGCCGCTTTAGAGGTTGTTCTGGCACCGAATTCCCTGCTTAGGGGCCCCGAGGAAGTCTATTTCATGTATCGCGACGTCGGCCGGCCGGATGACAAGAGCATGTTTAGACAAAGAAACTACCGCTATGATATCACAACGCTGCAACCCGGCATGGTCGGGCGGGAGCGTGTTAAAACCGTCGGACACTACCATCCCCACATCCCCGGTGCCAACGTTACTTATCCCGAAGTTTACGAGGTAATAAGCGGGCGCGCCCACTATATCTGCCAGAAGGTGGATGTAAATAAGGTGCTCGAATTCTTTGTAGTCGAGGCCCTGCCGGGACAAAAAGTCGTAATTCCCCCAGGCTACGGCCATATAACGATTAACCCCGGGGACGAGCCTCTGGTTATGAGTAATGTTACAGCGGACGGCTTTAAATCGATATATAAACCGCTCGAAGAACTGCACGGCGGCGCTTACTACGAACTTGAAGACTTCTCCTGGGAGAAAAACGAAAACTACGTGGAGCTTAGCGTACCCAAATGGGCGCAGGCAAACGAAGTGCCGGAATTCGGCCTCACCGAAGCCAGGCCGCTTTACATATCAATAACCGAAAACCCGGACAAATTCGATTACCTACTAAATCCCCAGAACTACCTGGATGTCTTCTCAAGCGCATTGAAGATGACGGGCAATTTACTTGGATAGAAAAAAGTAAGCAGTGCTTACTTACCTGCATTGTTTGCGCTCAGGCTTATGCTTTTACAACTAAGCTCTTGAGTGCCCTACCGGCTGCTTCTATCGTGCGCTCGATGTCCTCTTCGGTATGGGCGGTTGAAATGAAGGCGGCTTCGAATTGCGATGGGGCGAGGTTGATGCCCTGCTCGAGCATCGATTTAAAGTATGCGGCGAACTTGGCCGTATCGGATGTCTTTGCGCTCTGGTAGTCATACACCGGCTGGTCTGTGAAGAACATGCAGCTCAGTGAGCCTACGCGGGTAAACTGCGCGGGTACTCCCGCCTCTTCGGCGGCCGCTTTCAGGCCATCGGCAAACAGTGCGCTCTTGCGATCCAGTTCTTCATAGATTTTGGGGTCTTTAAGGATATTGAGCAGCGTAATGCCGGCGGTCATCGCAATCGGGTTGCCTGAGAGCGTTCCGGCTTGATAGACCGAGCCTACCGGCGCAATCGCATCCATAATCTCGGCGCGACCGCCAAACGCCCCGACCGGGAAGCCGCCGCCGATAATTTTGCCGAGACACGTTAAATCGGGCATGACGTTGTAATACTTCTGGGCGCCGCCGTACGATATACGAAAGCCGGTGATGACCTCGTCAAATATCAAAACGATGCCGTACTCTTTCGTGACCCTTCTTAGGCCCTCTAAGAAGCCCTCTTTTGGGGGGATAACCCCTGCGTTTCCCGCAACCGGCTCGATGATAACCGCGGCTATCTGCTCGTGCTGTTCGCGGATGAGCTTCTCGACTGCTTCAAGATCATTATATGGCAGGTTGATGGTGTCCTGCGCAGCGCCCTTGGTAACACCGGGGCTGTCCGGCAGGCCGAGCGTGGTAACACCGGAGCCCGCCTGAACGAGCAATGCATCTGAGTGCCCGTGATAACAGCCCTCAAACTTTATAAACTTCGAGCGCCCGGTATAACCGCGCGCCAGTCGGATGGCGCTCATCACCGCCTCTGTCCCCGAGCTTACCATCCTTACCTTTTCGACCGACGGCACGGCATTGACGACTGCTTTTGCCATCTCGACCTCTAGTTCTGTGGGCGCACCAAAGCTTGTGCCGTTCTCAAGGGCGGCCCTTACCGCTGTGCTTATCTCATCGTTCGCATGGCCTAAAATCATCGGCCCCCAGGACGCAACGTAATCGATATACTCGTTGCCGTCCACGTCGTATATCTTCGAGCCTTTCGCTTTTGCAATAAACAGCGGGCTTAATCCTACCGATTTGAACGCCCGCACCGGGCTGTTGACTCCCCCCGGGATATACTTCTGGGCTTCGTCGAATAACTGCCGAGATCTCGATGTGTCCATGCTTTACCTCCGAATATGGTAATAAAATGCTTATAAATAATGTTTACTAATAACACTTACTAATAATATTTACTAATAATACTTCTTAGTGCACTTTTGCAAGCGGCTATATACAAATCGCCTGTTCAGTATTTATTAACGTTAACTATTTCTTTACGTCTATTATTAGTTGACGTTATGTTATTCTTAACGCCCACTATACGTTACATTAGCTAATGTACACTATTAGTTAACATCTTGTACATTATAGGTTAATATGCATCTTACCTACTTCTACCTGCAGTAATCCCAAGCGCAAAGCACTGGGATTATGGTAGTGTATATTAATAGTAAACGATTGTTAATGATTTATTGACAACCCTGACTTCCGCAGCCGCACCCCGGTTCACCGGCCACTGCGGCCGCTTTTGGCACGTACACACAGTACGGCTCTTCGGCGAGATAATCTCCGGTGGCCTCAAACGCACGGGCGCGGCAGCCGCCGCAGACACGCTTGTACTCGCAGACCCCGCATTTGCCTTTAAGCTTATCAAAGTCTCTCAAATCCGCAAAAAGCGGTGCGGTTTCCCAGATTTCTTTAAAGGGCTTCTCTTTGACATTGCCGGCCGCCTTCTCAAAGTAGCCGCATGGTTGAACCTGGCCTACGTGGCTTATAAAGCAGAAGCCGATGCCGCCAAGACAACCCCTCGTCATAGTCTCAAGACCGCGTGATGCGTGCGGGTGCCCGGACATCATCGTCGACGCCTTCTCCCCATCGGCCTTGGCGCGCTGGCGCATGATCCTGAAGTAGTGCGGCGCATCGGTGGGTTTAAAGAAGATATCTTTTTCTTCCTTTTGCTTATCGTAGACCCAGTTCAGCGCGCGTTCGTACTCTTCGGGCGGAAGCTCCTGCTCCTCCAGCTCCTTGCCGCGACCGGTTGGAACCAATAGGAACGGGTGGAACGCCACGGCGCCGACATCCTTGGCAAATTTCAGCAAATCATCAAGATACTCGACATTGAGCTTGGTAATGGTCGAGTTGATCTGCACTTCGATTCCCGCCTCCTGGGCGATTTTTATGCCCCTGACCGCGTCGTCAAAAGCGCCTTTCAGTCCCCTAAATTCATCATGTTTTTCGGCAAACGGGAAATCAATGCTAACGCTCATCCTCGGTATACCGACTTCTTTTAGCTTGGCGGCTATCTCGGGGGTCATAAGTGTTGCGTTTGTACCGAGAACCATTCTCAACCCGATGTCATGCCCGTATTTTGCTATTTCATAGAAATCAGGCCTGGCAAGCGGTTCACCGCCGGTTAGAATGATAATGGGATCGCTAAACGATTTTATATTGTCGAGAAGCGCCTTTGCCTCCCCCGTCGAGAGTTCCCCTTCGTATGCCCCATGCAGGGCGGACGCCCGACAATGAATGCATGCAAGATTGCAGCTTCGCGTTATCTCCCATGCGATCATTCTCGGTGGGGGCACAGTCCCTTTGAGCTCCTTTATCTCGGCTTTTGGCGTTTCCTGATTACTCACAACAATAGCCTCCTGCTTACAGAAAATCTTTATTCTTGCAGCCACTTGGCTGCGTCTTTTGCGTGGTAGGTAATGATTATGTCTGCACCGGCGCGTTTGATGCCGGTCAGTATTTCCATGACCACGCGCTTCTCGTCAATCCAGTCTTTCTCTGCTGCGGCTTTTACCATCGAGAACTCGCCGCTCACGTTGTAGGCGGCTGTCGGGTAGCCGAATTCTTTCTTTATCGCGTAAATCAAGTCAAGGCAACTTAACGCCGGTTTTACCATAACGATATCGGCACCCTCCTCGATATCAAGCGACACCTCGCGCAGGGCTTCAAGACCGTTTGCCGCATCCATCTGATACGAGCGACGATCGCCGAACTGCGGCGTGGACTCGGCGGCTTCCCTGAACGGACCGTAAAACGCCGAGGCGTGCTTTGCCGAATACGCCATGATCGGGATGTCTTGATGCCCGTTCTCATCTAAACTGGAGCGTATTGCCGAGACGCGTCCGTCCATCATGTCGGATGGCGCCACCATATCGGCGCCGGCCGCTACATGCGTGAGCGCCTCCTGGGCAAGAAGCTCGAGGGTGACATCGTTTAATACCTCTCCGTCGCGGATAATCCCGCAGTGGCCGTGGCTCGTGTACTCGCAGAGACACACATCGGTTACGACCAAGAGATCCGGAACTTCTTTTTTAATCGCCCGGATGGCCCTCTGGACGATGCCGTCCTCATCGTAAGCTTCTGAGCCCACCTCATCTTTTGCGAATGGTATTCCAAACAATAGAATCGCGGGGATGCCGAGGTCTCTGACTTCCCTTGCCTCCTCGATAATGTTATCGATCGACATCTGGTAGTTGCCCGGCATCGATGAGATCTCTTTTTTTACACCCTCCCCCGGCGCTACGAAGAGCGGGTAGATGAAGTCATCGACGCTTAAGTGCGTCTCCCGTATCATCCTTCTAAAGTTTTCGTTTTTGCGCAGCCTGCGCGGCCTATATGTCGGAAAATACATTAGCCATCAATTCCTTTACTTAAGAATATTAGTGGTTGACCCTGGCCTCTGGGCCCTTTTCAATATTGCATCGACGAGACCCGGGATAGTGTACTCCTCTGCAAGGATATCAACATTGAGACCGAGACTCCATACGGCATCCGCCGTTACCGGGCCGATTGCGGCGATCAATACGCCGTCCATGAGCGCTTTAAACTCGTCGCCAAGCAGCCGTGCAAAGCTGTTGATTGTCGACGGGCTTGTAAACGTGGCGACATCGATACTTTTCTCTGCCAGCATTTCTTTTATGCGCTGTGCGGCTTGTGTATCCAGAACCGTTTGATACACCTCGGCGACATCGACCTCGCCGCCCATTGTGCGCAGGCTCTCGGGCAACACGTCGCGCGCCACCAGAGCCCTTGGGATAAGAAAGCGCTTTTCTCGCGCCCCGAGTTTTTCAAATTCGGCGATGAGCCCTTCGGCGACAAACTCCTTGGGGGTCAGGTCGATATGCAGTAAAAGCTTTTTCACGGCTTTGGCGGTGGCCGGGCCGATGGTTGCGATCTTCGCCCCGGCAAGAATCCTGATATCCTTGTTGAGGGTCTTCATGCGACGTATAAAATAGCGGACGCCGTTTGCGCTGGTGAAAATGATCCAGTCGTAACCGGGACCTTTTTCAAGGCGCTCGATGGCCGCATCGATATTAGCGAAACTATCCGGATCGGTAATCTTGATCGTGGGGATCTCAATCGGGTTACCGCCGAGATCGGTTAGCATCTCCGAAAACACTTTTGCCTGTTCTTTTGCGCGGGTTATGAGAATGCGTTTGCCGAAGAGCGGCTTTTTCTCGAACCAGCAGAGCTTCTGCCGCAAGTTTACAACGTCGCCCACGATAATGATCGACGGGGCCCTCAGCCGCGCCTGGGTGACCTGGCCGACGATGGTTTCAAGCGTGCCGATGACCGTCTGCTGCTGCGGGGTAGTCCCCCACCTTACAACGGCGACCGGCGTTTCCGGCGAGCGGCCGTTTTTTACAAGCTGCTCGACGATTGAGGGCAGGTTGCGCATCCCCATGTAAAAGATAATCGTGCCGATGCCGACAAGGCTCTTCCAGTCGATATCGGTGGTCTGCTTCAGCGGGTCCTCGTGGCCGGTCACGTAAGCGACCGTCGAGGTCACACCGCGGTGGGTGACCGGAATGCCCGCATAAGCGGGAACGGCATTGCCGGCGGATACTCCCGGCACAAACTCAAACTCGATGCCGTTTTCAACCAGAACCAGCGCCTCTTCGCCGCCACGACCGAAGATAAGCGGGTCGCCCCCTTTTAAGCGGGTAACGACTTTGCCTTCCTTCGCCTTTTCAACCAGAAGCATGTTGATATCGGATTGGGTGACCGAGTGCTTTCCCTCGGCTTTTCCGACATAGATAAACTCGGCCCCCGCCCTGGCGTGCTCAAACAACAGGTTTGTTGCCAAACGGTCGTAGATTACGACATCGGCCTGAGCGATGCACTCAATCCCTTTTAGCGTTATAAGTCGTGGGTCACCGGGACCCGCCCCGACCAGATATACCTTACCGTTCAATCTATTCACCTTTATTTTAAGATCCAGCCCAGAGTTCCCTACCTGTCATTCTGAACC
>PFFU01000060.1:12464-30669 GCA_002783345.1 Candidatus Aquicultor secundus
GAGAGCACTTCTCTTCTCTGTCACTTACTCTGTCTAAGCTTTGATTTACCTTAGTAAGAAGTAGCTATCAAGCATTTATAAACCATCTATTTCACTCTGTTATCTAAGCCTAAACCCTCTTACTTCAAACAAAGTTTCCGCACCCGAGATTCTTCGCTATCGCTCAGAATGACAGCTTCCCTGCTCGACCGCCCTGTTGATGGGCGGTCCATGGTTTCCGCACCCGAGATTCTTCGCTATCGCTCAGAATGACAGCAACCAATCCTTTGCCCTTAAGCAGATATCCTTATCCACCTATTCACCGATTTTATCCATTCGTATGAATCGGCTTCGGGACTTCGGTAATCTCGGCCGGGACTTCGGTAATCTCGGCCCTGACTTCGGCGAGGATTTCGTCCGCGCCCTGCTTTTTCAATTTATCTGCAAGTCGCACGCCAAGCTCATCGGCCTCTTCGGGGGCACCGGTGATGCTGTCCCTGATGAGACGTGAGCCATCGAGGCCCGCGACCATTCCGTCGAGTTTTAATACGCCATCCTCAAGAACGCCCAGGGCGCCTATCGGTATCTGGCAGCCGCCTTCAAGTTCGCGCAAAAGCGCCCGCTCGGCGGTAACAGCGGCCCTCGTTGCCGGGTCTTCGAGATAGGTCATGAGTTCGCGCATATCCTCATCACCTTCGCGAACCTCAACGGCGATTGCGCCCTGGCCAACGGCCGAGAGCATAACGTCTGACGGAATGCGCTCGGTAATCCCTTCAGCCCAGCCCATCCTATCAAGGCCCGCTGCGGCAAGCACGATGGCGTCGAACAATCCGTCATCCATCTTGCGAAGCCTCGTATCGAGGTTGCCCCTCACGTCCTCGATTTTTAAATCGGGGCGGCGGTGCAGTATCTGCGCTATCCTGCGCAGTGAACTCGTGCCGATGACCGAACCGGCGGGCAATGCGTCAAGTCCCTGCCCGCTCTTTGATATCAATACATCCCTGGGATCGACCCGTTTTAGAAAAGCGCCGAGCGTTAAGCCCTCGGGAATCTGCGTCGGCACATCCTTGCTGCTGTGCACGGCCAGATCGGCCTCGCATTCAAGCAAAGCGGTCTCGATTTCTTTTACAAAAAGCCCTTTGTCCCCGATGCGCGACAGCGCCACGTCGAGGATTTTATCCCCCTGGGTTTTGATGATCTTTAACTCGACCTCAACCCCGGCTTTTTCTTGTAAGATCGAAGCCACGTGCTCCGATTGCCAGAGCGCCAGTTTGCTCCCGCGGGTTCCAAGAATGAATTTCTTTTTTGTCATCTAATCACCTATTAATCTTAAATGAAGCCTCGGGCTTTGAGACAAAGGCTGAGGCGCCCTCCGGCTCTTCATCTTCTTCTTCGTCTTCGATGTTAAACAGCACTTTCAGGGACTCGATATAGAGATAGCCGTCTTTTCGGGTCGAGTACTCCTTGGCTTTGACAATCGGCTGGTGGAGCAGCTTGTTTATGATTGCGCTCGTAAGCGCGTTGACCGTATTTAATTCGGCCTCCGAGAGGTTCGGGAGCTTGCGCAGGTGCTTCTCCAGCTCTTTTTGCCGTATCTCCTCAGCCATGCGCCTGAGACTTGCGATTGTCGGCGCCACTTCGAGGGTGGCCAGCCAGGAGCTAAAGCTTAGTACCTCGTGCTCGACTATCTCCTCGGCTATTGTAGCAGCCTTTTTCCTCTCCTCAAGGTTGGTCTGAACGACGGAGTCCAGATCGTCGATGTCGTAAGCGAAGACGTTGTAAATCTTAGCGGCCGACGGGTCGATGTCCCGAGGCACCGCGATATCGATAAAGAAGATCGGTTTGTTCTTCCTCTTTTGCATCACGAAGCTTACATGGTCTTTGGTTACGACATAGTGGGGGGCGCCCGTCGAGCTGATTACGATGTCGGCGTGGACCATCTGGTCGACGAAGTCGTTAAACCGCACGGCAACCCCGTTATATTTCCGGGCAAGGCTCTCGGCGCGCTCATAGGTGCGGTTGGTTACAATGACGTTGCTTACGCCGTTGCTGAGCAAGTGCGTTGCCGTAAGCTCGATCATCTCGCCGGCACCGATTAACATAACCGTCCTGCCGCTTAAGGATTCGAATACCTTCTTGGCAAGCTCGACCGCGGCGTAGCTGATGGAGACCGCGCTCTCGCCGATTTCCGTCTCGGTCCGCACCCGCTTGCCCGCTGAAAACCCGTGGCGGAAGAGGCGGTTCATGACCGTAGAAGTCGCCTCGGCCTCAAATGCCGCGTTATACGCGGTCTTTACCTGGCCGAGGATCTGCGCCTCGCCTATCACCATAGAATCAAGGCTTGAAGCAACCCTGAACAAATGCAGAATTGCATTTTTGCCCTCCCGGAAGTACAGGTACTTCTCGAGCTTATCGCGCTCCAGCGAGTGGTAATCACTGATAAAGCGGATTACGTCGTCCTTGCCCTTATCCGGGTCGTTGGCAACCACGTAGATTTCCATGCGGTTGCACGTAGATAGAATGACCGCCTCGTTGATGCTGGGGTAACCAGTCAACATGTGCAGGGCATCCGATAAAATTTGTTCGGGGAACGTCACTGTTTCCCTGACCTCAACTGGGGCCGTCTTATGACTTAGACCGGCAACAATTATATGCATGACCGTACTCTTTCCTCTACTTCGCCATCCTTACCTTCCTTGATCAAATCGAGTACATCCGACTTGAGTAACCTGTTTAAGGCTTGTTTTCTTTCTTCGGGCTCATCATATCTACCGGCGATTTGCGCACGAAACTCCTTCAAGACTTCACAGTACCGCGCGTATTCGCTCCCGAACGCGTGTTGCAACCGTTTGCGAATGTGTTTTGCTAGGGCTGGACAGCTTCCACTGGTAGAGATACTTATAACAAGGTCGCCTCTGCGAACTGTCGAGGATACGATGAAGGAACAAAGCTCTGGTACATCCGCTACATTAACCGGTATGTTTTTTTCAGTCGCTTCTTGATGAACCTGCCTGTTTAGCTCGTTGTTATCGGTTGCCACTATCGCGAGCGTCGCCCCATCTATATCACCCGGCTCGTAGCCCCGCCCGGTTGCCGTTATGCGGCCTTCTTCTGCCAGGCGGGCAAGCCCCGGGGTAAATTGCGGGCTTACGACCGTAACATCGGCCCCGCACTCGATGAGTGACATAACCTTTCTCTCAGCAACATCTCCTCCGCCGATTACGACGCATTTCTTACTTTCCAAGTCTATATATAACGGGTAAAAAGCCATTACTTAACCGAGACCCCCACCATATCTGTGTATGCTCGGCAAGATCTCGGTGATAAAACCGATATTGCCGATGAGATACGTGGCGATCGCCACGGCAAACCCGAGGATCGCAAAGGTGTTCGCCCTCTTGCCACGCCACCCCAATGCGGCGCGTACAACGAGGTACGATCCGTAAACGACCCAGGTGGCTATCGCCATAAGGATCTTCGGGTCCATGTACCACATCGACCACTCGGGCAACATCTCCGCCCTCATGATACCGGTTGCTATGACCAATGTTAAAAACGTAAAGCTGAATGCGATGGATTTATGGCACAGGTCGTCTGATATCTCAAGCGACGGGAGTTTGCGAAAAATCTTGCCGGGTTTTTTGGTCCGCATATTTTTTAGTTGCTTTTCCTGCAAGATGTAGGCAACCGCCAGCGCAAGCGCCACGGTCATCGATGCGTAGGCCAGCACCGCGAAGGTCACGTGCATGCCGACCCAGTAGCTCCTGAGCTGCTGGGTTAACTGCTCGCTGAGGCCATATGCATGCCAGGCCAAAAACTGCAGGATAACCGCAACCGGCATGACGACCGTACCGAGCGCCTTAACCTTGGTGCTTTTTCCCGCGTAAATCGACTCAATTAAAAGAAAAACGCCGATGATGAACGCCGCAAAAATAATCCTCACCGTAAAGGGCCCGGCCGTTTGCGAGATGCCCAGCGCCTGAGCCCTTAAAAATATAACAAGCAGCAAAAGCGCGAACGAACCTAACGCCGCTCCAAGCGCCGTATATACATGCACCCGGCGCTCGGCCCTTGCTGCGAAGTTACCTATGTAAGCAAGACTGCTGACGACACCCGATACGAGCGCCAGCCAAAAGAGTATAATAGTTAACTTTTCCAAATAATTCGCTCCAAACCCGTTAAAAGTTTCTTGGGAGTCATTATTTGTTCTTCTTTTCGACGGCCTTACTCAGGGCGCCGAGTTCTTTTTTTAACCCCGAAAGTTTGTTGTTGACTATGAATACGTATCCGAGAAGCACCACCCAGATACCCATATAGACGCCAACTACGTATGGCAATTGGTCCTTCATAGCACTAACCTCCAATTTGGTTCTTCAAAATATCAAGTTCCTCGCTTACCCCAAACATCTGATACCGCGTTAGAAGAAGCGATACGTAAAAGAACGTCATCCCGAACATCGAGACCAGAAACGCCACGAGAAGCGGCCCTTCCAGGCCTGCCCCCGACGAATCAAAAAGTATCGGATGTATCGAGGGGATAAGCCTGATCGCGAAAAACGTCAGCGGGACGTTGACCGCGGCGATGATTGCGTAGACCGCGCCAAAGCGGGCCTTGGTGCTGTCCTCGCCGATCGACGAGCGCATGACAAAGTATCCTGAATACATGAGCATCAGGATGAGGTATGTTGTAAGCCTCGGCTCCCACTGCCACCATACGCCCCAGGCCGCCTTATCCCACATCATACCGGTCATCTCAACGAGTAGACCATACATAAAGCCAAGCTCGACCGCCGCAAGGCTTAAGAAATCGTATTTGCGCTCCCTTTTGTAAAGAAAGAGCGCGCCGAAGACCGCCGCAAGAATAAACGATACGAGCGATGTCTCGGCGACCGGCACGTGGAAGTACAGTATCTTCTGGTGAAATACCTCTTTACCGGTATTAGGATCGACGGCGATGGGCGCGACAAGAAATGCGTATGCGATGCCGGTAAGTAACAGGACGCTTCCGATGCCTAACAGTATAGTAATCGCCTTTTTCATAATCATTCCCCTATAACAAAATCGTAAAGAGCATATGCTACCAGCAAGAACATTATATCATACGCCGCTAGTATTTTCATTGCGCTTATCACGGGGGCGAACTTTTCACCCGTTACGCCGCCCATTATCCCGTTGGTTGAAGTCACGGCGCAGATAAGAATCGGCGAGCTAATCGGCAGGTAAATAAGCGGCAGCAGCATATCCCTCATTTTCGTATTAATCGATATCGTCGAAAGAAGCGTCCCGACGACGCATATCCCGATGTTACTTAAGACGATTGCCAGGATAAACATCGGAACAGACCCCCGTATTGAGAGGTTAAGCATCACCAGATAGAGCGGCACCGCGATGATCTCGACGATCGTTAAGAATATGAAGTTGCCGATCATCTTACCAAAGAAAATATTCGGCCTGTCTACCGGCGAGAGGAGCAACCCCTCAAGGCACCCCTCATCCTTTTCGTGGACGAAGGAGCGGTTTAAGCCCAGCAGCGACGTAAACAAAAACGCGATCCATATCAGGCCGCCGGCAAACGGGCTAAAATCGGTCGTCGTGCCAAACCCGTAATGAAACGCTACCATGATAAGCAGCACAAACAGGAACATGGAGACGACCATCTCTTTAGTTCTAAGCTCGGCGATGATATCCTTTTTGACGATTGCGCCGATCTGGCGACCGCCCGACATTACGAGTCACCCCTTACGCGCTGGTGGTAGATGCTTTTAAACTTATCGATATCAAGCTCGTTTTTATCCTGGTAGAAAACGATCTGCCCGTTATACAGAATCATCGCCTTAGAGCAAAGAGAGATGCCCCGGTCGATGTTGTGCGTGATCATAATAAACGTGTGGTTCTTGCGGATGCTGTCGATGAGACTCTCAAGAATATCGACGGCATGCGGGTCGAGACCGGTGTGCGGCTCATCCAGGAAAAGCACCGACGGTTTGTGAAGAAGGGCACGTGCAATCGCAAGACGTTGGGTCATACCCTTGGAAAAGGTGCGCACCAAATCGTAGCGCCGGTGCCCCAGTTCAACCTGGTCCAAAAGTTCGTCGATTCGCGCATCCACGTTTTCGACGCCGTACATCGCACCGTAAAAGTGCAGGTTTTCCTCGGCGCTTAAGTCGAGGTACAGCAATGGGCTATGCGAGATAAGCCCGATTTTAGCCCTTATGGCCGCCGAGTTTTTCGTGGGGTCCATGCCTGAGAGGCGAACCTCCCCGCTGCTCGGCGCGATAAGTGTTGAGATTATCTTGATAAGCGTAGTTTTACCCGCGCCGTTTGGTCCAAACAGCGAGAGAAATCCGCCCCTTTCAAGCTCAAAGGATATGTCATCGAGAACTTTTCGTTTCCCGAATACTTTTGAGAGGTTCTTTACTTCGACCTCGGGGGACATGCCCGAAGCATCCCCTTCTTTTTCTTTTTCCAAAGGCTCCACTACTTGTTTCATAAACAGCTTATTCGGCCCCCGCCAACGCTTCTTTACGCTTGCCCGCTTTAACTTTTTTCTTCGGCTCGGTTGCATCCGCTTCGTCCTCGGCCTCCTCGGTTACGGCAACCGCCTTGGGCCACATTGAAACCATGGCACCCAGCGCCAGGATAAAGCTTCCGATCCAGACGAATGATATCAGCGGATTTACCTTTATATTAAGCGAAAGGTTGCCCTGCGGGTCGATGCTGTTTAAAACGACGAATATGTCTCTGAACGGCTCGTAATAGATGGCCGCTTTTGTTGTTTGCTGCTGCTGGGCTTCATGAAAGATAAGCTGGGGGCTGATCCGCCGCAGGAACTTGCCGGTGGTACGGTCCAGCATATCAAAGTTGGCATTAACCACATATTCTTCCGGCTTTTGGGACTCTTTAGTCCCAGCATACTTCAAGGTGTAATTGCTGACCTGGATGGTTTGGCCCGGCTGGTTCTTAATCGTTGCCGGAATATCCTGCACGTAAAGCTGAGAGCCGGCGATTCCTATCATCATAACAGCCATGCCGAGGTGACCTACAAATCCCCCGGCCGTGCTGCGATTGAACTTAAAGAGCGCAACGAGCCCCGAGAAGAACCCGACGCCACGGCCCTTGGCCCTCGTGCTTGCGGTGATATAGAAGAGTTCGAGAACGGCGATGATGGCAAATATCGGTACTACGAGAAGAACGAAGTTAAATGCTTGCGTAACAATATTTCCCGAGCCGGCGTTTAAGGTCTGGGCGAAATTGAAGATGTTCCCTCCGAAAAGATACAGCGGAACCGCCAGCACGACGGCCGATACCGCCGGTACGGCAAGGTGTTTAAGCAGCTTACCCGGGTCCGTCTTGGTCCAGCCGAGGAACGGACAGGTGACGACGAGCAACAGGTAAAGCGCTCCAAGAGGTTTGGCCAGGGCATTGTAAAAGTCCGGGCCGACCGAGGTCTTAAAGAACGGCGGGATGACCGTCGCGCCAAGGATGATAAAGGTAAAGGTCACAAGCGCCACGTTGTTTAAGTAATAGGTGAAGTGGCGGGAGAGGAAGTCCTTGAAGAACTCCTGGGTCTCGAACTCCTTGCTCCTGCTACGCGACAAATATGCCGTTAAGCCGAGAACAAAGAGCATGAGGCCGCCAAATAACAAGGTGAGGTCTACCCTGATATCGGGAAACGCGTGGACCGAGCTGATAAGGCCCGAGCGCGTAATAAACGTCGCCATAACGACCATGATAAACGAGAGCGACGCAAGCCATATCGCCCATAGCTTCATGCCGCCCCTGCGGCGATACATGGTAAAGGTATGTAAAAGTGCGGTGCCGGTAAGCCATGGCAGGATCGATGCGTTCTCCACCGGGTCCCAGCCCCAGTAGCCGCCCCAGCCGAGAACAACGTAGGCCCAAAGCGCACCTAAGAATATCCCGACGGTCAAAAAGAGCCACGCAAAGAGCGTCCATTTATGAGCGCGGTCGATCCACGCGCGCGTGGCGTCTCTGTCTATAAGCGCCGAAATCGCAAAGGCAAACGGTATGGTCATGCCCGCATATCCCATGAAAAGCGTCGGCGGATGAAGAACCATCGCCCAGTGCATCAAGAGCGGGTTAAGACCGGCGCCCACCCCATTCATCTCGGGGATCGGGCCTTTAAATGGGTTGGTCGCGGCAATAATCGTGATGACCAGGAAGAGCTGGACGTAGTTGGAGATATATAACGCCATCGATTTTAGACGGTCGTTGCTTTTTAAATTGGACAGCGCCAGAACCGCAGTGTACCCGGTCAGCATCCAGAGCCATAGCAACAACGAGCCCTCATGACCGGCCCAGAACGCGGATATCTTATAGAACACGCTCATCGTCTGGGAGGAGTGCTCGGCGACATAGCCGAACGTAAAGTCATTGTTAATAAAAGCAAGAACCAGGGTGAGACTTGCAAAGGTCACGCTTATGAACTGCCAGACCATGCCCCAACTGGCCAGTTTTTGTTGCTGCTCCCCTTTTCGCGGTTTAGCTTTGTTGCCCAGATAGAAGCTGTAAGCTGAAAAAACGGATATCGCTATCGCCACGAGAAGGGCGAGCAAGCCAATCATACGCATAAGCTATTTTCCTCCTGATTTCTTCTTCGAATCGTATTTCGAAGGGCACTTAGTGACGATGCTATCGGCGACTACCTTGCCTTTCGAAACCAGCTTGCCCTCCGCTACGACATCGATGCCGTCGCCGAAGGTCGATGGCAGCTGCTTCGAATACTCAACCGCTAATTGTTGAGTATTGTCCTTCTGATCAACAATCGTAAACGTGCAGGTGTGGCCCTTATTTATAACAGAGCCTTTTTTAACCTGGCCGCCGACATTTACGTTTTTTCCGACAAAAGACGAATCGCGCGTTACTTCAGCTATTTTTTTATAGTAAGATACCGATGCGCCCGAGCCCAGCGACTGCCAGATCATGACGCCGATGACAACAAGAAGGATGCCGGTAACGATAAGCAACCTTGTCTTGCTTTTGCTATCAACCATCTAAGTCTCCCTCCAAATTCTATCTCCGTGCCCCGCCGGCAACCGGCCTACGGGGCATTCCAAACCTTTTTTTTGCTATGTCTACTATGCTTTGTAGCATATATATAAAAGCTGGTCGGGTCAATCGTAAACCCTGGCCTCTTTATCCTTGAACCCGGCGATAAATAGCCGCGTGACGTTGATTGCTACAACGATAAATACCAGCGTAATAAGGCCGACAAACAGCTTTATCTGGAATGAATCCGACCTGGCAAAGGCGTTATTGGGATGCACTAGCTTACCTGTCTTTGTAAGCAGCAACACCGATATAACGGGCAACCCAAGGTTTATACCGGCCCGCACCGGTGCGCTCTGCACTATCAACCTGAGAATAAACGCGACAATCGCCATTAACAGAATAATGACCGCAACCCGCAGGCGCGGCTCGGTCCACCATCTCCCGCCCCAGGTAAGCGAGGCGGCATATGAGCCCATAATAACGCTGGCGGTCCAGAACAGAATCGCTGTCGATTGGCTGGCCGATGATAAGTGGAGGACGTTGGTGGTCTTCTTGGCAAGCGGTCCGCTTCGGGTGATAAGGCCGGCAAAATAAAAAAGGCTGAGTAAACCCGAGATTGCAAACATAGCCATGCCGACCCAGGTTACTGCCGCGTGTATGTAGATTAGTCTGATGTAGTTTCCTAGAGTTTTTTCTTCCGGGGCAACCAGAGCGAGGACTATTGCTAATATAATCAGCCCGAAGGTTATCAATAAAGCTGTTTTTCGCCTTCCAGGATTAAGCTCCATAATAGAACTTGCAACTCTCCATATCCGTGACGTTACAACCGTCTTTTTCAAAATGGGGCACCCCCGTCAGGAAGCGCAATTTTGGTGTTTAGGCAAGCAAACCTGACAGGGGTGATGAATAACCTCTGCGTTAACGCCTTTTTAGCCTGCCTAAACAAGTCCAGATTAACAGAAACAGAGCACTTTAGCAAGGAAAATAGCCCGCGCTTTACCTGTTTTGCAAGATAAAAATACGACGTCATACCGTGTGGGGTATTCGTAATGCAACCCGTGTGGCCCCACTAAAAGCAGAAAGGCGGCCGCTTTAAGGGGCCGCCCCTAAACAATCTAGTTGCTTATATAATGTTTATATATAATGTTAGAGTTCTGACTGGCGGAACAGTAATAATTTGATGCATTGTAAAGGCCCGCTTTCATAGCGGGCCTTTACTAAGGTTAAGCTTTTAAACACTAAAACGGGGCACTGGTTAGCCATGGATCGGCATCCACATCATATACTCTAACACCGGTTACGGAATCAGTATGGTAACTAATTGCGTCCCCGCTACCGATCGGACTCGGGCCGTTTGCCGTACCCCACCAATTAACGTCGCTAGCGAAGAATATCCTCTGCCCGTCTATATTTGCAGTAACCAGCTCACTTAAGCCTGGCTTGATATGGTGGAAATACAATAACGCCAATTTTATTCATCCCTACCTTTATCTCTCAACTGGCTTTTTTCTGCGACACCCATACGTACGGCCTGGAAAATATTCCGCTACTACATTCAAGGTCGTCAATAAACTTTATAACTCTTGCGGGATTGCCAACGGCTACTGCATTGGCAGGAACGTTTTTGGTGACAACAGACCCGGCGCCAACCAGCGCATTTTCACCGATAGTTACGCCCGGTAAAATTGTTACGCTAGCGCCGATTCGCGCTCCACATTTTACGATCGCGCCACCTCTGCACTCGCTGTAACGGGGACAACGTGGGTGCAGATCGTCGGTAAATACCACATGCGGTGCAATGATTACATCATCTTCAAGCGTAACATCCTCAAGAAAACACCCGGTGTGAATGCGCACCCTTGAGCCAATCTTATTGCCATACTCCAGCACGGCATTCGTTCCGATGCTAACATCTTCAGCAATAGTATTGCCCTCACGAATACTTACACCTTGGCCACATTGAAACCGCGCACCTATTTCAACGCCCGCATAAATGGTGCTAAATGGACGAATAATTGCATGTTCTCCAATGACGGTCGCAAGTTCTCCTGCAGCGGTGTTGCGCGGAGGTTTTCCAATTACACATGGAGCTTCGATCAGCGCATCATCACCAATTGATACATTAGGATAGATCATGTTCAGGCTTGCGATCATGCTGTCCATTGCCTCCATTAGACCCCTCCCCAAAAGTGTTTGTTGCTTCCAACAGCGATTTACTTGCCGCATCAAGTGTTCTAACAACTTGCAATCCCGCTAACCCATCGGTAATCGGGTTGTTGTCATTGACTATACAATCAAGAAAATGCTTGATTTCAGACGCAAGTGGTTCATAGTTATCCAACCTCGGTGCGTAGACATCACCGGTTTGATACGACCAGAGAAATTCGCCGAAAGACTCGTTTTCCACGAACTCAGCGCCATGCTCAAAAACTCTAACTTTTTCTATGCTCTCGGTATCATCGTAAATAATTACCTTTTTGCTACCGACAACCATCGTGCGACGAATCTTCACGGGTGATAACCAACTTAGATGGATTTCAGCAATTACACCGGATGGAAAGCTTATATTAATAAAAGCCACATCCGGCACATCCGGCCGCATACAACCACGGCCGCATGTATGTACGCTAGCCGGCTCCTCACTTAGCCAATATAGCAACATCGATATATCATGGGGCGCTAAATCCCATACAACATCAACATCGGAAATTACGCTTGCATCATTTTGGTGTAGACCTGGGTTAACTCTGCTCATAGAAACATAGTAGATACTCCCCAGCCCGCCGCTATCAATAATCTCTTTAATTTTCCGAACCGGCGGACTAAAAAGAAAGGTGTGCCCTACCATAAGCTTTACACCCCTTCTCGAAGCGGCCCGCACCAGTACCTCGCCGTCGTGTGCATTATCTGTTAGTGGTTTTTCAACCAGCACATGCTTTTTGGCCTCAATAGACCGCATTGCCAGAGAAAAGTGAGTTGATATCGGTGTGGCTATGACAAGCGCATCTATATGCGGATTGTTGATAACGGAGTTGAAATCTTGAGTTACTGGCTGGTTAGGGTAATGATTCCTTACCCTGTGCAACCGGTCTAGCGAACGATCGCACACATATTCAACGTTACACTCTGTATAGCTTTTTAAATTTCTCAGTAAGTTGGGCCCCCAATAACCATAGCCAATAAGTGCCACATTAACTTTTTTATTCATCATCTAAGATGCCCCCTGTCCCGTTATTACAACTATTATTGTGCGTGCAAGGATTTTGATATCTAACCAGAAAGACCAGTTATCAGCATAGTCAATATCAAGATCAAGCATCTCCAACAGTGATGTACTTGACCGTCCACTGACCTGCCAAAGGCCAGTTATTCCTGGCAATACAATAAAGCGTTTGAGGTGATTTTGCTCGTAGAGTTCAACAGAATACGGCAGATCAGGTCGCGGGCCCACTAGGCTCATTTCCCCTTTAAGTACATTTACAAGCTGTGGTAACTCATCAAGGCTGGTTTTCCGTAAAAAAGCACCTATCCGTGTAATCCGCCCATCGTCTATAACCTTATAAATAGTATCATGGGTATGCTGGCTCTGATCGCTAAAGAGCGAACGCACAAAATCCTTATGAGCGTTATCGTGATCAGCATCATACATAGAGCGGAATTTATACATGTTAAACGGCTTGCCGCCTTTGCCAATTCTGGTTTGTTTAAATATGACCGGGCCCCTAGAGTCAAACTTGATTAAAACAGCAATAGTAGCGAATATTGGTAGCAATAGCGGTATTGCACCTAATACTATAAAGACATCTAGGGTCCGCTTTGCATGTAATGAAAAGCTTGTTCGATTAAAGGCATTATCTTTGAATATATGCAGTTTACTACCTAGGATATTCATGCGTAGTCTCCTCTTTAAGTGACCTTAGCTCACTGAACCAAGCTATAGTCACCGCTAGCCCTTCTTCCAAACTTGTTAATGGTTCCCATCCTAGAGCTTGCTTTGCTCTAGTTATATCGGGCTTCCGCTTAGTTGGTTCGTCCTCTAAAGCTGGTAAAAATTTAAGATCAGAGGATGAACCAACTAATGCCTTAATTAGGTTTGCCAGCTCTAATAGCGTCCTCTCATCGCCCGATCCGATGTTTATTGGCTTTACATCGATGGAATCAGAAATAGCCGCAAGATAAAGGCCCCGAACCAAGTCATCTATAAAGCAAAGGCTGCGTGTACGTAATCCATCGCCATAGATGGTCATCGGTCTGCCTTTAAGTGCCTGGTTCACAAAGTTAGGTATAACCCTGCCATCATCTGGACGCATAAATGGCCCGTAGGTATTGAATATCCGCACGATCCTCGTATCTAGTGAATATTCATTTGAAAACGCCGTGGTAAGGGATTCAGCAAAACGTTTCCCCTCATCGTAACAGCTGCGTACTCCAACCGGATTTACATTTCCCCAGTATTGTTCCGGTTGCGGATGTAGCTTTGGGTCACCATAAACTTCTGAAGTTGAGGCCAATAGGAAACGCGCTTTATTGTCCACCGCAAGTTTAAGCAACTCATATGTGCCGGTACCATTAATTATCAGGGTGTCAATTGGCCGTTTTTGGTAATGAATAGGGCTTGCCGGGCTTGCCAAGTTGAAAACATAATCAATGCCACCAATTGCTAGCGGTACCCGTATATCATGTTTAATAAAATGAAAGCCCTTTCTTCCCATTAGAGTTGCAATACTGTCCAATGTCGAGGTCATTAGGTTATCGACACAGATAACCTCAAAACCTTTTGCTAGTAGTAAACGGCAAAGATGCGACCCAATAAAACCCGCTCCTCCTGCGATAAGTGCTTTCATTAATACGTCACCAAACTCCCATCGGTTTTTGCAAACTTAATAGCCTTTTTAAATGCCACCATGCTGATTGGCAGGATGATTAAGGAAAATAGCGCCAACGCAGCGATGTCTGGAAGTAATGCCATGAAAGAAAACCCCTGTAATACTGCATGTCGCATCGCCCTTAGCGCGTAAAATATCGGGAACAAGTAGGCCATCTTCTGCAGCCAGACCGGCAGCACGGTTATCGGGAAAAAGGTCCCTCCGACGAAGCTCGAGAAGGTTCCAAATAGCCAGTTAATCGGGTCTCCGCGTTTGAGCACCATAATAAAGCTGGCTGAAATTATCCCAAGCCCGCTAAATGCGGTTACTGTAAGAATAAGCACGAGCAATGCACC
Organism: Candidatus Aquicultor secundus; assembly: GCA_002783345.1. GTDB lineage: Bacteria > Actinomycetota > Aquicultoria > Aquicultorales > Aquicultoraceae > Aquicultor_A > Aquicultor_A secundus. Next base: position 26,677 of record PFFU01000060.1, read on the forward strand.
TGGAACGTTGGCCTTACTTAAGTTAACGCCAAAAAGCAACGAGCCAAGGGCGAGGTATAAGATCACGTCAAAAGCTGTCATTAGAAAATCCCACAGAGAGGCCATGACGATAATCCCCGAAACCTTAGTTGGAGTGATAAGCATTGCTTCAAGCGTCCCCTCTGACTGGGCACCGCTAATTGTTGAAGAGAAGCTGCTAAGCCCGGTTCCTAAGAAGCTGGAGAACGCTATGCCTATTAAGACAAAAGAAAAGTAATCCCCCCCATACTCCTTAAGTTGAAAGCCGACCGATTTACCAATGAGTTTTGAGAGAAAGAAAAAGGTGGCGATCGAAAATAATATGCTGAAGAGGTTCATCAAGAAAGAAAAGCGGTAGCTTACTTCAGATTTAAAGTCTCGCTTTAAAAAGGCTATGATTTTACTTAGCATCAGTTTGATCGGCCTCCTTTAACCAGGTCGATGAATAAGTCTTCCAGACGGCATTGCTCCTTGTAACACGAAACAACTCGACCGCCGCCGGCCACGATTTCACCCAGAAGTTTCGAAACACTATCGCCTTCCCGCGTTTTTACCTCAAGCCTCCAGCTTCCATTGCCATCGATGTTACTCAGAGATATATCATGAAGGCTTTCGCGTAATGCCGCCTTGGCCAGCCATTTATCGGATAATCCTTTTGTCTCAACTATATACTTGTCTTTTTGTGTGACCTTTTTTCTCAGCTCACCAACCGAACCAACAAAAATTACCCTGCCGCCGTCCATTATCGCGATCCTATCGCAAAGCTGCTCGGCTTCCTCCAACCGGTGGGTGGACAAGAAAATCGTTTTACCCTGATCATCAGCGAACCTTTTCCTGATAAGTTGCTTGACGCCTAACGCCGTTATTGGATCAAGGCTTCTGGTCGGCTCGTCCAGAAAAAGGATTCTTGGATTAACAAGAAGTGCCCGAGCGATTCCAAGTTTTTGTTTCATGCCGCTCGAAAAACTATAGAACATGTTATCGGCTGCGTCGGTTAGACCAACTTGCTCCAGCGCTTCGCTCACTGCTCGCTTTAATCGAGCCCGGGGAACGTTGGAGAGAGCGGCGAAAAACTCAAGGTTTTCGCGGGCTGTAAGACGCCAATAAAAGTTTCTCTCATCCGCCGTGGCCAGGCCGATAAGGCGTTTGGCTTTATCTTCCTCTTGCAAAATATCAACCCCACCGATCAATACCCGCCCGGATGTCGGTCGAATAAGCGTACAAAGCATTTTTATAAGTGTCGTCTTCCCGGCACCGTTCGGCCCAAGAAGCCCGAAGACCTCGCCTTCGTTAACCTTAAGGCTGACTTCATCGACAGCCGTCAACTCACTTTTCAACGGTGATTTGGATACAACCTTAAGTAAGCCTCGCGGCGGGTAAAATATTTTGATTAACCGCTCAGTCTCCACTGCGTAAATTGAAATCGCCTCGCTCTTCCTGGTATGGATACCGAATGCCTAATTTAAGGTGAGCCAGGAAACAGAAATACCCCTTCTTGTTCGCAATAAAACACTGCGAAAAACGAGGCCACTGCTAATCTATGCTGCTAGATATGACAATAACCACCTAAACAACCATTTATTATTTTTATATTGAGGGTAGACCCACAAGCCAATCTTAGTATCCCATTCCAGCGTCCTTTAACCGGGCACTGAAGGCATAGGATATGTATAGCTTAGCTAAAATATCAGTAAAGGTAGCTGGCGACGCAGCTCATGGTACTTAGCTTGCAGGGCAAATATGGATTGGAGAGCTTCAAATCATCAAGTTATTGATAACCGTTAATGCGCCATCCAAATTAGAGGTAACCAGTTCGAAACAAGGTACGCTGGTTACAATTTCAACAATGGAGTCGAGCACCGCCCCTTGATCAGCGCCGAGATGGGTCATGTTTAATACGCTTCCTGCCGCTATAAGTCGTGCGATGGTCTCATTTTCGGTGATTTCTTTAAGGTCTGTTTTTTCTGTTGGCTGGTAGTTGGGAAATACAATATAGCGAATATTTGCAGGTAAGCGTTCTTGGTAAACCGAATTCTTATCGATTTCAATGAGGCATTTTTTCTCGCGTGTGATGAAGATGTCTCCGCGGTTTCTGCCAACTTTAAGGTCTGAGAACTTGTCGATGACATCCTTGCCAAGGAAGACGCTCCTCGGGAAAGAAGATACGGTTAGGTTAGAAGGGTCGATAAGACACACCTCATCAGATAAAAAGCTATACCCAGCCCTTGTTAGCGCAAGAACAAGGGTCGTTTTACCGCTGCCGGAGCCACCGGGGAAAATTATTCCTGCCTCACCTTTGGCAACGGCGCCGGCATGAAATTGTAAGAAATCGCCAAGGTTAGCCAACACAAAAGAGAAAACCGTAAAGTAGGCGGTTCTCAGCAGCTCATAAAAGCCCAGGCCGCTTTTTACCTTGTACGATCTCATCCCGTCTGAACTCGATGGGGTTAATAAGGCAATAGGCCACGTATCAAAAGAAAAACTTTTTAAACCGGAACGAACGGAGGCTGTAAGATACCGCTTCTTACCTGAAAGCTCTACTGCTAAATCTGCCTTGCCTTCTTTTCCGCACATAAAATGCGCGAAGATATGATTCAGCGCATGTATCAAGTCTTTGCTCTCGGCTATAACCTCTACGGAAATACCATAAAAGTTGTAATTAGTTGAGGCACCGGGCTCTCTCCTTAAAATCTCTCCTCTTTGTTGAATAGCTCCCATTCAGAAACCTTTCGCATGAACTTGTCTATGACACATGTGCCTAGTGTAATCTGATAAGATCAAATAGTCGCATGGCATCAACTGGCTCTTCTTTTATAAGCCAACCCTCGCCACGTTTATCCTGATTTTGGCACGCACGTGCAGGGGCAAGCGTGGTTTGATGACACAGATAGGCCCCTAAAGCGTAGACGGCTTCTGTTGATTCTGTGGTATTTTGGATCGAATTTTTCCTCATCATATGTAACAATTTTTGGAGCTTCATACGCTCTTTTCACACCATCACCTCCCTCTGTTAAGTCTAGTTATTTCTCATGTGCATAAGTGCCATGCGACTATTTGATCCTGCCGGCACCATTACCGGTAAGATAACTTTCCGACACCGTACGTTACCGATATCGGCTCCTTCAGAAGGTACTCCGGGGTTATATCAACTAGCCCGCTTACCGCATTTTCGTATTCGGCTACGTCCATGGCCTTACCCGAGATGGTCGAATCGCATATAAGACTTACACCGTCTATCTCAACGCGTACCCAGGCATGCACATCAGACATGCCATCCAACCTATTAGTCACACCGACAATCAGTTCCGACGCAATCCCGCACCTTTCAAACAAGGCCTGTAAAAGCGAAGCCTGGTTCTTGCAATCACCGACGCCAAGCCTGATGATATGTGAGGGATGTGTCCATATGCTCGGTGAATAATATCCGATATTCTCATAAACGTGTGCAGCTATAGCCTCGACCTGGCCTCGTAAATCCTCATACTTGCCTTGAATGCTGGTGGCAAGATCATCGATAACCCTCGGTTTAGGCCTCGTCAAACTGCTCGTACGGATCGCTGCCCTAATGAAATACGAGGTAATCCCAGCTAGTAAATAGGCGATAATCTGTTTAAATGTATTGCTCTTTCTACCAGCACATCTACTATTCAACTGACAGATAAGCCTAAAAGTATTTTTCAGCACGGTAAATGCCTTTTCTTTGCACCTGAGTTTTCCGCCTAGACATCTAAGACGTTGGAGTTATGCTCAAAATTAGAGTGTTGTAAACGTATGCGAACCGGTGATTGCCAATACACCATGGATGTGAATTTAACAGTACAAGGGGTGAGCGTAGCGCTACTGGCCGCTTGAAGTGGCTTTTTATTCGAAAGTTTTAAATAGAGGCATTTATAGATTAAATGCTTCAGCCGACAGCAAAATCTGTGAAAAATGAAAGTGCCTCAAATGCTTTGCTATTCCTGTATCTATAGGTAA
>PFFU01000060.1:30685-40559 GCA_002783345.1 Candidatus Aquicultor secundus
CTTTGCTATTCCTGTATCTATAGGTAAAGTAGCGACTTAGGGTAATTCACACAGAGCTAAGGACTGAGATAATAGCCCCTACTTAGCCTCTGCTATCTGGGCATCGGCATTTCAGCAAAAGCGGTGTTAAGCCACCTTGGGATATTTGAGTGAAAAACCGATAACCTCATGTGCTACGCGCTCGATATCGGATTCCTTCAGTTCGGGAAACATCGGGAGCGACACGATCTCTTCCGCCACCTTTTCAGTGACCGGGAAATCGCCCTTCTTATAACCGTATCCCTTGAGTGACGGCTGCAGGTGAAGCGGTACCGGGTAATGAATGCCTGTTTCTATCCCCTGCCCGGAAAGGTACGCCCTCAGTTTGTTACGCCCATCGACACGCACGACGTAGAGGTGGTAAACATGGTCGCCCGAATGGTGTGAGGCGCGGACCGGCGGGACAACGGCTGAGTCCCTGAAGAGACAATCGTATATTCTGGCGTTATAGCGGCGTGCTTTATTCCAGCGGTCGAGGTATTTAAGCTTAACACTTAAAACCGCAGCCTGGACCCCATGCAGGCGGCTACAGAAACCGGGCTCGACATGACTGTACTTATCAACCTGGCCGTGATTTCGAAGCAGCATAACGCGCCCCTGAATAGCCTCATCGTTGGTCACAACGATGCCGCCATCTCCGATTCCGCCAAGGTTTTTGCTTGGATAGAAGCTAAAGCAGGCGGCATCGCCAAAGCAACCGACGCGGCTCCCCCTAAGTCTGGCGCCGTGGGCCTGGCAAGCGTCCTCAACGACCTTTAACCCGTGTTTGGCGGCAATGCGCATAACCTCAACCATATCGGCGGGCTGACCGTACAGGTGTACGGGGATAATCGCTTTGGTTTTTTTGGTGATCGCGCCTTCAAGCTTGGATGTGTCCATAAGATACGTATCCTCGTCGATATCCACAAATACGGGGCGGGCGCCGCTCATAACAATCGCTTCGACAGTGGCGATAAAGGTGTTGGGTACGGTGATGACCTCGTCGCCCGGGCCGACTCCGAGGGCGCGCAGCGCAAAATGAAGCGCATCCGTTCCCGAGCCCACGCCGGCGGCAAAACGTGTGTCACAAAACGCGGCAAACTCATCCTCAAACGTTTTAACCGTATCCCCCAGCGTAAATCCGCCCTCGGCAAGAACCTGGGTAATCGCCGCCTCGATTTCGGCGCTTAAAAACGAGTGTTGGCTTTTTAAGTCGACAAACGGAATCTTTTCGAAAGTATTTTTCGTGCCCGACATGTGGTCCCCTTTCCGTATCGCAGGTTTTAGATGCGCACACGCCTATGCGGCTATATCCCACGGATGCTTTAGCAGCACCAGGATCTCCCTTTCGACAAGCTCTTTGATGAATTCTTCGGTTTCTTTACGTATCTGGCTTTCCGGCTTTTTGCTTTTAGCGGTAAGCGCTTTGATGATTTCGCGCAGCTCGTGCTTGCCATCGGATAGCTCCCATATCTTTGTTCCGGTGGCATTTAAAACAAAGAGCCTTCTGTCTTTTGACTGGACTATCAGGGTTTGCCCGTCAATAACACAGGATGCCGAATCTATCCCGCGCAGCGGGTAGCTGCTCAGACTAATTCTTTGTTTTGCTTCCACAGTAACCTCTCTTATCGTAAGCCTTAGATTGCAGTGGGCCACGTTCAAAGCTTAAAATCGCTGCCTACATTTTTCCCCTAAGTCGGATAAATAAATCACGTAGGCGCTAAAAAAGCCCCGTGTTGGTGAATAATTTAGGCGATCATTCCCGTGTATTAATTACCTGTATGGCTGCTATCAGATAATAGACCGTGGCGGCATAGCTCTTTGGCGCATAAGCTGATATCGTTCATTACCCCCTGGGGATCGGCCTCGTACTCGGATATGACCGCATTAACGATATCCAAGAGACTGTGGTCGCCGTCCCACAAGTGCCATGCCATGAGGGCCGTTGCGTTGAGCATATGAAGCCTTTGGGTGCGGGGATTGTAGATAACCCCCTCCTCGTTAACGACCCTGAAAACAAGGTCCGGGTTTCGGATAAGCCTGGTCGATTCCTCCATGGGTCTCTCCTTTCCATTAACTTAATTCCCCTTTAAGGACGGATTAACGCGTGGGCTCGAAGATTTTTAAGACGGGTAGTTTTTACAAGCCGTCACTCGGGTAAAGAAAGAGCAGCATTCGCACTAGCGAAAAGGAGGAGTTCAATGAGTGGGGGGCATATGGCTAGAAAAACAGGTGAACGAGGCAGGCGGTGGTACTTTTGGATCTGGGTTATCACCAGCATCTTTATACTTGTAGCGCTTCTAGCGGGTCTTGGATATACCGAGCTATCGCATGCTGATAATAGAGGGGTCTTTAAAACGGCAAAGCTTGCCCTCGGGATACAAGGAAGCCTCAACGGCGCGGTTATGGAGAATTATCCAGGAAAGCGGCCGGCAAAGAATCTTGAGATTAGCGTCGACGGCAAAAACATCGAGCCGGTAAAATCCGGTTTTTTTGCGGTCAGGAACCTGCCGACCGGCATACATACGGTTATTATCAAAGGGAAAGGGTATGAAAAAGTAGTTAAAAAGATTGCCGTGGATAAAGGAATCAACGAGGAATCCTTTAGCCTGTCGCTAACGCCGGTTGAAGCGGCAAACCGCTGGATGCAGACGAAAAAAGAGAACAAATACGAGGATACTTACTCGTACCTGCACCCGGATGAGAAGGCCCGGATTGAAAAGACGCGCTACGTTCAGTATAAGAGCAAGCTACAGAAGCAGTATAATGTCTTGCTGAAAGACTTTATCGTTCATACCCCCAGGTTCGTCGACACATGGAAGCACCCGGGTACCGGTAATGTTTATAAGGATATCGCGATTATGAAAGTGGACGGCGTTATTACTGCAAACCATATAGCGCCAATAAAGAAAAGCTGGAACGTCTATGCGCAGAATGTTAAGGGACAATGGATGTTTCTCTCCGCTAACTAACGATTAAAATCTAAAATGGCCGCTCTAATCGCTTTGATATGCCGGCGGCCATTTTAGTAATCCAGGCCCGAAGCGCGGGGCTTATGTAGTCCTCGCGCTTCGGATCCCATGAACACTTACTCTTGATTATCAGCTACTCCGCATTGTGTGGATGTTGAATTGCTTGTATTTGACTGCGTAACGGTGCTCGTTTGAGTAATTGTGTTCGTGCCGGTATTGGATGCAGTAGCATTGCCGCTAACAGCAAACGCGGTGCCGATATTGTTCACGCTGATAGGAGCCGTGTTCGTTGCGCATCCCGAGCAAGAACGGGCAGTCGAGTCGTTGTTTCTTATGGACGTGAGCCCGACGTTACCAACGGCAACCGCAGGACCGGTTGTTGCGCTCACATAATTGCTGATTGTGGCCCTTTGGGTTACACAAGCATGATTTGATTGTGTCGGGCAGCATTTCGGTTTTTCGGGCCTTACGGGACAGCGGGCAAAAGCCATTCCGGTCATGCTGAGTACCAGCGCCAGCGCCAGTAGCACTACTAAGAGTTTCTTCAAAAAGTTCACCTCCTTTCGTAGATAAAACCTCAAACTTGCAAACTTGGTTTGCTGCGGAGCATTGAAGGTTATTGCCAATCACAAATCGGTTCAAACAAATTTATTCCGATAATTCTGATAGGTTTGTTTCCTCGGGCCGCGGCGTTCGAGCAAACACATATCAATATCTTGGATTTACGCAGGTAATAGTGCCAATTGCCAAAATTGGCCATACTATCCTTAAGGTCAGGTTGTTACTATCCTTAAGGATAGTAACCGCAGCTCAATACTGTGGTATTTTCTCTTTGGCAGACTTGGGGGATGTATGAAGTTGCCGGCTAAACGGCTGAAAATGGCCTCCTTTAGAAGCCTCGCAGCACGTAAGCTTATTCATGGTGCCCATGATCAGAAAAAGGGCCTTGCGGCCCTTCTTCGTTTTTGAGTTTCTTTATGTATTCTACAAGGTCTTAATCGTTTAGCGCTTCAATACCTTCCATGGTTTTACAATTAGCGTAAGCTTGATCCATCCAGTGAGTATGCTGAACAAGATCACCCATAGCCATAACGGCAAGCCGATCGGGTGATAATCGCTTGCAGTATATGCTGCATATGCAATGTTGTCCTGATTTCCACCGAGCTTAGCACCCCCGCTATCGCCATTTGCCGATGGCGCAGTGACGTCCCCGCCTGGGGAGCCGTTCTTGGCGTCCGGGTTTGCTTGCACCGTCGCATCTTGGTTATCCGTAGACTGAGCGGCGCTGCTTACCTGACCGCAATCGCTTGTTGGGCACTCGTTGGCCGGGTTAAACCCGATCAAGATTACATTGTCGGTTCTGTTTGGTTCCGTCGAGCCCGTCTTTGCAACGGCATAGCCGCTTATTGCCGTCGCATCGCCCTTATTGAAGATGTCTGCATCATGATCATTGACCGCTACCTGGTCGTTTCCAAAGATATTCTTTGAAATCGCGGTGGAATTCACCCTATTAAGCGGGGCTTTATCCCCAGTAGCTGTCGTATCTCCTGTTTGGGCTTTTGCCTCCTCGTTTGCCTGTGCCTTTATGGCGTTGTTGCGCTCTATCGCGGGTTTTGTGCCGTCCGCCAGTATGTCTTGTTCGAGGCACCCCGTCACCGATATCAGCGCTTCCGTCATGGCGCTCGTGGCGTAAGCGTAACCGCTAAACGCCTTGGCATCGCCATCGTTTTCGATCTGGTTATCAGATGAGTTGAGGGCGGTAGCCGATCCATCCGGCTTGCCCGCAGTCACGTCGGCGATTGCGACAGCATCCGACTTGCTGCCGATCGTGTTAACGGAAACTGTGCCCACCGACACAGCATTCCCGGCCGACGTATCCGACGACCCCATGAGGCTCGCCCATATATCATAGACGATATCGATGACAATCGTACCATCCAGCAACGGTTTCACAACCATGGCTACCGTAGTAAGCGTTGGCGATAGGTTAATCTTGTTACCCATCATGGTATTCAACGAATTTGAGTTTCCGCTTGCCGATGTCGCCAACCCGTTATTCTTGATGGAGTTGCCTGCGTCATTAAGGGCTATCGCCTCCCCATCCGCCTGCTCGCCATGGTTCATGAGAGACGGCTTGGCGGAATCGCCGATCGCAGTTGCCGACGATGTGTTTGCGATAGAATTATCCGCCATCGTACCAAACGCATCCGCATCTCCCGTCGTGGAGTTTGCTTTACCCAGTATCTGCGCCCAGAAGTTGTAGATAATATTGATTGTTACGTTGGAGCCCACCATATTATCGAGAAGGTCGATCTCGCTTGTAATAATCGGCGAGATGAAGATATCGTTGTTCTTCATCAAGTTTAACGCCGCGGCATCGCCGGATACACCGACCGCCCGGCCATCGTTTGCGATCTGGTTACCTGTATCGTTTCCGGCAACTGCGCTTCCATCCGAGTACGAGCCGCTGCCCGATGCGGTAGCCGCCGGCGCATCGCCGATAGCCTTCGCATTGGTGGAATTGTCGATGTTATTATCAACATCGGCTCCAATTGCCGCGGAATCTCCGGATGTGGCGCTCGCAACACCCGTGATCATCGCTATGAATTTGTAGATCAAATTTACCGTTACGTTCGAGTTGATGATATCGCCGCAGACGTTGATGATCGCTTTCACGACGGGCGCCATCTCAATGTCGTTTCCCTGCATATCGTTGCCCGCGTTCGCCAAACCAGTTGCGGCAAGCGCCGTGCCGGTATTCGCTATTGAGTTATCGCTCCCATTAGTGGCGAGAGCGCTCCCGTCGTAAATACCGCCCGCCAACGACGACCCCGCATCGCCTTTCGCAAAGGCTTTGTCGGTGCTGTCGAGCGAGTTATCGGCATCCAATCCAAGAGCGGCGCTGTCCCCGGTTTTTGCCGTAGCCAAACCGGCTACCACCGCCAGGTAATATAACGAAGCTCTTACGGTAATACTTGAATTATTATCTATCTCACCGTATCTACCCACGGATACCGTAACGTCCGAACTAATCCGTGCGGTGTTACCGTCCATGGTGTTGTCGGCCTTCGCCTGGCCCGTATATGCGTCGGCTGTTCCCACGTTACCGACCAGCTTGGTCACACCGTTTTGCGCATACGCCCCACTGTCGCTTGGATCGACAGGCTCGCCCGAGCCTCCTACGGCAATCGCCTGCGAGGTTCCGCCGACGCTGTTGGTAATCTGCGTACCTCGTGAATCCCCCTGCCCGGTCGTCGCCTTGGCCTGGCTATCCACGATTACATTTACATCCTGGTCGACGGTGACCTGTATCGGATCGCTGCTTTGTTGGATCGGGGTCGACCTTTGTCCAGTTCGGGGCGCTTGTATATACTCGGAGCTATCGTAATACCTATCAATTTCGCCTGCGGGCTCAGGATCTCCCGTTGGCTGGATACAATACGTGGGTTCTGAGTTTTGGCTATCCGCCTGCATTTGCGAAGAAACAGGCTGTTCCGCTTGGGTCACGGCCTGCGTTGTTTCGTCCGCTGTATCTGCTAATGCGGGCAATCCGGATAGGCTGATCGCAAGGCATAAAGCCACCAAACAGGCTAAAATCCTCTTCTTTATCACCGGTTCACCCCCTTTCGCTAAGTCATAAACTTTTAGCGCTCTCTACGTTAATCCCTTACCAGTGATATTCAATCCCATGTAATTAATCTTTGTATAAATCTTTGTATAAATCTTTGTTTAATCTGCGTATTGAATTGGTTTGGGGGAGGACTCGGTCCTCCCCCAAATTACTGTTTGTTAGTCCGCCATCAAATCTACGCAAATATCAATAGTCTTGCTTGACATTGCGCCTCTGAAGATATCGACTGCGACATAGTTGTCTGCAAGGTTTGTTGCAACAGCCGGGCCGCTTTCGGCGTTAGCATCGCCTGTGTTGGATACGTTTATTGTGCTTGTGTTGGTAGCACAGCCGTCATTGCAAGCTTTTGCCTTATCATTCTGATCGATGATTGTGGCTGAAGCATTACCAGTTGCGTTGGCATCGCCGGTTGTAGCATCAACATCGTTGTCGATGCCGATGAACTCACAGATATCGCCATCGATAACAGCCGGGCAGCAACCGCCGCAGATATCGCACTTGCCGTCGTTGTTCCCATCCGTGAATGAGTGGCTTAGGCCAGTAGCGCCGTCGCACTCAAACTCGCCGCTTACGCATACATTGCAATCAGCTGTAGCCTCAGCATCCTCGGTGATGGTGTTCTCCACCGAGTTGTTTGCCTGGTTCAGAGCGTTTGCAGGATTGGTATACGCATCCGCGGTACCATGGTTGATGACGTCTTTTGCGCTTGTGTTGGTAGCACAGCCGTTCTCGCCACATGAATCGGCCTCAGCTGAACCGCCGGCACAGGTCAGGCTTACATTACCGGTCGCGTTCGCAACGCCGGTTGTAGCATCAACATTGTTGTGAAAGAAGATATGCTTGATGATATTCCCTTTGACTTCAGCACCACCTTTAAAATTGCTGAGGTTGCGCTCGTTTATCCTGCTTGCAAATGCAAGACTGCTCATGCCGAGCAATAACGCCATCGCTAAAGCTATAACTAGGAATTTTTTCATTAAATTTCACCTCCTTTCATCAATCGTATCTTGCTAAACTTGCTAAACTTGCCGGATTTCTATGCTCTACAGTTTCCTGTTGAAGCCTTAGTGATCTCTATTGCTCTTTATTGGTCTTTTATATCCGCGACGACTCCTTCAACTGCGCTGACGATCTTCCTTGACGAAGAGCCCTTGATGACGTAAGCATCGATCAGGGCCTCCGCCCCGTGCGCCACATCCTCAACCGAGTTAAATATCGAGAGGACGATGACTTTAGCCATTGGATCCAGCTCCTTGATTTTAGAGAGCCCTTCCAGCTTGTCCTTATCCACCGAGCTAAGGCCGATCAAAACAACGTCCGGCCAGGTGGCCTCATAAAGCAGGATGGCCTGCTCAAGCCTTGAGGCCCGCCCCACAACATGGATGCCGTGTGAGCCTAAAAGCTTGCTCAGCAGGTTCTGGAAGACGGTATCCTCATCAACTACTAATGCCTTAATCATATGGATCCTCGTGTGGCTTCGCTTCTCCAAACAAATACTCATAATAGTTAACTGCTCGTGTTCCTTAGTTCTATGCTACTACCCGACCGGCGAACTTACTTCCGTCTTTGGGTCAGTGTTTAACTGTCCTTGTGGCCAGTATTTTCTTAGTACGATGTCCCCCTAATGAAGGGCCGGCGGAGCAGACCTGCATATCGATCCCGCATACAGTCCCACACCCGTTAGCGCAAGCATCGCGCCTATCAGGTACCAGTTGTACTCCATTCCTGTAAAAGGCAGCCTTTTTCTCGGAATTTTGGGACGGCTGGTCGTTGTCACAAGCTGCTGTACCGATGTTGAAGTAGCGCTTGCCAAAACTGCCGTCATGCCAACCTGCGTTGTGGTCGTCGTAGGTGCTACGGTCAAACTCGTTGCTCCCGCTACAGTCGTGCTTGTCGTACCTTGTCCCGCCGTCGTGCTTGTCGTACCTTGTCCCACGGTCGTGCTTGTTGTGGCAGGTGCGGTGGAGCTTGTTGAGTTCGGCGTCGTTACCTGCGTTGTGGTCGTGGGCAGTTGTGTGGTCGTCGACCGTTCGGTCTCAGGCACTTTAAACTCAACGTTCATAAACGCTTTTTTGCCGTTAACAACCACGTCCGCCGATGCGAATATAGTTACATCGCTGTTCTTTATCTCAGAGAGCGGAATTGAGTAGCTATGGTTGTTATCCGATTTAGAAATCAGGTACTGTGTCCTACCATACGACATCGCGCTTGTGACTCCGCCCGGGTTACCCCTGAATATAATTACGGTGAAGTTCAACTTGTAGCCGCTGTCAGTTGAAAAAACAACTGACAGGTTGGACCCGTCATTGGATACGCTCACACTGCCCACCGTCAGCGATTCACCCTTGGCGTTATCAACCGAGAGCGGGGCGGACGAGCCGGCAAGCACTCCCCCTAAACCAACCAGCGATGCGATTAAGTACGCAACGGCCGCCAGTGCAAAAATTCTCCTAAGGTTCCGCATATTCTTCCTCCTTCCTGCTTATGCCTTACCTTTGCTTCCTAAACCACCCGTTGTCCTCAAAGAAACAGCGCATCACCTTCAAGAGCAAAACAAAGGTTTATGTATTTGTTCCATAAAAAAGGACTTATAATTCCAAACTTAGGGTTAGTATTTAACCGGCCTTTAGGCTAGGTTTAGCAGGTAGAGCCGCAATGCGGCCTTTAAAATAATTAATGGGATACGTGCCCAAAAGAGTCGCTTGATTGTTATGCCACCGTCGAGCGGTATGCCGCTTTGGCGGCTTCGACCCTGTTTTTAACGCCGAGCTTGTGGAAGATGTTGCGGATGTGAAACTTGACCGTGCTCTCCGAAACATAGAGTGTCTTACTGATCTCGGCGTTTGAAGACCCGTTTGACAGCAGTTTCCAGACTTCTTTTTCTCGAGGCGTCAGGCGGTCTGAAACTTTTGTGTTCTGCCTGGCCAGGGGGATAACTTTGCCGGTTAGCTGGGGGGATATCGGGTTGAGGCCATCCGCGGCTTGGCGGACCGCCTCCACGAGTTCGGTTCCCCCAACATTTTTAAGCAGGTATCCGTTCGCACCGCTCTCAAGCGCCCGGACAACATAGTACTCGTCGTCAAACCCCGAGAACATTAAGACCTTGGCGTTTTTGTTGCGCATCCTGATATTTTTCATCGTAGTGATGCCATCGCTGTCGGGTAATTTTACGTCCATAATGATAACGTCGGGCTTGGCGTAATCGACGATCTCCATCGCACGCTTTCCCGTCGATGCTTCCCCAACGACCCTG
>PFFU01000060.1:40577-43284 GCA_002783345.1 Candidatus Aquicultor secundus
GGATGGTCCTCGACTATCATAACTTTTAATTGGCCCATCACTGTGTCTCCCTCGTGCTAAGTTTCTATTACAACGTATTACAACGTGCCCTTATATCGGAATACTGAAGGTTATACAAGTACCCCTATCCAACTGGCTATCGATGTTAAATGTGCCGAAGAACTGCTCTACCCTGTCCCTCATACTTGCCAGACCGTACCCGCCAAGGCCCTGGGCTCGCCTGCTGCGGGCGCCCGCGTTAAAGCCCACTCCATCATCCTCAACGCTACAGAAGAGCGTGGCTTCACTAAACGAAATGCTGACTACAACCTGTGTGGCCTGGGCGTGTTTATAGACGTTATTGAGCGCCTCCTGGATGACCCTGAAGACGTTAATCTCGTATACCTCAGGCAGTTCCGCTTCTTTCGACTCAATGGTAAGCTCCACTTTGATCCCGGTACGGGATGAGAATTGCTTTGCGTATGCTTTAACCATGGTGGCAAGCCCCTTCTTACTGATGCATTGGGGCTTGAGGGCGTAGATCGAGGAGCGTAGTTCCTGCAGGCACTGGCCGAGGATGGATTTTAGCGATGCCAGTTCGCGCTTTGCCTCGGCTGAGGCTATCAAATCTTCGAGAATATCGGCTTGCAGGAGCGCGCTTGAGAGCGCCTGAGCCGGTCCGTCATGCAGGTCAAAGGCCAGCCGTTGTCGATCTTTCTCAAGAAGCCTGGTGACATCGCACAATGTTTTTCTCACGTTTTGTTTCTCGGCTTCGAGTTGTTCCGACTTTCTAAAAAGCGCCGATATGAGGTTCGCCGCAACCGAGTCCTCAAGAACATCTATCAAGAAATCGACCCGTCTCTCCAGGGTTCTTTTATCGAACTGCCCGAGGGGCAACAGCTGAATCTGCTCCTTGTACGCCTTGGATAATTCGTCTTTTACAAGCCAGTAGTCCTTCTCGCTAAGCAGGAGAACGTGTGATGACAGCTCTTCACACCCGGCAAAGCCCCGGGCCATGCTTAGTTCCACCGCAAAACCGCGATCCATTCTTTCCAGAACAAAGTGGATCCTCTGCTTAAAATATTCCAGCAACTCACCGCTCACGGCTCCTTGTAGCGATTCTGACCACTTGTTAAGCGCGGGTTCGGATACCGTTTCCAACTTTGAAGCGACCTCATTTAGCGACAGCAATGTTTTCTCCACCTACCGATCCGCCTTTCGCTTTGTTGATACGTTCAGCGAGCAAACCTAAACTGTGCTCGAGACCCATGTTTGCTATCCTTTGCGCCCATTGTTTACCCGTTTCCACCAAGCCTAAACAAGGTGGAAAAGTTTGCATTTGAAATCAGCGCATAAAACCCTTCCTACGTCGGCTAAGGGTTTAGGATATTGCTGGTTAAAAACCTAAAATAAAAAAGAGGCCTCTCGGCCCCCTTCATATTTTTGCATTGTATAGCGAATTATATATTTTTATGAATATACTTTTATGCTTACGCTCTTATGATGATTGTTTTTGCTCGGTAGTCTGCGGCTCTTCTTTTGTATCCGTCGCTTTTTTAAGCTCGCGTATACCCTGCCCGACTGCTTTCCCGATCTCAGGAAGTTTCTTGGGACCGAAGATAACGAGCACGATTACTAAGATAACTATCAGCTCAGGAACACCTAAACCAAACATGATCTATCGCAACCTTCCTTCTGTCGTAACTGTTTTATTAACCATAGCACTAATTATGCCCAAAAGCAGCTTAAAATAATAATTCGGCGGTGTATTAGTCGGACGCGATACTGCTGCGTTTTCTCCCGGCTAATTTCTTGTCATTGGCCGACAGGTAGTAAAGAGTATGGAGCAACTGCTGGACCGGATCGGTATTATGAAGCTGTACGCCCGCCGGCACGTTGATGAGCGCCGGGGTGTAGTTCAGGATAACCGAAACACCCCCGTCGATCAGCATGTCCGCTACTTCTTGGGCCGCAAACGGCGGTACCGCGATGATGCCGATCTCGATACCTGCATTCCTGGTGATGTGCGGCAAGTCGGCGATGCTGAACACCTCAAGGTGCCTGATGGTCTTGCCTATCTTCTGCGGATCGCTGTCGAATATTGCGGCGATGTGAAAACCGTGCTGGAGCAACCCCTCGTATGAAGCGATGGCCGAGCCTAAGTTGCCCGCCCCGACAAGGGCGATTTTATGGGGCTCATCCGAGCCCAATATCCGCTGGATATGCTGGATCAGGGTCTCGACATCGTAGCCGACGCCTTTCTTGCCGAAGGTGCCGAAATAGGTAAAATCGCGCCTGACCTCCGCCGGATTGACGCCGCTTGAGAGACCGAGCCGCTCCGAAGAGATCGTTTCGATATTACTTTGTTGAAACTTGATTAGACAATTAAGATATGTGGATAGCCGCTCAATTACGCCTTCCGGTATATCGTTCACTTAAAAACCCCTCACATGTTTTTGCTTTATAGATTACGCCGGGCGCTTTAGATTCATTAAAGATGCATAAAAATACACCTAAAGATATATCGTATAAAGCTTCTTTGAAATAAAGATGGTCAGCCGATTATTATATTGTAACCAATGATACAAACTTTTTCTAGCTCCCGTATTAATTTTCTGCGAATTAGTTTAAACAGGCAGACGAGAAGCGGCCCGACTAGTACCGCGACATCCTATTTTCTGTGCATGTCGTTCTGAAGGAGCGATTAGCAATTGATTGTCATTCTGAA
>PFFU01000014.1:0-602 GCA_002783345.1 Candidatus Aquicultor secundus
CCTTATATACCCATATGGCTTTGCTATAAACACCAATTTTTCAAGACTAAGATTGATTGTTTATTAGATTCAGGGTCAGATACAAATTTGTTTCCTGCTGCATGGGGAAAGGCAGTTAAAATTGACATCACGAAAGGCAAGGAAAAATGGATATCAAGAAACTCCTCTTTTAGGAAGACGTGGATTTTTTGATCACTTTAAAAGTATAACTTTTATAGAGAAAGAAAAAACTATTAAGTTAGAATGGTGACCTCGGAGGGATTTGAACCCTCGATTTTCGGGATGAAAACCCGATGTCCTAGGCCGCTAGACGACGAGGCCTTAGTGAGCCCGGAAGGAATCGAACCTTCGACCAATTGCTTAAAAGGCAACTGCTCTACCGCTGAGCTACGGGCCCAATGTTAAAATTTTAACATAAAGTTGTGATATACTCAATTTATGATTATTTTAGGGATTGATCCGGGCACAGCCATGACCGGTTTTGGCTTAATTCAATGTTTAAAAGGGGAGATGAAACTTTTAGAAAAGGGGAGTATTAAAACTTCAAACCATCATGATTCATCCTATCGCTTAAATTTAATTTACGAAGAAGTTGTAGGTTT
>PFFU01000014.1:613-2910 GCA_002783345.1 Candidatus Aquicultor secundus
ACCAGCCGCTTACTACTGCTCTTTTGATATCCACCACTTGGATAGATTCCAGAAGGGGCCTTCGAAAGATATGTTATCCTTTGTCCCGTTTACTTTTTTGTTGAAAGCCAGGACCTGGATGTGCCGGTATAGGGGTATGACGACGCAATCATCGCTTATCTTTTCTTGTACGTTCCGGTAGAGGCCGGCCCTCTTGGTGTCGTCAACGACTGAGGGGATGATTTTGAGTGCGGCTGTGACCTCGGGGTTGCTGTAGTGGTAGTAGTTCTCGCCGGCCGGTGGGGTTGCGTCGGCGGAGAAGCTGTAGCCAAGGTTGGGCTCGGTGTCTGCAAGCCAGGCCCAGATACCCAGTTCAAAATCTCCCTTTGCCAGGCGGGAGTTAAAGAACGTTTCGCTATCAGCGTTATTTATCTGCACCTTAACACCTATCCTGCTTAGGTCTTCCTGTATAATCTTTTCCACCTCAACGCGCGTGGAGTTACCGGAGGCTGTGCTTATCTTAACTACCAGCGGCTTTCCATTGTTTTGGAACACCCCATCGGGGCCTTTTTTGTAGCCCGCCCTTGAAAGATATTGCGCCGCTTTCTCCGGGTTGAATTTATACTTTTCCCAGGCCGGGGTATAGAATGGCTGCTGGTCGGGCATGATAATGCTTTGAAGAACGCCCGTCTCTCCGGTTGCCGCTTCCGCTATTTTCTTTCTGTCGAGCGCGTAGGCTATCGCCTTTCTTACGTTTCTGTCGTTAAGCGGCGGTTTTGATGTATTGAAGGCAAGGTGCTCCCACAGCATACCTGGGTCGGCGAACCCAGCGGTTCCCGCGATTGATTTTATCCTGTCCGTGACCGCTTTTGTGCCTGATGGGTAGAGAACATCGATCTTGCCCTCTGAGAAAGCGGTTACCTGGACATCCTCTTTTGGGATAAATTTAAAGGTTACCTTGTCTATATAAGCATCATCACCCCAGAAGCCGTCGTTTCTGACGATGGTTAGATGATCACCGCGCACCCATTCCTTGAATTTATACGGGCCGCTTGCAAACGGAAGCAGGTCGTTGACCGCCTCATTAAATCCCTGCCTCTCAAGTATATGCTTAGGCAGTATCGGGTATGTGATAGAAAACAGCTGCTTGTAGGCTGCGTATGGTTCCCTAAAGACTATCCTTAGGGTTTTATCGTAAGGTGTCTCGATACGCTCGATCTTATCGTATCCGGAGCGGTCGGCGATCTGGTAGGCGGGGTTCATAATCGTTTCCCAGGTAAATTTGACATCCTCTGACGTGATAGGCGTGCCGTCGCTCCATACTGCGTCCTTCTTAATGTCATACGTGACGGTAAAGGGATTGTTTGTGACCAGGCCGTTTTCAAGTGTTGGGACTTTTTCAGCGATACGGGGCGCATAGTTAAGATCGGGTGTTACGACAAGAAGGCCCCATAAAATGTTCGAGGTAACGAGTTTTGTCGCAACCGTTGAACCGCCGGTTAGGAACGGATTAAGTGAGGTCGGCTCCTGGGGGCAGCCTATGGTGAGGCGGCCGCCCCGCTGCGGTTTTTTTGGTGAGGACTTCTGATCTGCCGCAAATAGCTTGATTCCGCCCAGTTTGATGCCATCGCAGCCGCTCGCAAAGAGCATCGACAGCGCTAGTATAACGAGCAGGACCGAAACAATTATGGGTGGCCTTTTTATGGTTGTTGAGCCTCCTTCAAGCGCAGGATATGATCGTCTGCGGTAAGCGTGACCGTATACTACCGACAACTTATTCTATCGCGGGTCTTATGGTGCCTGCAATAAAAAAAGCGCCCCCGTGGAAGCGCGTTTTTCTTAAGATGCGGCGGCTTACATCATGCCCTTTTGCGTGAAGTAATAAAGGATTATGGAGGTTACGCCAAAGGCAGAAGCCAGCCCTACTGTTATGCGGTTCAGGTTCTTCTCAATAATGCTTGTCCCTGAAAACGTCGATGGCAACGCACCGCCAAACGCACTTGATAAACCGGTGCCTTTACCGGAATGGAGCAGAATCGCGATAATTAACGCAACCGCTAATGTCCCATGAATGACCTCAACTAAAAGAATCACATTAACCTCCTGATATTTACAACATTAGACATCATAACACAAGCCGATTCATATCGGCAACACCTCTCGATAGATGTCATTCTGAACGATAGTGAAGAATCTAGCGTTTATAACCATAAGAAGTCAGGAGCCAGAATTCAATAGATGTCATTCTGAACGAAGTGAAGAATCTAGAGAACACTCACAGCCTGCTGCTGCCTGTCATTCTGAACGAAGTGAAGAAT
>PFFU01000014.1:2923-7035 GCA_002783345.1 Candidatus Aquicultor secundus
AGAAGAAGGTTTCCGCACCCAAGATTCTTCAGTCGCTTCGCTCCTTCAGAATGACAGGGATTTGAACACCGTGCTACTCCCAAACGATCAAAGACGTGCCCGTCATCTCCTGGGGTTTTGGGATATGCATGACATCAAGGATGGTCGGTGCCACGTCGGCAAGGATGCCTTCGCCTTCGGGCTTGAGCTTGAGCTTGAAGTGATTATCTATGATTGCGTAAAATGGGACCTTGTTTGTTGTGTGGGCGGTGAACGGTTGGTGGTGAACGAAGTCGATCATTTTGTCGGCATTGCCGTGGTCGGCGGTTATAAAAACAGCGCCGCCTTTCGTCCTGGCCATCTCGACGATGCGCCCGATGCTGGAATCAACGACCTCGGCGGCTTTAACAGCGGCTTCGAAGACCCCGGTGTGCCCGACCATATCGCAGTTGGCGAAGTTTACCACTATGAAGTCATATTTATCCGATTGTATGGCATTAACCACAACATCGGTTACCTCTTGTGCGCTCATCTCGGGCTTTAAGTCATAGGTAGCGACCTTTGGCGAGGGCACGAGAACCCTGTCCTCGCCCGGCTTGGGCGTCTCGACCCCACCGTTGAAAAAAAACGTCACGTGGGCGTACTTTTCGGTTTCGGCGGTGTGAAGCTGCTTCATATCGTGATCGGCCAAGATATCCGCAAGAATATTCTTAAGCTCCTGCGGTGGAAACGCAACCGCAACGTTGAAGGTGACATCATACTGCGTCATGCAGACGTAAAATACATCGGGCGGATGAACGCCCCGGTCAAAGCCCGTGAAGTCCTTGTTGATAAACGCCCTGGTTATCTCGCGACCCCTGTCCGAGCGAAAATTATAGAATATCAGTGAATCGCCGTCTTTTATGCCGGCCACAGGGCTGCCTGTGGCTTTATCGATAATAACGGTCGGCTCTACGAATTCATCCACAACACCCGCATCGTAAGATTGCCGGACCGCCTGCTCGGGGGTGTATGCGTGCTCACCTGCCGAGTGTACCATCACATCATAAGCCCTCTTGACGCGCTCCCAGCGATTGTCCCGGTCCATGGCGTAGTACCTGCCCATGACCGTTGCGACCCTGCCAAGCCCTACCTGCGCCATTTTCTCTTCAAGCTGCTTAAAATAGGTCAGCGCGCTTTGCGGCGGTACATCGCGGCCATCAAGAAACGCATGGACGTAAACGCGCTCGAGCCCCTGCGACTTGGCCATATCCAGCAGCGCAAAAAGATGTGTCTCGAGACTGTGCACACCACCATCGGATAAGAGACCCATTAGATGCAGGGCCGTGCCTTTTTCCTTCGCCGATTGCATGGCCTCTATAAAGGTTTTGTTTTTATAAAAATCACCGTCCCGGATGGACTTGCTGATCCTGGTTATCTCCTGGTAAACAACGCGACCGGCCCCGAGGTTGAGGTGTCCTACTTCGGAGTTCCCCATCTGCCCCTCGGGCAACCCTACTGCTTCACCCGCAGCCCTCAAGGTTGTAAAGGGAAACTCTATCCTGTAGCGATCAAGGTTTGGCGTGCTTGCGGCAGCTATGGCGTTTCCGACCTTATCGGGGTTTACTCCCCATCCATCAAGAACACACAGGACGACCGGTCTGGGTCGCTTTATCTCCACGACATTATGCCTTTTATTATGCATGGTACTCAAAAAATAATTTCCACCTTTATCTATCAAATCCCTGGACCCCGGGTCCTCCAAGCTGAGCTTCGCTCAGGCCTCTGGACCCTTACTATTTACGGGCGTTTTTTACGATGCCGGCAAAGCTCTCGGCTTCAAGGCTTGCACCGCCGACAAGAGCCCCGTTGATATCCGATTCGGCCATGAAGTCGGCGATATTGCCGGCTTTGACGCTTCCGCCATAAAGAATCGGGATGTCCTGGGCGGCATCGGTTCCAAACCTGGATGCCAAAACCGCACGAATGTGCCTGATGACATCGTTGGCGTCCTCGGGAAGGGCTGTTTTGCCTGTTCCGATAGCCCAAATCGGCTCGTAGGCAACAATAAAGCTCTTCATATCCCCGGCCTCCAGCCCCTCGGTGCCCCCTAGAATCTGGGACTCGATGAAGGAATCGGTCTTGCCGGCTTCTCTCTGTTCGAGCGACTCGCCGCAACACATGATCGGCGTGATATCATGCCTGAGCGCTGCCTTTACCTTTTTATTTACGGTCTCGTCGGTCTCACCGAAGTACATGCGCCTCTCCGAGTGACCGAGAATCACGTAGTCGCATTCCAAATCCTTTAGCATCAGCGGAGAAACCTCGCCTGTGTAAGCGCCTTCGTCCTCCCAGAACATATTTTGAGCGCCCAGTTTTATGGCCGGTTTGTCCTGCCACAGAACGGTATAGACGCTTTTAAGATCCGTAGACGGCGGGCAGACGATAACCTCTACACCATCGTATCCCCTATCGTCCTGCGCAAGGTCGTCCAACTGATCCTCGAGATCCTGGACTAGAAACACCGCTTCCTTGGCTGTTTTGTACATCTTCCAATTCCCCGCAATTATCCTGCGCTTATCCCCCATTTAGTCCTCCTTATATAAGCTTAAATTATATTATGCGGGACGTGGCAGATATCATAGACTGCTCTGCCTTGATCTCGCTGTGTGCTCTCTAGATTCTTCGCTGCGCTCAGAATGACATCCAGCTGACAGTCTTACTAGAACGTCCACGACTCAAACATCTTTTTTTCATCCTTCGCTGCGCTCAGAATGACATCCAGCTGACAGTCTTACTAGAACCCTCACTCTAAACCCGCGCCCAATCGCTACTCGCTCTTCGCTAACCGCTGCTCTTAAGGGTCTTTTTTATCAAGCAAGGCTTCGACGCCGGGGAGCTTTTTGCCCTCTATAAGTTCAAGGGATGCGCCGCCGCCGGTTGAGATGAACGAGACCCGGTCTTCAAGTTGGAATTTCTTAAGCGCGGCTATCGAATCGCCGCCGCCCACTATGCTGGTTGCGCCGGATTGCGCGACGGCAAGTGCGACCTCTTCGGTCCCCCGTGAGAACTGGTCGATTTCAAAGACGCCCATCGGCCCGTTCCAGAAGATCGTCCGGGCGCTGTTAATAACGCCCCGGTAGACCGCGATTGTGTCGGGACCGATATCGAGACCCATCCAGCCGTCCGGGATGGAGTCGACCAGAACAACCCGTGCCTCGGCATCCGGGCTGATCTCCTGCGCGATAACCACATCGGCCGGCAGGTACAGCGAGATATCCTTGCCCTCGGCTTTTTTGATCGTCTCGCGGCAGTAATCAATTTTATCCTCCTCGAGGAGCGATTTCCCGATGCTATAGCCCTGCGCTTTTAAGAAGGTAAAGCACATGCCTCCACCGATTAACAATGCGTCGACGATGTCTAGAAGCTTATCGATGACACCGATTTTATCCGACACTTTGCTTCCTCCCAGGATCGCGATAAACGGCCTCTTTGGATTTTCGAGGGTCGAGGTCAGCGTATCCACCTCTTTCTCCAGGAGGAACCCGGCGACCGCCGGTATATACCGGGCAACGCCCGCAACCGATGCATGTGCCCTATGCGAAGCGCCAAAGGCGTCATCCACGTAGATATCTGCAAGGCTTGCCAGCTCTTTTGCAAATTCGGGGTCGTTCTTTTTCTCTCCCTCATTAAAACGGAGGTTTTCCAGGAGCAATACGTCGCCGGGCTTCATTTTATCCACGGCCTCTTTGACCTTAGGGCCTACGACCTCGTCGGCCTTTTCAACCTCTTTGCCGAGCAGGTCTGTGAGTTCTTGCGCAACCGGATCGAGCCTGTACTTATCCTCCGGCCCTTTCGGTCTGCCCAGGTGGCTCATCAGGATGACTTTTGCGCCCTGGTTGATCAGGTATTCTATTGTCGGTAGCGCGGCCCTGATCCTGCTGTCGTCGGTTACGACCCCGTTGTTGATGGGGACATTAAAATCAACGCGAACAAGCACCCGCTTACCGGAAACATCAACGTCCCGCACGTTTTTCTTATCCAAAGCTCTCCCCCCTATAAAAACCTTTTGGGAGCCAGGAGCCAGAATTCAGAATAAAACCTTCTTCTTACAGTAGCTTAGCTACGCCTAGACGCTGGTAAGTGACAATCAC
>PFFU01000045.1 GCA_002783345.1 Candidatus Aquicultor secundus
GTGCAGGCGATGCTAGACGTGTTGATGGACTCTGAGATCGACATCAGCGGCTGCTCTAGCGAAGACGAGGTGGTCGAGATGATAAGGGAGGGGTTTGCGGGGAGAGTAGAATAAAGTCGAGATTCCGTTTGGCAAAAAACGTGATCCCTCGCTACTGGGCCACGAGCCCTGTAATAAATTTGTTACACATAGCAACAGGAGAAAACATAGATATGGGTAAGTAATTACGTAACAGAGCCAGTACTCGATCG
This sequence comes from Candidatus Aquicultor secundus, assembly GCA_002783345.1. GTDB lineage: Bacteria > Actinomycetota > Aquicultoria > Aquicultorales > Aquicultoraceae > Aquicultor_A > Aquicultor_A secundus. Next base: position 252 of record PFFU01000045.1, read on the forward strand.
TTGAGGGGAAGGGGTAGCGAATGGCAGCGAAAGATTTCTTAATTGGGGATGTATTACGTAGCAGTTGGGAGACGTTTAAAGGCAATCCGGTTCTTTTTGTCGGCCTCACGCTCATATCGTTTATTATTTCAGCGGTTGCAAACTCGATTGACAATACATTAGGTGCGCCGAGCCCGCTTGGCGGAGGTTTCAGGGTCCATACCAGCATCTTCTCATTTCTCGCAGGGGCGTTTATTAGTATGGGCGCTATAAACGTAGCGCTCAAGTCGATAACAGGCGAGAAAGCGGAATTCGGCGATTTCTTCGCGGTGTACCCACTGTATTTAATATTTCTCATCAGCGATTTCTTGTTCAGCGTTGCCGTTGGCATCGGTACCATTCTGCTTATTATCCCGGGTATTTATCTTTTTATTAGATTGCAATTCTTCGGTTACTACATCGTCGACAAAAACGCGAGCGGTACCGATGCGATTATCGAATCTTTGCAAAAAAGCTGGGAGCTTACAAGGGGTATGGCAGGCAAAGTATTCCTGCTAGACCTGGCGCTTCTCGGTCTAATTATACTTGGCGCGATACCGCTCGGCCTCGGCCTATTTATTGTATTCCCCCTCATTGCGCTCGCCTATGCCTACGTATATCGGAGGATTGAGGGATCGGCGGTGGCATCTGAAGTTGAACCAACCCTGGTAGGCCCGGCTGCCCGGTAACTATACCCAGAAAATAAGTCCTTCGACGTCCTGTGTTACATCACAGCCACTCATATTTGTCTTACGACGTTCATTATGAAATAATCGTAAAATCAGTTCAGATTGGAATGAGGAGGCGCTCTAATGGCCAGCGTGGGGCGAAACGAGCCTTGCCCGTGTGGCAGCGGTAAGAAATTTAAGAAATGCTGCGGCACAACATCGTACGCAGAGATCAAACCCGAGTCTTCGATAAAAAAGCGCCAGGTCGAAGACATTCTTGCATACCTTCGCAGGCATCACATGGACGCCGTCGAGGAAGCCGGCGATGTCTTTTGGGACGAGTTCGACCCTGACGAGCATTTAAGCGGCGGGATACACGACATGGCGGTTACCAACTTCTTCGAGTGGGCCGTACACGATGCACGCGCCGATTACGATAATGACGATAGCAAAACTCTGCTTGAACTTTACATAGAAGATAACGCCCGAAGACTGGATGCCGATGAGCTTGCCGTATTGAACAAGATGCGCGATTCCTGTCTGAGTCTCTACGAGGTCGAAGAGGTATACCCTGAAGAAGGGCTTCTGCTACGCGATCTGCTGCTCGGCGGTGAATTCGACGTACGTGAGCAAATCGCCACGCGCTACCTTAACAAATGGGACATCTTTGCAGCAAGGGTACTCCAATTCGATGGCGACTACATCCTGTCGGGCAGCATATACGCCTATCATAGAAGCCTCAAGGAGCGCCTGGTAAAGGCGTTCAAAGACGACTATAAATTCTTTAAGCGCGAGAATCCCGGTGCAACAATGCGCGATTATCTCAAAGAGGACGGCGACATGTTCAATTACTATTGGTATGAGCCGATCTTGTATCCCCAGGAAATGGAACTCGAGACGACGAGCGGAGAGCCGCTTGTATTTTCAAAAGCGCGTTTTGAAGTTAAGGATAAGGATGCGCTTTTAACTGCTTTAAGCAAGATCGAGGAGCTAAAGCGTGAAGAGGACGGGTTTGTTTGGCTGGGAAAGACGGAGCGCATGAGCGGCCCCGTCATACTCGGACGATTTGAGATCAAGGGCAATAAACTGGTTCTTGAGACAAATTCCAGGGAACGACTTGAGGAGGGGAAGGCGCTTATCCTTAAATATGCCGCCGATACGATTATTCACAAAGCGGACGAGTTTCAGGACGCAATGCAAGCAATGGAGCAATATGAAGACAAGCCCCGTGCCCGCGAAGATGAGATACCGCCCGAAATCAAACAGCAGATTTACACGCAATTTATGCAACGACATTACGAGGAATGGCTGACCGAACAGATCCCGGCACTCGGCGGCAAAACCCCTACGCAAGCCGTCAAGACAAAAGCCGGCCGCGACAAGGTCGTTGAGCTTCTAAAATCCATCGAGAATACCGAGGAGCATAACAAGAAGCAAGGTAAACCCCACTACGATATCTCATGGACGTGGGATCGATTAGGCCTGGCACGGAAGTAGGCGGGACTTTTGCCACTACACGGCTACCTCTACATCATGTGTGTGCTTTGTTTTGGTTACTTCTTCGAGGGTTTCCAAATAAACTTTTATTGCATCCTTGATATTCTCAAGTGCCTCTTCCTCTGTCTTGCCCTGCGACCAGCAATCTTTTAGTGTTGGACAGTATACCGAATAACCTTCGTTATCAACTTTCTCTATAATAACCTTAAATTTCATCTCTAACGCTCGAGATTGTCTCTGTTACATCACCAGTCTCGCCTGGCGAATTTGTCACATTGACAGCGAGAACAACACCTGGCGCTAGTTGTGGCATCGAGGTTATGTATAAAAGTGGACCGAGCCATGCGGCAGGCCTTGTGCCTAAAGTAGCAGCCGCAGATGGGACTGTTTCATGGACATGGAAGGTTGGAACAAGAACTACTCCGGGAGCCTGGCCGATAACTGTAACAGCTTCAAAAAAGGGAAGGAGTGTTAGTCAAAGTTCATCAATTACCGTAATAAAATAGCGCAAGAAGTGATAGTCAATTTGCCTCAGATTAAAGGGATATGCTGTCTAGTTTCCAAAAAGCTCGAGAACCTTTGTTGCTTTTCGGATAGCTTTAGCGATTGATTCTATTGTCGAGGGTATATCTCAACTTCGTCCCATAGTCGTTTAACCACACTGGTTGCGATGCCAACTTTAATATTGCGTTCATACAGAGTATTGACGGGTTGATGGCACCAAAAAGAAAAACGCGTTCAATCACCAAGGCGTGTCTTTCCCTCGAGGCGAGCCTGGGTAACTACTTCATATATTCGCAACAAGGAATTCTATAATTCCATACCAAACGCCCAAATTGCTTAAATTTTTTATTATTGGTATTCGTATAATTCTTTACCTCAACTATTATCTTTGCTATTATAATAAGTAAAGAATATGCCGAAATATTTACTTGGGGTGTTTGTATGGCTATAAAATCAACAGTATCTTCAAAGGGACAAGTTACGATCCCGGCTAAGGTTAGAGAAGCACTAGGGTTAAAACCCGGCGATAGAGTTATCTATAAAGTAGCTGGTGGCAAAGCGGAAATTATACCGGTTAAGGGCACTATCCTTGATGCTGCGGGCACAGTTAAGCCAAAAACAAAGCCAGAAGACTTTAGAAAAATAAGGGAGACCGTAAAACGTGCGGTAGCTAAACATGCGGCGGAGAAAAATCAGTGAAAGGCCATCTGATAGATACCAATATTTTTATTAGACTTCTTACCGAAGATGACCCCGAGCAAGCTGCCGCTTCAAAGGATTTCATCGCCCGCGTTATGGCCGGAAAAGTAAATGCTTACGTAACAGTCGCGGTAGTATTAGAGATTGTATGGACCCTCAGTTCTTATTACAAGCTAAGCAGAGATGATATTTCGGATAAACTTACACTGCTTCTTAACACCAAGAAACTAGCCGTAGAAAACAGAGATGTTGTTGAAGAAGCCGTCGAGTATTACAGGTCCGTACCAATTGATTTTGCCGATTGCTATAACGCTGCTTATGCTAAATTAATAGGCGATGCCGTCGTTTTGTCTTACGATAAGGACTTCGATAAGCTTAAAGGCATAAAAAGGGTTGAACCGTAGTCCGGGTTTTGTAAGCCACAGGGTCGGGCATGAACTGGTTTTATATGGAA
>PFFU01000189.1 GCA_002783345.1 Candidatus Aquicultor secundus
CCTGAGCGATAGCGAAGGACCTGCTCAGAATGACAATTGCCGGCGTTTAGAATGACACAATAATTATGGTGTTCTGATACTAGACCTAATTGACAATTTAGGGATTCTTAACATATCCTAGCTCAGCTAGACATCCTATTCCGTAATAGGTAGATGGGTACTTTGAATTACCGTAATAGACATCGCAAAAGCCACCATCGCCCACATAACGATCTTTTAAGAAAGTCGAAAGCGGTTTCGCCTTGATTTTATCCAATGAATCAAGGAGGCGCAGGGATGAAAGCACATAATATGCGTTCTCGGGGCTGTTGATATTTTTATCACCAACCATGTAGCCAAAACCGCCATCTTTTGCCTGGTCGCTTACTAAAAAGGCCGTGGTTTTTTCCTTATCTACTATGTCTAGCAAATCCATCATATTTAACACATGCAAAGCGGCATATGTGCACTGCACGTTCCCCGGGATGTCTTTTCTTAGCGCAAAACCCCCGTCTTTTGCTTGAAGGGGCTTAAGATATCCTTCTATCGAGGATTTATCTGCACTGGATAGTTTTCCAAGAGTATTCAGGGTTGCAACACAATAGTATGTATCAATCGGCCGCGATTCCTGGCCGGGACTAAGACAAAAACCGCCGTCTTTGTTTGAACATGACTTGATAAACTCCTCAACTTTTGCGGTATCCATTTGATCAAGCGCTCCAAGCTTTTTTAGCGTCCAAACAGCGCAGTAGGTATCGTACATATCAGAACCCTTAGTATGCGTATCCCAGGTAAACCCACCGTCTTCCGCTTGGGTTTTCTTTAGAGCGGATATGAGCTTGTCTTGGTGCTGCTTTTTTATTTCTTGTCCCAGGGCGCTCATCGAGTACACATAATAATACCCATAAGTTGTGGAAAGAGGGAAATCTTTCCCAAGTTGAGCGCCTTCAACAAATTCCCCCGTCTTCTTTTTGTCAAATTTGAATTCTTTTGTTAGTTTTAATGGTTGGTTTGCTAAATTACCCTCCTGAGTTTTGGGGGCTTGCGGCGTGGATGTGCACCCCGTAGAAGCAATCATCAGCAGTATAATAAGCGATAGGGAATAAATCCATGTTTTGTTTCTCATCTTTAACCCCCGGCTAATAACAACATTCATGCTAAATTAAATATAACAGAGAAGGGCTAGAAAGAAGCCCTTCTCTGTTTTTTTGTTACATTTTCCACCACAAATATTTTAATGCGGTGGTACTTTCCATGTTGTGCCCTTGCCTATATGACAAGTATCACAGACACCAATTGCCCTGGAATCGTTCTGTACCGCCAGGTTCTGAGCATTATCCTTACTCATCGTTGAAGGTAACTCTGAGTGCGGTGAGCCATGGCAGGTTAGGCAATCAATTCGATCGCTTTTGTGACCTGAGCTTGAGAGATACAGGCCGAAAAGCGAAGCGGTCGAAGCGTTCTCCGTATAACTGCCCGTGTGGCAATCAGATTGACCGCACTTGGGAAGTGAGTTGTACTTCCACGGTGTGCTGTAATCCGTTCTATCCTTCCTGTTAAGGATCGTGCCGTGACAATCGCTACACCACAACGTAAGGTCAGAATCATAGCCGCTGTTCTGATGTACGCCGCGATAGCATTTTACGCTGGTTGCATCCGGATGGCATTGATAGCAATCATTGTCAATATTCGGAGCATATGTTTTCACTTTTGCATTGTTGGCATGGAAAACATGCAGCGCCTGCGAGAATGTTGTGGTGCAGTTCTTGTTGGTATTCTCGCCTACCGCCGGGTCGGCATGGCATGTTGAGCACCTAACCGGCTTCATCGCATAGATATTAACGCCGGTATCTCTAAGGTGCGCATCACACATAACCTTAAATGACTGATCCTGTGTAGGATTGGATACTCCAAGAACATCCTGCGCCAGTTTGTAGTGGCAATTACAGCAGCCTCCGAAGGAGACCGGAACTACCGTAGATGTCTTCGCAAGTACCGTACCCGCAGTGTCCTTAGCGGTAACGTTCACCGTCAGATAAGGATTTCTCTTCTGGCCGAAGTAGTCAAGAAGACCATTCGGATCAATAGCCGGATAGTTCGGAATTCCGTCAGCAATCCAGTTATTACCATCAACCTTCATTTGGCCATCAAGCCTGTTGCCGGTAAGGCCGACGATATTGGTTCTGCTGATACCGCAACCCGGGAAGTAGTGCTCGGCGTTATCCAACCACTTGACATACTCGGCGTCTTGCAATAGGTTCTGCTCGGTGTTCTCCACCGAATCGTACTCAACGGTAATACCGCTGGTAACGACCTCCGGGCTAGAACTCATTCTCTTTATTACCTGAGCGCGAACCGTGTTAAACGGCGGCAACAAGATCATGTAATCCGTATTCGGGCATGCGCAGTGCATTCCGAGGTCGTTATAGGCAAGTAACGCATATGCGCCAGTACCGCTTCCACCACCGTTACTTACGTTTACGGTAACTGAACTCGTGGTTGCTTTCCTACGCGAGTTCGTTGCGGTAACGGCGATGGTGTGTGAACCATCGGCAACGCCGGTAGAATTCCAGTTAGCGGTCCAAGTGCCCGATGCAGCTCCGTTCGGGCCGGTCATGGCAACAGCAGTACCGCCATCAACAGCATAGGTAACACCCGTAACCGTGTAGCCGCTACCACCACTAGCACAATCGGCCGAAATAGCAACTGTAGCACCAGAAACGGTAGCACCATTAGCTGGAGCTGTAATACTAACCGTTGGCGATGGAGCTTTACCTGCAAAAGCTATGGATACGGATAACGCAAGCACCATTATAAGTGCAAGCGCCAATACTAATACACGTTTTTTCATAAAATTTCACCTCCTTTCCTATTAGTAATTCTGATCAGCACTAAGTAAGTGATTAATTAACAAGAATCGAACCCTTTTAACGGTAAGAATAGGAACAAAAAGTGCTCATAATTAATGACGGTAGCAGGCGTTTCTTTATACTGAGCGGTCTTTTAACATGTGAGAGACCCAGATCGGAGTGGCACACCTTCACCTAGAACGTCAAACAATTATCTATATGATAAGACGTTTCTTTTGGTGAAATCTTTCACTAATCGTAGATATTTTTTACAACAATTTTTCGCCGATTTGGAATGCGATTGCATCAATGTTATCTAAGAGATAACTTATCAGAATATTAATCACTAAGAAGAGCGTTAGTTGCCGGTATATGGCCTTGAATTTCTTTTTTGCCCTGAAGAACAAGGTATCTACCGCCGAAGGCGTAGTGTTCAACATCTCCGCAACCCCTTTTGACGGAAGACCCTCACAGATGCGAAGCATGAGTATCTGGCAGTATCGGGGAGGCATTTGATCCATGATTTTATTGATCAACGCCACCTGTTCATCGGGCTCAATAGCCGGTTCCTCGTCTATTACTTGAATAAGATGAGCCATTTTTTTCTCAATGATGCTCGGATTTACGCATATATCGATGTGAGCGGGCCGACGGTCTTTTTCTTTTCTTATTTTATCTATGCAGAGATTGGTTGCCACCCGGCATAGCCATGCATAAACAGGCACGCCAGGGTCAATAGTCGGTATGTTCTTATAGGCGCGGATGAACGTCTCTTGCGAAATGTCTTCGGCGTCTTCTTTATTCTTAAGCATGTGGTAGGCGATATTGTAAATGCGCTTAGAGTGCTTTTCGTAGATAGTCAAAAAATTATAGCCATGCGATAAAAGAGAGTCGTTTGGTTCTTGAGCCTGTTGGGGGGTGCTGAATTTGCGGACCGCCATCATGTAGGGGCAGTCATTGGTTGTCCGATCAAAAGCGCTGCATTTATCCTGGGCACATAAGGCACTGGCTTCACCGATTTGCGGAAGCGGGCAAAGTATCGTTTTGGGCTGAGAAAGCTTTTGCATCCTAGGTCTCCAGAATGTGTAACCACCGCCTGATAGTATAATTTCACATCGGAAAGTCGGCTTTATTGCAAACCGCTTACATAATATCTGCCAAATAGTTACGGGTTTTCTGCAATAGCGTGTGGTTAATATCG
>PFFU01000081.1:0-4099 GCA_002783345.1 Candidatus Aquicultor secundus
AGATAGCCGAACTTATGATGTCTCACCCGGGGCTTCCGATGCTTGGCTGCCAGCATGCCTATGTTGCAGCCGGTGCATTTCTGGCCGCGATAAAAAACGAAGGCTCAAAGAAGATTACAAATGAAGACATAAAAGAAGTATTTAAGAGAACCGAAAGACAGGCTATCGGGGGATACTGTGGTCTGACCGGGGTTTGTGGCATTACGCCGGCAATAGGGGCAGTTTTCTCGATACTTCTTGGCTCAAAATGCGGCAAGGATATCGAACAGAGGATTACAATGGACGCGGCAACTCGGATCTCAGAGGCAATCAGAGACCTTACAGGCCCAAGCTGCTGTAAAGCTTATGTGCGGGCATCCTTATTTGTTGCCACGGACATATTAAAAGAGAAGTTTAGCATTGCTCTTCCGATTCAAAAGCGGAAAATATCTTGCACATATATTGAAAAGCACCCTCACGCTTGTCGAGGCGGTAGGTGCCCTTATTTTGGGGATAGCAGGGAGGTTTATAAAGTGGTTGAGCATAGAACTTCAAATCCAATGGAAGTTTACGACCAATTCTTTGCCCTAGCATATCAGGCGGGAGCGATGGATGTAAAAACCAAGCATCTCGTTGCCCTTGCGGCATCGTTAGCAAATGGGTGCCAGCCCTGAACCGATTACTGCCTTGCAGTTGCAAGACAGCACGGGGCAACAGAAACAGAGATTAACGAAGTCGTCATGTTGGCCATGACGGTCGGTGCATATAAAATGAGGCTCATGGCTGAGAAAGGGCCAGCCGTTACCCCACAAGAAGAAGTAATCGAGCCCAAAGAGGCAGAAGTAGCTCAAGATGGTGAGTGCTGAACACCATAGAGTGCCCAGTTGGTGCTGGGTTTTTAGGCTTTGCCTGCAACTGCGCGGGTGGCAAGTGTGATGTCTCAACCCTTGCAAGCATTGAGTTGGCTGAGGCTTTAGCAGACGAGAAGCCGGAGGGCTTAAGCATCGTCGGTAAAACCGAAACCGAAAACATCGGGGGTAGTTGGATCGCCTGGCAGGCGAGCCATATTAAAGAACGTAACGCTAAACGAGATTGCCACGTTTAGACGGCGAATTAACATCATAGATATGATCGGCTCTGAGGATATCGGGGCTATAAAGAAAAAAATCGCTGAACTTTCTAAAAGCAAAGTGCCTTCTTGTAGCTGTGAACCGGGAACATGCAGCAGTGACGAGCCCATTCTTACAGAGACGGCTCCAAGAACTCAAGCCCCGGAGCCAAAAGAGCCAAAACTGGATAAAGTGGGTTACTTTGTCATTATTCCGGAGACAAAAGATAATCTTCTCGTGATTGAACATTACTCATATGATAATAAGCTCTTGCACACGATAGAGGGCAAAGATGCAAGAAGCATCTATTTCACGATCATCGAGAACGGCTGGGTAAGCGAGCTTTCCCATGCTGCATACCTTGGTAAGGAATTAGAGAAAGCCGAGCTTTCGATGAAGCTTGGGTTTAGATATGTGCAAGACGGCATGTAAATTTCACCGCATCTCACATAGAAGAATTCAAAGCTATTTTAGTAGAAATCACTTTAACGCTTTACTTTACTAAAGCATGCTTTCAGTGTATAATACTTAAATGTTGTCACAGGTGATTGGCAGTAACGCCGATAATGCAATATGTACCTTACACGTATGTACCGTAGTTTCGGTAATTGCCGATATTAGATAGAGGCCGACAGCCAGCATACAAAATCGCTGGCTAGCGGGCCGACACTTTTTGGAGTGGTGATCTTACGTGTTGAAGCTCGAAAAACTAAATGCCGGTTTTACCGAAGAAGAAGTGCGCAGGCTGATTGCAAAGCCGCTGTTCGACCGTCCTGATATTGAAGCCACAGTTCGTGATATCGTCGACCGCGTGCGCCGTGATGGTGATGCGGCGCTTTTTGAATATACAAAGACATTCGATAAAATCGAGCTTACCCCCGAGACAATCAAGGTTACGCCCGAAGAGTTCGACGCGGCATACTCCCTGGTTGAAAGCGAATTTTTGGGCGCTCTCAAGCAGGCGAAGGAGAGAATCACCGCGTTTCACGTCCGTCAGAAGGAGAATTCCTGGTTTATGGTGGAAGACGGGGCGTTTCTCGGGCAGCTCATCAGGCCTGTCGATAGGGCCGGCATTTATGTTCCCGGCGGCAGGGCGCCGTACCCCTCATCCGTTTTGATGAACGCCATCCCGGCGCGTGTTGCCGGTGTGGAGGAGATAATGATGGTCGTTCCCGGTGCAATCCGTGCGGAGGTGCTGGTAGCGGCAGCCGAGGTTGGCGTAACCGAGGTCTATAAAATAGGCGGGGCCCAGGCGATAGCGGCTCTCGCTTTTGGTACGGAGTCTGTCAAGAAGGTCGATGTTATTTCGGGTCCCGGTAATATCTACGTGACGCTTGCAAAGAAGATGGTCGTGGGCTATGTGGATATCGACATGCTTGCCGGGCCGAGCGAGGTTGTCGTTGTGGCCGATAAAACCGCGAATCCCACCTTTATAGCGGCCGACCTGCTGGCGCAGGCCGAGCATGACCCGGATGCAACCGCCATCCTTATAACCAATTCAGAAAACCTCGCCGAAAAGGCTCTAGCAGCGGTTAAACTGCAGTTGAGCAGGCTGGATCGCAGGGATATCGCCGAGAAATCCCTCAACGACAACGGGCGGATATTTATCGTGCCCTCGATTAATGAAGGCTTGAGGCTTGCAAACAGCATTGCGCCGGAGCATCTTGAGCTTATGATTGAAAATCCCCTTGAGGCGTTAAGTTCTATAAAACACGCGGGCGCAATATTTTTAGGCGCATACACGCCGGAAGCGGTCGGCGACTATGTTGCCGGGCCGAACCACATCCTGCCGACCGGCGGGACCGCGCGCTTCTACTCGCCGCTTAGCGTTGACACGTTCCTGAAAAAATCAAGCGTGCTTAACTTCTCAAAGCAGGCGCTCGGCAATGTAGCCGACGCCGCAATCACGATAGCCGACAGCGAAGGCTTTACCGGACATGCGAAATCCGTCGAATACCGGATGGACATACCGGAGGGGGGATAGTATGATCGGCCCACGCCCCGAGGTTGCCTCCCTTAAGCCCTACCATATCCCGGAGGTCAGTGCACGCATCATATTATCGGCAAACGAGAGCCCGTACAACCTGCCGCAATCGATAATCGACGAGATAAAGGGCCAGTTCGACGCCATAGCATATAATCGCTACCCCGACCCGCTTTCGCTCGAACTGCGCACGCTCATCGGGGAACACTACGGCCTTGGGCCCGAGAAGGTCTTTGTTGGAAACGGCGGCGACGAGGTTATTCAGAACCTTTATCTGGCCTACGGCGGCGTCGGCCGGAAGGCGGTCACCTTCGAGCCGATGTTCGAGGTCTACGGGATAACCGGGCGCATGACCGGTACCGAGATGATAACGATACTGCGCTCGCCGGGCGACTTCACCGCCGAGAAAGTGCTGCCTCACGCCTACATGATGGACGCGGCGCTCATATTCATATGCTGCCCTAATAATCCGACAGCGGATCTGGTCTCACTTGAGGCGATAGAGGCGCTGCTTAAAATCACAAACGCGCTGGTCGTTGTCGATGAGGCATATGCCGAGTTCAGCGGGCAAACGGCGCTCCCGCTTCTGGCGAAGTACAAAAACCTCGCGATTTTAAGGACGTTCTCAAAAGCGTTCTCGCTAGCGGGATTACGGGCCGGGTATCTGCTTGCAAGCGATGAGGTAATCGAGAATTTGTTAAAGGTAAAGCTGTTCTTTAACTTCAACAAATTATCGCAGGTAATAGCCCGGATAGCGTTCTTGCACAGGACGATATTCGAGGAGAAAATAAAGGTTATTTTGGCCGATCGCGATCGCTTGTTCGCGCAGATGAAGAAGCTAGAGGGCATTGAGGTATTCCCAAGCCATGCGAACTTCATCCTCTTCAGGACGAAAAAACCGGCCGCTGAGGTCTGGCAAGGAGTGCTCGATCGCGGTATCCTAATCCGAAACACCAGCAACCAACTGCTCCTCGAAAACTGCCTCCGTGTAACGGTCGGCACGCCCGAGGAGAACAAGGAGTTCATG
>PFFU01000081.1:4110-4759 GCA_002783345.1 Candidatus Aquicultor secundus
ATTACCTGATCTGGAGGGTTTAATGGATAGAAGAGCCGAGATTGCAAGGGAAACCAAGGAAACGAGAATCCGGGTTGAACTTAATTTGGACGGCCGGGGGAATGTAGATGTCGTAACCGGAATACCGTTTTTCGATCACATGCTCTCAATGGTCGGCAGGCACGGGCTTATCGACCTTACCATAGTGGCCGAGGGCGATCTTGAAGTAGACGGCCACCATACGGTCGAGGATGTTGGGATATGTCTCGGCCAGGCTTTAAAGGAAGCGCTTGGCGAACGCAAGGGAATTCGCCGCTACGGCAGCAGCCTCATGCCGATGGATGAGACGCTTGCGCTTGTCGCAATAGATATCAGCGGCAGGCCGTATCTCGTATACGATGTCGACCTGCCCGTCGAAATAATCGGGACGTATGATACTGCGTTAACAGTCGAGTTTTTACAGGCCTTCACCACCAACGCGGGAATAACCCTGCACGTAAAGACGATGGCCGGAAGAAACGCCCACCACATAGTGGAAGCGATTTTCAAAGGCCTGGCAAAAGCCCTGTTGGAAGCCGTAGAAATTAACCCAAGGATTGCAGACGTAATCCCCAGCACCAAAGGAACGCTGGAGTAAGAGCAGCACCCTGGCCTGTCATTCTGAACGAAG
>PFFU01000012.1:0-523 GCA_002783345.1 Candidatus Aquicultor secundus
TCATCCGGTCCTTCAAAATAGACTCTAATATAATTGTCGCTTATACCTGATAAATAATTCCCTTGCCTGCGCTCAACTAAAACACTAAGGTCTTTACCCACGTAATTCGTGGCAAATTGCTCGGCCAGGGTAGCGCCTATGCCCAGCAGAGCAGCCGACCTGGCATCCTTGACATCGTTCGATATCTGGTCGCTAAAGCCGGCGGCGGGGGTGCCTTTTCTCGGCGAGAACTTAAACACGTGAAGCTTGCTGAAGCCCACCGTTTCGATAAGCCGGGCACTGCTCTCAAAATCGCGCTCGGTCTCTGCCGGAAACCCCACGATCACATCGGTGGTCAATGCCAGGTTTGGGATTCGCCTTTTAAGCTCTGCCGTGCGCTCGACGAACGCTTCGGCCGTATAATGGCGGTTCATTCTGGCGAGCACGTCATTGCTCCCGCTTTGCAATGGGATATGCAGGTGGTTGCAGATTTTTCCTGATTCAACGATAAGCTCGACGATCGCGGGTGAGACCTCATTAAGCT
>PFFU01000012.1:549-1283 GCA_002783345.1 Candidatus Aquicultor secundus
CGGCCCCGTAAAGCCCGAGGTGGATGCCCGTTAGAACCACTTCCTGCGTCCCGCCTGCAACAAGACGGCTCACTTCGCTGATGACTTCGCCTTCGGGGCGGCTCCAGAGGTCGCCCCGCGCATACGGCACGATACAGTAGCTGCAGAAATTATTGCAGCCATCCTGCACTTTGACCAGCGAGCGGGTATGAAGCGGTCTGTGTGCGCCGGCCCTGTCCGCGCTGTTAGGGATGTCAATCCCGAGCTTATCCGCAACGCGACGCGGCAACTCATCTTTATCTTTATTTGAAAGGATTAAGCTCACACCATCGATTTTTGCGATCTCTTCCCGGTCCGAATCCGCGTAGCAGCCGGTAACGACAACAAGCGCCTCCGGGTTATGTTTTACGGCGCGCCGAATCGACTGGCGCGATTTATGGTTCGCAACAGCGGTGACCGTACACGTATTTATTATGTAAATATCCGCCGAGGATGCAAAATCAACATGCTCCCAACCAATACCTTTTAGCCCACCGACAATGCGCTCGCTCTCGTACTGGTTAACTTTACATCCAAGCGTGTGTATCGAAAACCTCATGTTACCCACAGTAAAAACCTCTTGGAGTTTCGAATGTCGAATTTCGAATGTCGAATTGCATATAAACCTAGTACCGCGACATCCTACTTTCTGTGCATGTCATTCTGAAGGAGCGATTAGCAATTGATTGTCATTCTGAAGGAGCGAAGCGACTGAA
>PFFU01000030.1 GCA_002783345.1 Candidatus Aquicultor secundus
TTACATAGCGTAGGGTGGTATATTCAGCGCCGGTTGGTTTCAGGTGGCTTTCGAATATTGTTAACCCGTCCACATTGATCACGCGGCCGGGGAATGTTTCGGGTGGTATATGTGATAAGGCCTCATCGACCGGTTTTGTGACTTTTAGTCTGGCGAGCGTGATATGGGGCTTGAGCTCTTTAAGCTCGGGCTTGTAGCCGAGGGGTTCCAGGGATATTTCTATCGCCTTACCGAGTTCAACGAGTTCCGGCGCGCCGTGATAGATCCCCACCCAGATTACGCGCGCCTTTCTGGCGTTTGGGAACGCGCCCATCTCGCCGAGAGTAAAATAGAATTTTCTGAATTCCTGTACGGCGACCTCTACAGCCGTCTCGATCGCATCGACCTTATCTTCAGGCGTGTCGCCCAGAAATTTAAGTGTGAGGTGGATGTTATCTTTTGCGACCCAGCGTGCGGTGCTGTCGAGCCGGTTTTTAAGGGTTTCCGAAATATCGTTAAGCATATGTTTAATTTGTAAGGGCAGCTCGATACCTATAAATAGGCGTAGCATTACGACGTATCACCCGCCGGTTGCTCAAAGTTGTCCAAAATGTAGTAGCGAAGCATATCAAGTGCTGCGTTGGCGCTTTTGAGCCGAATAATATCTCTTGAACCAAAGAAGACAAACTTGTTGGTATAGCTTGTAGCCTTGTGATATAACCCAATATATACTAGTCCAACAGGTTTGTCGGCGGTCCCCCCGCTTGGTCCGGCTATCCCCGTTATGCTAAGGCCGATATCGGCTCCGAACTTTTCACGAGCGCCTGCAGCCATCGCGAGAGCGGATGCAGCGCTTACGGCGCCGTGCCTGAGGAGGGTTTGATTTGACACGTTCAGAAGAGACTCCTTTGCACCGTTACTATAAGAGACAATACTCCCCAGGAAATATTCTGAACTTCCGGGTATGTCGGTTATTTTTTTCGAAGCTAAACCACCGGTACATGATTCAGCCAGGGCCAGTTTAAGGCCGTGTTTCTTAAGTAGATCGCCTACTACTTCTTCGATTGTCTGATCGTCAAACCCGAAGACGATATTGCCAAGACGCTCTGTGAATTTTGCTTCAGCTTCGTTGAGCGTTCGTGAGACAATATTCTCATCTGTTCCTCTAGCCAGGAGCTGCAGCTGAATCTCGCCCGGTGAAGCGATAATACCGACGCTTATATCGGGAGAGGCGGTCATCAGATCCTCGACGTGTTCCTGAAGCGATGCCTCAGTCCTGGCCGTTGTGCGCAAAACCCGCAGCCTATAATACTCGCCATTGCTGAATTTTGACTTAAGCCACGGGATGACGTCGTGCTCTATCATGGCTTCCATTTCGCGCGGAACCCCTGGGAGCGATACGATGTATTTACCGCCTTTATCCAGCAGGATACCGGGGGCGCTGCCTATGGTCGGTGTAATTGCAGTAGCGCCTGACGGCAGGTATGCCTGCCGAAATGTGATCTCAGGCAAGGGGTTATTCCGCGTCCCGTATCGTTCCTTTATTACCTCTGCAAGATACGGCCGGTACTCGAGTTCGCAGCCCACGGCCTCACATATAGCCTCACGGGTGATATCATCTGCTGTCGGGCCTAATCCGCCGGTCACTATGACCCCATGCGCGTCTACGAGCGACTCGCTGATGGCTTTTGCTATTAAATGCAGGTTATCGGGCACGCTCACCTGGCAATTGCAAGTAAAGCCTTCGCGGCCTAGTCTCTTTGCTATGAATGCGGCGTTTGTGTTTACCGATAGGCCGAGCGTTAACTCTGAGCCGACCGTTATAATGTGGTATTGCATCTTATTTACCTCGCGCCTCGGACGGCTGGGACAAAACAGTGCGAGATTTAATGAAGTAGTCGATTCCCGAAAGGATCGTCAGGACTACGGCTACGAACATCAGCAGCCACCCTAAGGATTTTCCGAATATCCCTATTGGAACATTTAGGATAATTACAATTATAGCAATAATCTGCGAAATAGTTTTTATCTTTCCCCATTTACTTGCCGGGATTACTTTATTTTCGGCCAGGGCCGCCAATCGTAGGCCCGTTACGGCAAGCTCCCTGGCTATAATTATCACAACAACCCATGCGGAAAGTTTATAGAGCTGGACGAGAGAGATCAGTGCGGCGGATACCAGCAATTTGTCGGCAAGGGGGTCCATGAGCTGGCCGAAGACGGTTACCTGCTTATGCATTCTCGCGACGTAGCCGTCGATTGTGTCGGTGATGGCTGCAAATGTGAATATCGCTGCGGCGATGTAGGAGCCTGCAGGTTGGGGCGCCAAAAGCAAGAATGCCATAAAAATGGGCACGAATAGTATCCGAGATATGGTTATTTTATTTGCCAGGCCCACCTAGTCCTCCGTCACAAATCAATAATCAGATAATAATTAGATAACAATTTTCCCGTGAAAATCACAGCCGTCAAACTCGTCGATATATACTTTGATAATTTGGCCTGGATGTGACGAGCCGGTGACATAGGTAAACCCATCCACCTCTGGGGCTTGCCACCAGGCTCTAGCCTCAAATAGACCTTCTTCGGATTTCACGATGTTTTCAATGAGCGCATCGTGAACTTTTTCGACTCTCTGCAAACTTCGCCTTTGGCTTAGCGAATCCTGCAAAGCGCTTAATTCATGGTATCTTTCTTTAACGGTGTCTTCGGAAACCCTACCTTTGAGTTCGGCCGCTTTTGTCCCCTCTTCAGGGGAGTATTCAAAGACGCCGAGGTAATCGAAGTCGGCTTTCTTAACGAACTCGATTAACTCCTCGAAGTCCGCATCCGTTTCACCCGGGAAGCCGACAATAATTGAAGTCCGCAGCACTACGTCGGGGATCATCCGGCGCAACCATGCGATTTGTCCCAGGTAATCAGAACCCGCACCATGGCGGTTCATGGCGCGTAGAATCTTCGGGCTTGCGTGCTGGAACGGGATATCGATATACGGCAGAATTAAACGGTTGCCGTTTATTACCTCGATGAGTTCATCGTTTATGTTGTAAGGCTGCAAATACAAAAGCCTTATCCACTCTGCGTTGGTAAAGCCGGTAAGGGTTTTGAGCAGGTCGGTGAGGCTTTTTCGCTCGTAAAGATCATATCCGTAGTTGCCGGTGTCCTGTGCGATGATATTTATTTCTTTTATTCCGTTGGCGTCGAGCCAGTGCGCCTCTTTGACGACCTGCTCTATGGGCTTGCTCTTATAAGTGCCTCTTATTAACGGGATGGCGCAGTATGAGCACCTGTTGTTGCAGCCATCCGCTATCTGCAGATACGCATACGGCAGACTTGAGAGAATCCGCTGGGGATACGCGGAAAAATCGCGTACCGGTGAAGCCGGGCCATTGCCGGTAGCTATATCATTGCCGGTAACCGTACCGTTCTTGAGCATATCCGCTATCTCATATTCCCTGGATATATCGACTACTAGATCGATTTCAGGGATTTCTTTTAAGAGCTCGTTATAGTATCTCTGGGCAAGGCAGCCGGTTACAACGATTTTTTTCTTTTTCGGGCCGTTGTTTAACTCAACCAACTCAAGGATGGTATTTATGGATTCTTGTTTTGCGGCTTCAATAAAACCGCAGGTATTAATGATAATATAGTCTGCGTTTTCAGGGTCTTCTGTTAAGGATAATCCGCTTTTAACGAGGGAACCTTTTATGTGTTCGCTGTCTACTGAGTTTTTTGCGCAGCCCAGGGTGATAACCGTGGCTTTTTCTAGCAAAATGCGATTTCCTCCTAACAGGGTTCTTAGGAATAGCATTATACAGGGTCATGTGTCCGGAAACCAGACTGATGCAGATTATGTGCGGCGGGCTTGTAGGTCGGGATAAAGGTTGCCATGAGAGACTTACATACGGCGGTGAGAATCATG
This sequence comes from Candidatus Aquicultor secundus, assembly GCA_002783345.1. GTDB lineage: Bacteria > Actinomycetota > Aquicultoria > Aquicultorales > Aquicultoraceae > Aquicultor_A > Aquicultor_A secundus. Next base: position 3,902 of record PFFU01000030.1, read on the forward strand.
GATCGGGATAGGGGGCGGCTTTCGCCGCCGACCCTCCCACACCACCGTACAAGCGGGTCCGCATACGGCGGTTCGTCAGA
>PFFU01000170.1:0-487 GCA_002783345.1 Candidatus Aquicultor secundus
AAAGACGAAGAAGGAGCATGAATGCATCGCGGGCAACGGAGCCTTCGGGCCCACCCTGGTCTATTTTATCCCGAAGCCTTTTTACCGTTGCATCGGCAAAGCCGGAAAAACCAAGATTGGTGAAGTCCGTATCATTGGGAATTACGAGGAGGTTGTCTTCGTTTATAACGGAACCCGCCAAAACATCCTTGGCCGCAAGAATGTGATTTTGAAAAACCCCGTGCAAAGAAAGTGTGAGCGAACCTTTAAGGTCCAGTTTGACAACTGCCCGTTCCCTGTTCGGGATGTCTTCCAGCTTTTTCTGGAGCGATTCCACATCGTCGGCGGTATTCAGGTCCATTAGTTCTTCTATAAAACTCCATTGTCCAATTTTCACTTCTTCGGTAGAGACATGGTCGCCATCCATATTGACAATTTGGCAGAACCCTGAATGGTCTTCACGGAAATCGGTGGATTCGGGGGTCCCTGAATACCAGATTCTGTCGCC
>PFFU01000170.1:500-4306 GCA_002783345.1 Candidatus Aquicultor secundus
GGAAACCGCAATCACATTTTCTGCTTCTTTATCTGGAGTAAATATGTCAATAATACCATGCCCCACACAGATACGCTTTATACTCCCTGCCGTAGGAAGCGCATTGAGCAAATCAACAATTGGGTTGCCGTTCGGCCGTTTAGACAGCCAAGGGGCGCCTACCAGTTCGAAACCCTCGCCCACTTGAACAGGAGCCGTGTCCCCGATGATCTGGACATGAGCCGGTTTCTTTTCTACGAAAGTGCTGGAGTGGTAAACGGATGCCGCATTCAAAGGGTCATGATTACCGGGAAGGAGATAAACAGGGACCGACACCTCTCTGAGCGCTTCGATTGCCCGTGCTACGGTTTTACGATCCACCTGGTTTGACTCGAAGGAATCGCCGCACACCAAAATAAACTGACATTGTTTTTCATTGGCAATGCGGCCCATTGTTCGAATGGCATCAAACCGCGTCTGGGTATAGCGCGCCTGGGCCTCTTCCGAAAGGAAGCGGCGGGTCATACCCAATTGCCAGTCGCTGGTATGAAGGAAACGAATCATGGTCAACCTCTCGTTTATCCTCAAATAAAAGAAAACGATACTTGTCCGGTAACGGCTTATCGGCCTCCAAGTATTTTATGATGTCTCTTTTTTCGTTTTCAGTTAAAAGCATAAGCCCATTATACAAGCACTTCCCCTAATATTAAACCATAAAATAGCTGTTAACTGCCCTATTTGGCTTAATCGGCGCAGGCCGGGGGCTTAATATAATAGACTGTACCGCCAAGTGATTGAGCCGCGACTTGAGGATGTCTGGAAGTTCGGATGGTAAAAATAATTCGACCCGGCCCCTAGACGACAGACATTGCCGCCACGCGCACCACCGGTGACAATTCGGGAACCAGGTCTCTAAGAGACAGAGGGTTTAAAAAGACAGGCCGGGGCCATATGGTAACGCTCATGAAGAAGATGGGCATAGAAGCGCTCTATCCCAAGCCGAGAACGTCGAAGCCCAATCCGGCGCACAAGCGCTACCCCTATCTTCTTAAAGGGCTTGATATTGTCCTGGCCAACCACGTCTGGTGCGCCGACATAACTCTACTGCCGATGGCAAGGGACGCTGGACGGATAACGTGTTTATCGAGCGCTTATGGAGAAGCGTCAAATACGAGGAGGTGTATATTAAGGCATACGGATCGATTTCTGAGGCAAGAAGCGAGCTTAAAGAATACCTTAAAGAATACTTTACACTGTACAATCAAAGGCGTCGGCATCAAGGTCTTGACGATCTAACGCCGGATGAGGTTTACTTTGCTACATTGAAGCAATTACCGGCAGCGGTTTAGCCTGAGCGGTTTATCACTTAAGAATTGCTTTTATCTGTCCAAAGAAACCCGGCCAGCTCAGGTTTGGCTGGCTTTTGCGCTTCCCACTCCTGGATGAAATCGGCGATCCAGGGGTTCGGGCATGCTGTATAATACGGCGGATCGCTCAAGGCGAGGATGTCCTCGTCGGAGCCGATTGGGAATCCCTCGATTTTGCGGAACGCCGAGTCCTGCAGTTTTTCGCGAAGCTTTTCGGTAAAATATGTACGGCGCTCCGCGTCGTTGTCGAAGGGCAGCCCCAGACAGATCACCGGCCCTTTGCTTGCTTGCGGTTGGCCATCTCCAAAATCTAGAGGTTCTTGCTGATTCATACCTGCTCCTTTTTATAAGCCAATTGCGACTGTAGGGCTCGGCCTTTTTCTGTTAGTCGATACTTCTGTTTGCTGCTCTGCGGTTTGTCAGGAATGGTCATTTCAATCAGGCCGTCCTCAATCAATGGGCTGAGAACTTGGTGCCGGAACTTGGTTCTGTCGGATCGTTGGGCTATTACCATCAGATCCACTAACGCGGTCTCTTCACGGCACTTTTCGAGAATTTCGACTTGGTGCCGACTTAGTGCCGACTTAGTGCCGACTTGTTCGATCACTTCCCCTGCGACTTGTTGCGGAACCGGGCGCCACAGCGTCTGCACAAACTGTCCGCCATCTTGACGAAAATCAGGTGTGGGCAATTCGGCTTCGGCGCAGCGAGCGATCATGTCTAAGGTTCCCGTGCCTGCCTTCTCGATATATCCGGCAAGAAACAGCGGTCCGGCAAGCAATGGGTTGTGTGGAATGGAAGCATGCGGCACACGCAATGAAGCCAAAGTTAAGGTGGCCGGAAGCTGACCGGGGTTCCATACTTCGAGCCGGTCGGCAAAGAGCATGACCTGCACACTAGCGTTGCTGGTGTAATCGCGATGAGCGATAGCGTTGACGATGGCTTCGCCTACGGCTTCGCGCGGCAATTCGTATTCGACCGGGGCTTGCGGCCCCTGCTCCCGGGTACCGACCGAGCGAGCTATTTTAGACATCACGAAATCCAACGCCTGGTCTACCAGCTCGAATACATTGCCTTTATATATCTGATACGACGGAATCGGTTTGCGTACTTCTGTGCCATGGAAATGCAAGCATTTGACTTCCGAGGTGACCAGAAATCGTTGCGGCAACTTGCCAAAGAGCAGGACTGCCGCATGGCTGGGGTGTTTCCCCGCAAGAAGGTCGAGATGGGTCAAGGCCTTGCGCATTGCTGTTCCGGGGCCCAATGGGTAGCCGCGATTGCTCTGGGCGCGCGCCAAGAATTCATCCAGCTTCTCGGTGGAGAGATCTTCAAATGTCGCGCGCGGGCACGCGGAGCCGTCGAATGGTCCTTCTTGAATGACCGCAATTCGCACCAGGTGCTCGACCAAGCTGGCATAGAGCGCGGATGTCAGCTCCGGTAGGTCGGTAAAACGGCGGCGTATAAGTTGTTTGCCTGCCTTGCGAACAAGCTCGCGCATCTTGGGATGGCGGGTGTCGTCGTTTTGGCCTTTTATAAAAATTAGGCGCGGTTTGCCCGCAGCCGTAGCGCTATCAAATTCGCGCTCGGTGGGTGAGATGCCTTCCGCATCCTCATACCCATAGTCCTGACCGAACAAGCCGACATAGATGTCGCAGCTATCCACCTCATCAAGGTATACGGAATCAGCGCGGCGGTCGGATGCGGGTATGTCCTCGAACAGAAAGACTTCGAAAAATCGGCGCAATAATGGATCGCCGTGAAGGTACGCCTTCAGTTCTCGGCGTTCTTCGGCAAACTCTTTCTGGGCGCTGCTGATAAAGATACAGAGTCTGTTCACAGTTCTTACTCCATTACAATACCGCTTGTTCGGCTTCGGGTAAGGTCGTGGTATCGCTGCCGAACGCCCCTCCGGCGAATCTTTAAGTATCGCGGATATATCGTTTATACATTAGAAGATCACGAACGAGTCGCTCATCAGGTGGCATAATGACAAGCAGCTCGTCTCTTCCCATGCTCTGCATGCGAAGTGTTAGCTCATTGCCGCTGTTTTTACTAAATGGGCTTATAGCGTGAATGGCGCGTTTTTAAATATGACACATGATTGAACCTTGATCCCCAATAAATCCTTGTATCTCGGTTTAATTATCGTCACCTTGCACTTACCTTGCACTTACGAGAAAAGCCTAGAACCCCTAACTTGGTGATTCTAGGCCTCTGACCTTGTGGGCGTTACTGGATTTGAACCAGTGACCTCTGCCGTGTGAAGGCAGCGCTCTCCCGCTGAGCCAAACGCCCTTGCTTTTTAAACTCTAAAATCCGATACAGCTCTCTATCAGAGTTCTCTATAGATCATTATCCCAAATTCTCAGGAAATTTCAAACGCCAAGATTACGCTGTGGTATATTTGGTCAAGAATGAGTAAACGGGCGAAGATTATCCTAGTCAGCGTTATAGCAA
>PFFU01000146.1:0-14370 GCA_002783345.1 Candidatus Aquicultor secundus
AATGGTTCCCACTGCCAAGCCCATAGCGGACTTTCACCGCCAAGCTATCGCCCATGCCGGGCGCACACGCAAAGATAGGGGCGTCGCCGCGCCCCTATCTTTTGCCTTAGTGAACTTGCAAAAAGCCAGTGCATATGGTAGAAGGAAGGTGCTTCTTGCTTCGCTTCGATCCGGCTTCTCACACACTTATATACTTAGCATATCTTGGTATGTCTTAGTACTTCTTAAATACTTCGTGTTCCTTCGCTTAATCTTTAGGAAAATATCTTTGCCATATTAAACACCCGGTCATCGATAGGTCTGACCGTAAGAGCCTCTTCAAGCGGGATCGATGTGACTTCGCCGCATCGTATGGCGACCATGCGGTCGAATTCACCTTTTTCAATCAGCTCAATAGCCGCAACACCGAATTCGGTAGCGATGAAACGGTCGAACGGGCTTGCTTGCCCGCCTCTTTGCAGGTGACCGAGGTTCATAAACCTGGTTTCAAGACCGGTCTTCTCCTCAATGGTATCGGCAAGAAACTCTCCGATGCCGCCGAGCCTTACGTGTCCGAACGCATCGGTTTTCTCGTTTACGACCACCTGCTCGCGGCCCTCGGGCTTGGCGCCCTCAGCAACCACGATAATGCTAAACGTCTTGCCCCTCTGGCGACGCCTTTTTATCCTGTCGATAACTTCATCGATATTGAAATGGTGCTCGGGAACCAGAATGCTGTCTGCGCCACCGGCGATACCGGCGTAGAGCGCGACGTGGCCCGCGTCCCTTCCCATAACTTCAACGACCATAATCCTATGATGTGACTCGGCGGTCGTGTGGAGCCTGTCGAGCGCCTCGGTCGCAACCTCGACGGCAGACTGAAAGCCTACCGCAAAGTCGGTGCCGTTGATATCGTTGTCGATTGTCTGCGGGATACCGACTGCAGGTATCGGCTCGGGTAGGTTATTGATCTTGTGCGCAACGCCCAGCGTGTCGTCGCCGCCGATGCAGACCATCGCATCGATACCGGCCCGCTTCAGATTCTCCTTCATTTTGTCGGCTGCGCCGTCAATTTTAAACGGGTTGGTCCTCGAGGTACCAAGAACCGTACCGCCCTTTGGCAGGATTCCTGAAACGGAGTGAAGCGTCATTTCCTCGTAATCGCCGTTAATCGGGCCGGCCCAGCCGTTTTTAAAACCAAGGATCTGGTGCCCGCCCTCGAGTCCACGCCTTACAACCGCCCTGATTGCGGCATTAATGGCGCTTGAGTCACCGCCACCGGTGAGCATTCCTATCCTCATTCCGCAACCCCCCCAGCCATATACGCCATTGTCTCGGTCGCCTTACCGGCGGAGCCGAAAAGCTTAATCTTACCGCCGACAATTTTAACCATCTCGTCCATGGCCGGCTTAAGTAGTTTCCTGGGGTCTATAACATCCGGGTTTTCCTGGATAAACTGGGTGATGCCGCGTTTGAAGGCATCGCGTATCTCTGTGTCGATGTTGATCTTGGTTACGCCGAGGGAGCCCGCGGTCCTGATATCCTCATCCGGAATGCCCGAGGCGCCGTGCAAAACAAGCAGCGCCTTGTCTCCTATTTTATTTCTGATCGCTTCAAGCCTCTTGAAGTCAAGCTGTGGTTTTCCCTTATACCAACCGTGTGCGTTACCGATCGATACGGCCAGCGCATCGATGCCGGTGCGCTCGACATAATCAAGCGCCTGGTCCGGGTTGGTCATCGAAGCCTCGCGCTCGGATACAGAGATCGCATCCTCTGTGCCGACGAGCCTTCCCAGTTCGCCCTCGACCGAGATGCCGGCGGCATGCCCGAGTTTTACGGCTTCCTGGGTAAGCCTCACATTCTCTTCGTAGGGATGCTTTGAGCCGTCAAACATGATGGATGAAAACCCGGCGCGCACCGCGTGGACCAGATGCTCGAACTCGGTGCCGTGGTCCAGGTGAACCGAAACCGGAACGCCCGTCTCCTCAGCGGCGATTCTAGCCATGGCCACCAGGTTCTCCATTCCAGCGTACTTTGCCGCAGACGGTGAGACCGCCAGGATAATCGGCGACTGCTCCTCTGATGCAGCGCGAAAGATCGCTTTTGTTATTTCCAGGTTGTTTGTATTAAACGCTCCAACTGCATACCCACCATCGCGTGCTTTCATCATAAGCTCGTTGTTTGTTCTAAACATTATCACTCCTCCTGTATAAAATAATTTGCTATTGTTCTACCCATTCGGCAAAAAAATAAGCAGAGCTTGCTTTATTGCCGCTATGCTTGGAGTGCTTGGACATTCTTATTTTGTCGCTATTAGATATCGGGTTGGCCTTTTACTTTCTAAAGTAGCATTGGCATACTGTTAAGCGTATTACTAATTATAGTGCTGCGAGCGGCTTAAGGAAGGCATTTTATGGTAAATTACCCTATTTTTTAGGTGTTTTCTTAAATACTTTTCCTTCACGTGTACTCAAGCGCACAAGCACTATGCCCCCGATAATGAGAACGGCGCCAATGGAGAGGTAGGCAAGGATATAGCCGATAAGGCTTGCCAGCAAGAGGAAGAATCCCACCGCTACAAAGATCGAGGCAATTGAGAAAAATGTAAAGGCGAGGATAAAAAAGGCAGCCTTTCGCGCAGCAGTTCCAATCGGTCCCGTGATGTTTTGCTTGACGATCATCGTTATCTGCTGACGCACGTAAGCCATGACCAGATCGAATAGCTCAAGAATCGCATCGATAATCGTTTTTCCGCCCTGTGTAGTTTCTTTCATTTTCCGCTCCTCTAGTTGTTGTTTGCAAATGTATCAAACACGGGCGGAAAAGGGTAACTAAGCTGCTTTAAGCCTCATCTCCTTAGATCTACAATATCTCGCGGAGTTATGGCTTCCACCCGGCACTTCGGTCGGTGTTATACCTAATGAGCACTGTCCGTCAAAATTGCTGCATTCAAGGCACCCCGGCCATGAGATCTGCCGGTAGAGTGAGCCCAGATTGCTTAAGTAGTTCTCAAAGTGCTCCGGGAAAAGCTCCTGGAACTTCTCCCTTACTTCTATCATTTTATCAAAGTTGACGAGAGAATATATCTCTGAAAGGAGAGAAAGTTTTGCCAGCGCTTGTAATTTTTCCGATTCTTCCCATCCATTGCGGCTTCCGCCCGCCAGTTCACTTATTTGTGCGTCAAGCCACTGTGCCTGCTTTTCGAGAGTTTCACCCTGCAGAGACACCTGCCGCTGGAGCATCGGTATGTATTCCCAGCTTTTAGATAAATCATGCTCCGCACTCATGGCAGAACACCTCCCTATAGTTTTCGGTTAACGCCGATTATTTCCTTAAACTAATTTCATTAAAATAAAGTGGCGCAAGCGCACGCCACGGGGTTTGAAAATCACCATGTTTTATAGAGGTCCTTCGCCTTCTTCCTCGATATCAACGGGCAGTTGCTCTTCCATAAGAGTCAGGCGGTCGATTTTCTGCTCAAGCCTTCTTATATCTGTTTTGGTGGGAATATCCGCTTCATCGATGGCCTTTCTCACTTCGGCCTTGACCATATCCCGCAGCTGATTACGCGCCTCAGTGCCCCGGGTCATGAGATCTCGCACCATTGCCTTGGCCTGATCGCGGGTGATCTCGCCGCGCTCGACCAACTCATTTACCAGCTCCTGCGCTCTATCAGCGGTTATAGAGGCAGCCCCAATACCAACCAGTAGGGTTCTTCTGATTATGTCGGTAATACCATCGCCCATATTCACTCCTCCTTCCCTACATCTGTGCTACCCAATTACGGGCATGCCTAAACGTTGGCAAGCAAAAGGATTACAATAGCTTTTTGTAGTGGCGACGGGTTCCTCTTTCCCACCTATACGACCATGTCAAGAACAAGCCGTAGGTCATTGATGATTTCGCAATCGGCTTTCAAGATATTTTCCGAGCGGTCGATGAGCACAGGTGTAATCCCGACGCTGCGGGCGCCCAGGATATCGGCGTAGTAGTGATCGCCCACGTGCATGGTTTCGTGCGGTTGTACGCCGGCACGGGCAAGGGCCATCTCGAATATTTCGGGTTGGGGTTTCATCCTGCCGACCGTCGCGGAGCACATGATAAAGTCGAGATACCGCGTGAGGCCGATGCCGGCGCACAAGTCCGACAGCCTGCTGTCCCAGTTTGAGACAAGGCCGATCGTTAGTCCCGCGTCTTTGAGCCCCATGATGGTTGCAAGGGCGTCGGGAAAGAGTTCCCAGCGGTAGTGAAAACCGAATTCATCGTAGATTTCTTGCGCCAGGCGACGACCGTCGCCGTTAATCCCGACTTCTCGTGCGACAAGCGTATAAAGATCGATCCAGAGGGCGGCGGCTCCCTCTTCGGAACGCCAGAAGGTATCGTCCTGCCGGTAACGCTCCTCATAGTACCGGTCCCCTACGGCAATCGCTTCTCGCAACGCCTCCCGATCGATCTCAAAGCCGTTGCGGCTGAATACCTCGGTGCAAACGTGCTTGACCGAGGGAAACGGGCGCAACAGCGTATTTCCCGCATCAAAAAATACTGCCTTATATTTCAACGCACTACTTCCTTTAATTCTTACCGCCTTGCTTTATACTTTTTATCGGCTGGCGCTGAGTTTGCCTTCCAGGCGATCCATAGCGTTTCTCAAATCGTGCTGGCGCATGGCCGTTGTAAGATCTCCTCTGGTTTTCTCCATGACGGAGCGGGCCAGATCGGTAATCCTCCTGAGACCCGGCGTAAGCGCATCCGGGTAATCAAACGAAATCAGGAAATAATAGACATCGTCCATGATGGTTAAAAACCGCTCGCCCTCGGTGAGCTTCCCCCGGCGGATGATATCTAAAATATGCCGCCTCAGTTCGCCCATAGCCTCGCCAAGCCCTGAGAGATACGGCGGATAGCCTATCCCCAGCTCATCCGGCTCAGGCAGAGGGGCGCCGGTAACCAGCGCAAAGGTCGTCCTGCCCTCGCTATATTCCTTCTCGGCATCCTGCAAAAAACCCGCAAAGTAAATCTGGGGATAGTCCTTAAGCACATTCTGGGCTTCAACCAGGTGGGCCTTGGCCTCATCCAGGTGCTTTGTGGCCTCTTCATACTTCTCGCGGTGCACCGCGCGTATCGCAACGCTACAGGAACGGATTACCTGCCGCGCCTTCGGAAGCGCTATCTCCCGCGCCTTGTTCTTTGCATCAAGGCTCGCCCTAATTTTCCCGCCGATATCCTCAAGCTCCATGTCGTTTCCTTTCCAACCCAATCCTTGTTTACTACACCATTCGTACCTGTCATTCTGAGCGCTAGCGAAGAATCTAGGCCGCACTCACAGACTTCTGTCACTTGAATCTTGTCTAAGCTTAGACCCTTCTGCATAAGAAGAAGGTTTCTGCACCCAAGATTCTTCAGTCGCTTTGCTCCTTCAGAATGACAGATAGCGCACTGGAGTAGCTTATTCTACTTTTCGCAATCCGCTGCGTTCTTTTATTTTCTCGATGATCGCGCGCAAATCCTCTATTGAAAAAGTATAAAGCTCGTCGCAGAAGTTGCAGCGCATCTCGATGTCCTCGCCATCGGCGATCATATCTTTAATCGCTTAGTTCTCTATCCCTTTACCACGAATGACTTAAAATCGCCCTTCGGCTCTTCCCAATCTATCCTGACGCGGTCGACTGCGGCCCGGTCCGGGCCGCGGCGGCACCACCCAACCAGATCATCAACCATAACGCCGTCGCCCTCGATCACCGCCTCGACTTCGCCGGAAGGCAGGTTCCTCACCCACCCTTTAACGTGACGAAGATCGGCCATCTCCTTCATGCTCTGCCGGTAATAGACCCCCTGGACGCGCCCCTGAATAAGAAGATGTAAGCGTTTTTCTGTCACCTGGCTGTTCCCTCCGCACTTGTGCGTAATAAAAATTAGGCTGGAAGTTTAATCTCCAGCCTATCGAAACCTTCTCTGCGGGTCAAACTCAACCTGTGTTCAACGCAGCCTTAAGAAACGGCTCGATGTAGGCGCGCTGCTTTTCGTCCACCGTCTCGCTTAAAAGAACAAGCGCGATATAGCGCGGCTCGAACGGCGTGGTCTTAGGATACATCTTAACTTCATACGGCATCTTATCGCTCTTCTTGTGGTTGCATGTCGAGCATGCCGTAGTCACGTTATCCCAGGTATCGAGACCGCCCCTCGAGACGGGCTTTACGTGCTCCCTTGTTAAACGCTCCTTCTTCTTGAGATCGCGTTTATACCTGCCGCAATACTGGCAGGTATAGTTGTCGCGGGCAAAAAGGACCGCGTTGCTGACAACCGAACGGAAACGGCGCGGAATTTCGACGTAGTGCACAAGGCGAATAACCAGCGGATAAGGAAAGTCCCGTTTCTCGGTTCTAATGCGCTTGCTTACGTGGGTCTCGACTATCTCCGCCTTTTCCTTGAGGACGAGGATCAGCGCTCTCTTGACAGGAACAAATGTTAAAGGTTCGGTGCTCGCATTTAAAATCAATGTCTGCGCCATAAACTTTCGCGGCTTCTTCCAATCTTCCGGGGTATGCGCTCACCCCCGGCCGCTCCCACCGCTTAAGGCCTCCATTAATTGATAAATCTTGAGCAAAATTATACCAGATTACGCAAAATTACTAAAGTGATCACACGGGTGGCCCGTGCATGGCAGCCGACTACCTACACCTTAAAAAGCCCTCCCGCTGGCTTTTACCTCGTAGATTTTAGCCCTGCACTTGCCCGACCCCCTGGCGGGTAGTTTAGTAATCCAGATTAAATAGTACCTGAACGGAACCCCGGTGATTTTAAACGACATCTCTTTGGACGCGTTTTTGACCTGTTTCAAGGTTTTCCACTCCAAAACATCGTTTGAGCCCTTGATAGCGCCGGACCAGTTTCCGGATGAAGTTATCACCAACCCCTGCACTTCAACGGCTTTCCCATAATCCATATATACCCCAACCCCACCCTTGTGCTCACCAAAACTCGATGATTTATAGCTTTCGGTCGACCACGCCGTATCGGGATTGCCGTCTATTATATTTCCCACTTGGTCGGGATTCTCATCACCATTTCCGTTTGGGTCGTAATCAACCACATCAGCTGGTTTCAGCGAACCGAACTGCGGTTCTTTTATGGTGTCAAGCTTAATTCTTTGAATTGGCCGTTTTTTGGCTACCGCCGTATAATCGCCGCCTGCACCCGCAAAATAAATGAGCGCGCCGATAATGGCAAGCACGCAGACGGCTATCAACGCCTTGGCAAATACGGTCAGCCTTTTACGCTTCCTGCGCCGTCTCGGATTAGGCCTTCTACTCCGCGCGGGAGCACTTTTCTTCGACTCTGTGCCTGGATACGCCTCGTCTTTGCGGGCTCGCTTTTTACGGGCAAACTTTGCCTTCGTTCGCGGGCTCGATTCTAAAAGCTCCTGCTTTTCGGGAGAGTCCCAAAATGCCAAATCCTCCAAGAGCTTGTTTACATCCTGATAGCGGTCGTCAGGGTCTTTGCTCAACAGTTTGTCGACAATAATCTCAAGAATCGGGGGCACCTTTGGGTTGAGTTCGCGCACCGGGGTGGGTTTTTCGGTTACGTGCTTCCCCGCTACTTCAACCGAGGTAGTGCCCTCAAACGGGGCGCGGCCGGTGAGCATCTCGTAGAGGATTACCCCAAGCGAGTAGATATCCGAGCGGCTATCCGCCTGCCTTCCCCGCGCCTGCTCGGGGGATATATAGCGCGCGGTGCCTAAAATCTTTCCCGTCTGGGTAAGCCCCGGCATCATTAACGCCCGCGCGATACCGAAATCGGTGACCTTAACAACATACTCGTCGGCTAAAAGAATGTTCTGCGGTTTTATATCCCGGTGGATAATCGCCCGCTCGTGCGCATGCCCGAGCGCCTCGGCGGCTTGACCGGCGATATAGACAGCCTCGTTTACCGGAAGCGGAGCCCGCTCCTCGATCATCTGCTTGAGCGTTATGCCCTCGACGTACTCCATCACGATGTAGTAAATGCCGTTGGCATCTCCCGTATCATAGATGGTCGTGATGTTCGGATGGATGAGGCTTGCAGCCGCGTAGGCTTCTCTCCTAAAGCGCTCTATGAAATGGGCGTTATCGGTAAACTGCCCGTGCAGTATTTTAATTGCTATTTCGCGCTCCAGCACCGAGTCAAAGGCCTTATACACGACCGCCATGCCGCCGCGGCCGATTGCCTTATCGATTGTGTAGCGCCCGTTGATAACTTGTCCCTGCATGAATACCCTGTATAAGCTACTTCTCTTGCTTCTTTAGTCGTGCTAAGCCACCCAGTATAATTATGTGAGCGGCAGCCCTGCCACCCAGAATGGGGAGTGGTTTCCTGATTTCATTATGACCCTCCCCGTGTTACCGTATTCCAGTGATGTTAACACTCAACTATTTTACACTTAGCCGGCCAATAGTGAAACGCATCGGTCGAAGATTGCCCTGATACATCCCCGGCTATTCGGGAATAATACGGTTATACGGGGTATTTTAGACGCGGTTTTAGAACTTCTAAATGTGGCATTGTTGATTGATACTGAAATATGGAAATTAGGTGGCGCATGAAAGAACAAGAGCAAGAATACCTGAGAAACGAAATAGCGGAGGCGCTGGAGCGCGAGCCGGGGATCGGCGCCCGTATCGATGTGGAAGTACACGGGCGGGTCGTCAGAATAAGCGGCATCGTTCGCACGCTCGAGCAGAAAGAGATCGCGGAGGAGATCGCGCAACGTTTCGGTCCGGTACGGCTTGACAGCGATATCATCATCGGGTCGCCAAAGATCACTGATGATGGTGATGTGCTGGCCGCCACTCGCAGGGCCATCGCTAAAGATACCGATCTCGCGCATGATATCGGCGTGGGCCGGGTTGTCGATGGGATCGTCTACCTTGAAGGACGCAGCGAAAGCATCCTCGAAATCGAGCGCGCCGCACATATTGTAGCGAGCGTACCGGGAGTGAAAGACATCGTGTCTGAGGTAAGAATTAAAACAGATGTCCTCATCACCGACGTTGATCTGGTGGATGAGGTCATGCAGCGATTACGGGTCGACCCCACAATCGAGGCGGAATTCATCAGCGCTTCGGCCAAAAACGGCATAGTGAAAATAGAGGGTACGGTTAAAACCATCAAGCAAAAAATGCACGCGGGTTACCTGGCGAAACAGATGCCCGGTGTCGCTAAAGTCGAAAACGACCTGGCCGTAAGCGAGCACCCGATAAGCCTCGATGCGGCAGCGGAAAACGAAGTCCTAAAAGCGCTCGAGATGAGCAGAATCAACATGATTGACGTGCGGGTTAATGTACTCGACGGTGTGGTCTACCTGGACGGCACTGTGGACACTTATGGGCAAAAGGAACTGGCCCAAAAAATAGCCGAGAAGATACCGGGAGTGCGCCTTGTTCAGAACGACCTGGTTATAGGCTTTCATATAGAAAAAAGCGCATGAGAGGGAGGGCCTTCGTAGCTGGTTTCCCGAGAAGCAAATGTGGGTATAAAAAACCTTGTCTACTTGCCTAGCAAGAGAGAGGAGGCCTGCTTGCAAAGTCTGAAGTGGGAGAAAAACCAAGCCGCACTGCTGAATAAAGCCGCCGAGGATTTCCGCGATCATATATGGACGATAGTTGAAAAATGGATGCTCAGCCTGAAGATAAAAGAAGGCGAAAATAGCTGGAAACGATTCCCTGAAACACAACTTGTCGATAATCTGCCAACACTGTTAAGAGGTATTTCCAAGGTCATAGAAGACCCTGCGCACATCGTTGATTTTGAGCCGGGCGGCGTCATCTATGAAGCCGCGTCCGAGCTGGGTCGAAACCGCCGGCTGCGCGATTTTGAGCCCTCTGAGGTACTGTACGAGCAGGAAGTGCTGCGTGATATCATCTGGGGCTACTGCCGGAAGAACCTTATGCCGCTTGATGCGTATGAACTGGAAAAGCGGATAAATCGACCGGTCGACAAGATGGTCTCAACGATCATCAACAGCTACATAAACATTTATGCAATGGAGCTGAAGCATCTTGCGCGCCGCGACAAGCTCACGGATTTTCTCAATTACGAGGCTTTTAAGGAAACGCTCAGCGATGAGCTGAGACGCTCGCGCAGGTACCGCCACTCGTTTTCGCTCATCATGCTCGATATCGACGGGTTTCAAAATTACATTAAAGAATTTGGTAACCTGGCCGGTGATACCTTACTTAAGGAGGTATCGCGGGTCGTGGAGCATATCATCCGTACGGTCGATATACCGGCACGGCACGGGTTGGACGAGTTTGCCATCATATTACCCGAGACATCCAAGAAGCAAGCCCGTAGAGTCGCCGAGCGTATGAGGCGGGCCATAAAGCTCGATACCAGACACACGGCGCAGGTTCACGACGAGTTGAAATCAGGGATTACGGTGAGCATAGGCGTGTCCACCTATCCCAAGGATGCCGGGACACTAGACGAGTTGGTAAGCCTTGCCGATGAGGCCCTCTTCGAAGCCAAAAAAGCCGGCAGAGACATTGTGGTTTGGAAATAAAAGAAGGCCGAGACGCCCTCGGCCTCTACTCCATTTTATCCTTCACCCGTCTGGTCAAATCATTCTCGACAGTTAGAAGCTTTTGCGCAAGCCCCGACCGTTTGCCCGGCCGGCTGATTATCACCCTATGGTTGGATGATTCCTGCGCCAACCATTTTTGCTTATAGGGCTCCTGCCCCCGTAAGAAATCGAACCTGCCCATACCCGCCGCAATCGAGTCCTCAATCGCACGGCCTATCAATACCGTAGAAACGCTCATCGGCGCCCATTCCGGTTCGAACCCCCCAAGGTAATAGTAAAACGTATCGCCAAACGCAAATCCATAGAGTGCTGCCACCGGCAGGCCGTCAAGCTCCATAACGTAGAGACGTAGCCATCCGCTCTCACAGAGAGCGGCAGCAAGCCCGATATGAAATTTTCTAAACTTGGGATTGAGATACGCTCCGGGTTTTTTCTTGGCTATAAAGCGTTTCTGGTGAAGCTTGAAGAAAAGCTCCATATCTTCCCCGACGGTCTCGGGGCAGCTCAGCCTGATGCGCATATCGTGATCGCGCGCCAGACGCCTGGCGTAATACTGCACGTTCCAGCGAAACTTCTTGCTTAAGGTCGCAAGGTACCCCTCCCAGCTCTCGGGAAGCTCAAGACTATAGCAGTGGTCCTGGATAACATCGGCGCAGGAGAACCCAAGGGCCTTAGCTTTTTCGACCATCTCGCCGGCGGTATTACGTGCGCTCGAAAGTTGATGAAGATCGATTGCATCCCAACCCGACGCGGCAAAAAGCGCACCATAAAGGGCGACAGCGGCACCCGATATGTCGCCGTCGGCTATGATGTCCAGATAATCGGTTCCATTAGTCCCGATAAACGCCGCGACCTTAAGCGGCAAGCCATAGTGGGTGGACGATAGATAGACAGGGGCTATGCCGACAATTGCGCCGGCATCCCGGGCAACTAGCAGCGAGAGCTTTTTCCCCCTACCGTTTGATTTCCACCAGTACCACGACCATTCCCAGGTCTGAAATATGGACGAGCCCGCTGCGGATGCAAGCGCGTTCCAATCCTCTTTCAGGCTTCTAAAGCGTTCCAGATCCGTTACTACCTCTATTGCCGGCAAACAGTAACCTCCATGTAGGGTTTCGAATACGTGGAACGGCTCAGCTCGTTAATCTCTCTCTGTAGTTTTTTCGCTAAGGTGCTCTTTAAAGATGATGCAATCTTCACACCCGTTAAAAGAGGCGCATACACACCCGTCCTTCAGCTGCCAGCAATCAACCTTCTGCATGTAAGCCGAGCACCTGATGTAGTGACTTGCAGGACACCCTTTAATTTCCCAACAATTACGCATGATTTACTCCAACACTTCCGTTTGTGTACACACTATGCGTTAGGTGGGGCAACCTAAAACAAGTTTACCGTTATATGGACGTACTATTATTTATATAACATCCTACTTCTTTTTGTAACTAGTTTGCGCTTTTATTATTCTTTCTTTGAGTTCCTCTTCATCTTTTACGCCGTTCACATCAACGTCTAAATCCATCATAGCCATAATACTCGCTCTTACAATAACCGTGTTGGCGAGCTTCCTTCCGCCTGAGACTTTGGATCTTATGCTTACCGACTCAAGATAAGCAAACATCTCTTCAGGCATGGTAATCGGAACACGAAGGTAGTTCTCCTTGCTCATTTAGATCCTCCTTCTAAAACGTAGCGCCGTGGGTGAAGTCTGGCCATAAGCTTACTTGTCTTAAATATTATAAGCACTAAAGCGCCACTATGGCAATTGATAGAGTGAAGTTAGAGAGGGATGGGTGGGGTCGATAAAGTGATTAAGCAACCTCTTTTGGTTGCCTGCCCTCAGTCTCTTCTGCAGGTTTGCTTGAGATGGCCTGCCGTTTTGGTTTGCCCCAACCCTTTTTCCAAAACTGGAACGTGGCAAGCAGACGCTCGGTAAGGATAAGCTGGCGCGGCCCGATAAACTCGATGAGGCCGAAGAGGCAGAGCTTAAGGATATCGGTAAGCCGTTGGTAGCGCATATAGATGAGGTTATCAAGAAGAATCGAGCCCAAATTTATCCAGGCCCCCCACAGGATCGCGAGCATGAAGAAAAGCAGCGCAAAGTCGAGATCTAAATAACCGGTCAGGTAAAATACAACAAAGAGGAAATAGCCGAGAAACTCGACGATAGGCGCCAGGGCCTCTACAAAGATGAAGTAGGGGTAGCCGAACAAGCCGACCGTGCCGTACTTCGGGTTTAAAAACATTTTCCGGTTAAACCACAGGCTCTCAATTAGCCCTCGCTGCCAGCGATTTCGCTGCTTGGTAAGCGAGTTAAAGTCGGCCGGTACTTGCGTCCAGCATACCGGATCGGGCACAAAGATGATCTTGTAGCGAATCTTATGGTCCCGGCAGTGTTTATGCAGCCGCAAGACCAGGTCCATATCTTCGCCAACCGTATGCCGATAGCCGTTTACCGCCATGAGCAAGTCTTTGCGAAAGATGCTAAACGCCCCGGAGATGATAAGCAGGCTGTCAAAGGAATTCCATGCCGTGCGCCCCGATAGAAAGGTTCTTACATATTCAACCGCCTGGAAACATTCGATAGCTTTTTTCGGTGCTCTTACCGAAATAACATTGCCGTCTTCAACCGTGCAGCCATTTACCACCCGCACGATACCTCCGGTGGCGATGACTTCCCTGTCTTCGATAAAGGGCCGTACGGCTTTTAAAAGGGCATCGTTGTCCAGGAGAGAGTCCGCATCCACGCAACAAAAGAGCGGAAATTTTGACGCGTTGATCCCCGCGTTGAGGGCATCGGCTTTACCGCCGTTCTCCTTATCCAGCACTAAAAGATGCGGGTAATCCAGCGATATATAGATGCCGCGAAGCGGGCGATGATCGAGTTTCAATGCGATGGGCTTATCGATTTTAACAAGCCTGAAGTGCTCCTTTAGCTCTTGCAGGGTGGTATCCGTCGAACCGTCGTTAACAACGATCACCTCAAACTCAGGAAAATGCAGCCCGAGCAGCGATTTCAGGCTCGCCGCTATCGTCTCCCGCTCGTTATACGCGGGAACTACGATGGAAAGCGGCCGGTAAAATGAGCCCGAGATAATATTCTTAATATTCTGCGCCGTAACGGTCGATGAGTAACGCCTGATGTCCTTAAGCGATACCAGAGTAAAAAACGAGCACGTGCCGTTGATGAGGATAAAGTAGGCAAAGATTATGAACTGATACCAGGATATAAAAACAAGCAGCATATCAAGCACGATAGCTCAGCTCCTTGAGCACGTAATTGGATACGTCTCGGACAAACCGATCGCCGCTGTTTGCCGCGCGTTTAAGTAATTTGTAGCCCTTATCGCCAAACCGGGCTATCGAGAGTGCTGCGTTTATTCTTACGTGATAGTTCTCATCATGCAACGCGTTTCGCAAATCCTTAATAATGAGGCTCTGCGGGCAGCAAGACGCACCTTTTGCCGCCACGGCCCGCACCCGCCAGTCCTCATCGTTGAGCCCCAACTTAAAGACCCCAAGTATCCCGTCCCCGCCAAGCTCCCCGAGGGCTCGCAAGCAGGTTATCTTCATATCAGACACCGAGCTAAAGGTTATGAAATAATCCCGGATTGTTTGGCCGGCAGCAACAACATTTCGTACCCCGCAAGCTTCAATAATGGCCCGCTTGAGCGAGTCCGAAAAATCCGGGTCGTCTTTTATGCGCTTTAGGTAATCGATGAATAGGCCTTGCTTACCCTGCTGGGTAAACGATGTGATGATGTTCGTATAGATATACTCGCTGAACTTAGCCGACATGAAAAAGGGCCTGTTCAGCATATTGTAAATGGTCTTAA
>PFFU01000146.1:14398-24092 GCA_002783345.1 Candidatus Aquicultor secundus
CAGCAGGCCGAGCCTCTCTATTGCAATAGAGCGCTTTACCCATGAGCGCGATTCCGCCATCTTCTGATAAAATGCGGCAATGCCAAGTCTGCGCGTATAGCCCCGAAGACGTTTCGCATGCTCGGCCGTAACGGAACCATCTGTGAGCATCTGAATTAAAACTTGCGTCAGCGCATCAAACTCGATCTTTTTCTTTGGCGCCGCCAGGTTAGATTTACGTCGTGAAAGTTTTTTCTGAAGTTCTTTGGAATAGTATTCTTTTAGCCTGATAAGATAGGCATCCCTTAACTCCACGTGGACCTTATGAACAACTAAGGCGATAAATAAAATGATAACGGTTACGAGCATCACGAATATCGCGCTATAGAGAAGACTTTTTACGCTGTATGCATCCATATATCCGTTCACGGTAACCGCCGTCCTACAGGTTCAAGGGTTGATCAAATATGTAATAGGGTTGTTTAAACTTCCTTTATGTATCGTTTTTATGTGTTTTAAACTTGAGTTTCTTTGGGAGGGTTGCAAAAAGAGGCCCGTTTAAAACGGACCTCTTTTCTTTACTCGCTTACGCTGCACCCAAAACCTGGTGCTCTTGGTACCAAGCTGCTAGAATAGACCTGGTAAGAGGTTTCAGGTGCTTTAAAACAAAGCAACAAGTGTAAAAAGAGGTGTAAGGTAGCATGGCAAAATCCACTGTAACGGCAAAGCCCAAGCGGGCAGTACCCTCCACTTCCCCCCAGGCCCAAGCGGGCAGTGCTGAACAGAGAGGGGTATGGGGCAGACAAATCGCGGTCTATGCGTTTGCGTTTTCCGGGATGGCGGCCTTAATCTATGAGGTCATCTGGACCCGAGAGCTCTCTTTGGTCTTTGGTTCAACTGTGTATGCGGTCTCAATGATGCTTACCGCATTTATGTCGGGGCTTTCTCTCGGCTCATTTTTAGGGGGCAGGTGGGCGGACAGAGTTAAAAACCTCATTGGGCTTTTTGGATCACTTGAGCTTGGGATTGCAGCCTTTGGGCTTTTAACCATCCCGCTGATTCAGGTGCTACCCACCCTGTACTTCTTCGTGTATAACACGATAAAACCAAGCTTTGCGCTCTTCTTTGTCTTTCAGCTGCTGCTCTCCTTTTTTATCATGCTTATTCCCACCACTTTTATGGGAGCAACGTTTCCAGTTGTGACCAAGATCAAGGCAACGTCTCTTGAAGGATTAGGTCTTGACGTTGGCAACGTCTACTCGATCAACACGGTAGGCTCAATTGGCGGCTCGTTTCTTGCCGGGTTTTTGCTCATCCCCCTCATCGGGGTCAAAGGCACCACCTTTGTTGCAGCGGGACTCAACCTCATCGTTGCCTCAAGCATGCTTGTTATGTCGCGGTCGGAGGTTGGGAAGAGACTTTTGGCAATCGTACGATGAGTATCAGCAAAGGATCGTATTTATTCAGCTCTTTTTATTACGAAAGCTAGCGGTTAATTCTTCCTTTAATGGAGCAACAGTTGTATCATTGACATAATCTACCTTTAACGGGTAAGGCATAAATATCCATCCGCCAACAACCAAGCTATGGCGGGCGTAAATAGCAAAAGGAGATGGTGAGCATTGAAAAAGCTGTTAATGATGTTGGTTTTCTTTCTTTTCGGAGGATTTCTGGTGTATTGGAAATTTCCCGATGTTCAGAGCTGGTACCAGTTAAAACGGGAAGGCATCCTCTAAACAAACACTCGCAATAACAGACGCATTATATATCACAGCAGAAAAGAGCCCGGCTTAAAGCCGGGCTCTTACTTTGTCTGCGCCATTTCGGATACACCATCCGCCTGTTCCGAGTAACCGTAAATCAGCATACCGCTTGCCTAGCAAGTACCTGCTCATTCCGGTGATACTACGATAAGCTATCACTATAAATGCTTGTCACAGGCTTTCGACAGTGCTTTGCGCCGGCTTAATAAGTTGACCTGCACCACTATTACTGGTTAACTTAAGCTATATATGGTAATTTTTCGCATGTTTCATCGGACAAGAACCCTAATAGTTATCGTAGTAACGCTTCTGCTCCTGGCTCCTACCGCGTTTGCCTCCCAGCTAGATGATAAGCGGACGAAGCTAAAGAATATCGATGCCCAAATAAAGGCGACGGAGGCTAAGCGAAGCGATGTCGCAAAACAGCAAGACGAAGCCCTCCGGCAGATTCAGGCAAGCAATCAGAAATTGGTCCAGGCGCAAAAGCAGCTCAATAGCATGCAAACGCAGCTCATCGATATGATCGCCAAGAGAAAAGATGCCGATGCGAGATTGCGTGAGATGCAGCGGCGCCTCGTTGCAACGCATATAAAACTTGCCGATGCCCAAAAGCGCCTTGCCCTAAGGCGAGAGGTATTCAATAAGCGCCTCGTCAACGCTTACAAAAATAAGAGCCTAAGCGTTATCACCGTGCTTTTAGGGTCGCAGAACTTCAGCGACCTGGTTAACCGCATTGCGTTCATAGGCATGATCGCCAAGGCGGATAGTAAGATCGTTTTTAACATGAAACAGCTGACTGCAACCATTTCAAGCGAAATCACCCAGGTCGAAACCATGAAGAACGCCATAAGCGAGCAGCGCAAGTACCTCATCGCCGAGGAAAAGCGCATCAATGCGAAAAAGGGCGGCATTATCGCGCAACAAAAGCAACTTCAGGATGAGGTAAGCAAACAACAGAAGCTCTATGCCCTGGTCAAGCAAGAAAAAGACCGGCTCGCACAGAGCGCGGGTTTACTCAGGGCCAGCTCAAACATAATAGCAGGTCAAATTGGTGCACTCGAGAAACAAAGCAGCGGCATCGGCGACGCCAATAGAGTACCCAGCGTATCCGCCGGAAACCTAGCGGCCCTTGCCACAGGAACCGCCAAGAAATACGGGATTCCAACTAAACTGTTCTTCGCCCTTATCAACCAGGAATCGGGATGGAATTACCGGGCGGTATCAAGCTCCGGCGCGATAGGGCTCACCCAGATAATGCCGTTTAACATAACCGCCATGGGGTACAACATCGAAGAGTTTAAGAACTCCCCCAGCCAACAGCTCGAAGCGGGTGCGTCGTATTTGAGCATGCAATACAAGACCTTCGGCAGATGGGATTTAGCCCTTGCCGCCTACAACGCGGGCCCCGGCGCAGTGCTGTCATATGGAGGCATCCCCCCATATAGCGAAACGAGAAATTACGTTCGATCCATTCTTGCCATAGCCGGGCAATAGTAAACTAACTGCTCTATCTGCAGCTACTCATACCGCAGCGCTTCAATCGGGCTAAGACGCGATGCCTTAAATGCCGGGTATGCGCCGAAAAAGATTCCGATCCCGGCGGAGAAGAAAAAGGCCAAAGCAACCGACCAGATAGTTACCTCACTTGGTAAAAACGCCCGCAGCAACAGCGAGCCGGCGATGCCGATTAAAATACCGATTAAACCGCCAATTACACTGAGCGTCGCCGATTCGATTACGAATTGCATGAGGATATCGTGCGTTTTTGCACCGACGGCTTTTCTGATGCCGATCTCGCGTGTTCGCTCGGTGACGGAGACAAGCATGATGTTCATGATGCCGATGCCGCCTACGATAAGCGATATCCCGGCGATACCGCCAAGCATTACGGTCAGGATACCGGTGATGTTCTGCACGGTGCCAAGCAGGCTTTTTTGTGATGCGACGCTAAAGTCATCCTTCTTTAAGGTCTTGCTAAGAACCCGCGTGACCTCATCGCTTGCCGTATCCACGCTGTTTTCATCGGTCGCCTCGATGAGAATTTGACTTATTTGGTCGGTACCGAGAAGGCGCTGCGCCACTGTTATCGGGATAAAAACAACGTCATCCTGGTCGATACCAAAGGTTGAACCTTTCGCCTCGATGGCGCCGACAACGGTAAAACGCTGGCCGTTGATGGATATATTGCGGCCAACCGGACTATCGCCGTTGTAGAGTTCGCTGACGATGGTTTGTCCGACCACAACGACTTTTCGGCCGCCGTTGATATCGACATCTGTTAGAAACTCCCCCTCTGCGAGGTTATAGTTGGTCAACTTGGCATAGTTTGCCGTCACGCCGTTCATCACTGTGGTGTCCCGCTCTTTGTTGCCGAATTTAACCATTGCCGAGCCGTTAACCACCGCACCGGCATCCGCGACATGCGGTGAGCCTTGCTCGATCTGGCGCACCATATCGAGACGTAGCCTGTTACTAACGCCGCTACCAGGTCCCCCCCGCCCGGCCTTCATATTACCCGGCAAGACGTAGAGCAGGTTTGATCCTATGCTACGAATTTGACCTGTGACGGAGCTTCTCACGCCCTGTCCGACAGAGACAAGCAGGATAACGGCCGAAACGCCGATAATGATGCCAAGCGCGGCAAGCGTTGATCGCATTTTGTTCGCGATGATGGCATCGACTGCCAACCGAAAACTCTCAAGTAAGTTCATTTTTTCGTTTTCCACCAGTCATGTTCTTAGTTGTGGGCCCATCCTCGACGATTTTTCCATCGAAGAGCCTGACAAGTCGCTTGGTATACTCCGCAACCTCAGCTTCATGCGTAACCAGAATAACGGTTTTGCCCTGGTCGTGCAGGGAGGATAATATCTCCATGATCTCCGTGCCGGATTTTGAATCGAGCTCTCCTGTTGGCTCATCCGCTAAGATTATGCCCGGGTTGTTTATGAGCGCCCGAGCAATCGCGACGCGCTGCTGCTGCCCGCCGGAGAGCTGCGAGGGGCGACTGCTGAGGCGATCCCCCAGGCCGACGGCCTCAAGCGCGGCAATAGCGCGCTCTCGCCGCTCAATGGTCTTTACGCCCGCATAGATAAGCGGTAATTCCACGTTTTTCAACGATGATGCTCGCGGGATCAGGTTAAACGCCTGGAACACAAAGCCTATCTTCTGCAAGCGCAGGTCGGCAAGCTCGTTCTCCGAGAGATCTAAAGTATCTTGGCCGTCGATAAGGAGCGACCCGGCGGTAGGCGTATCGAGGCATCCAATGACATGCATCAGCGTCGATTTCCCAGAGCCCGACTGGCCCATGATCGATACAAACTCGCCATCCTCAATCGTGAGCGAAACACCGTTGAGCGCATTGATTTCAACATCTTCGAGATAATAGGTCTTGTAGAGGTTCCGTGCTTCAATTGCCATATGCTTTAAACCATTCGTCTGATATCAAGGTTCTATCTTGACCCGCTGGCCGTTTGTTATTGTGGATTTGCCGACAACAACGCGATCGCCTTCTTTAAGACCTGCTGTTATTTCGTAAGAAGTATCCGACGACAACCCGATCTTAACTTCTTGCTGCTGCGCGATGCCGTTGCGGATGACAAATACCGTCTTTTTACCGTTTATTTTTATGGCGTCAAACGGAACTGTCAATATATTTTTCTTGCTCGCGGTAGTTATATCGGCATCCCCACCCATACCCTCTCGAAATTCGGTCTTTACTGGGTTAACGACTATCGTTACCTGGAAGATCGTGCCGCCTGTCGAGTTCTTCGCGGATAGCAACGAGATATCGGTGACCTTGCCCTTAAAGGTCTTACCCTCATAGGCATCGAGCTTGACGTTCGCATCTTGTCCCACCTTAACTTTGCCGATGTCGGCCTCATCGATATCTGCCGTAAGTTCGATCCTGTCGAAATTAATGAGGGTAATAAGGGAGGATGATCCGCCACCGGCTGCCGCCGCGCTTGCGGCAGCGCTTATGCCCGCAATCTCACCGGCTTTTCCGTTTACGGCCGCGACCCTGCCTGAAAACGGCGCTTTTAAAACCGCATCTTCTGCTACGGATTGCGCCTGTTCGATTTGTGCTTGCGCCTGTTCGATTTGCCCTTGCGCCTGCTTAAGATCCGCCGTGCGCGGCCCATCTTTCTGTAGCTCAAGCTGGGCCACCGCGACGTTTACTGATTTAAGCGCCGTGTCGAGTTGCCCTTGCGCGCCGTCGAGCTGAGAATCCAAACTGCCGTCATCCTGCCCGATTTTCGCAATTTCAAGGGAGATCTGGGCTTGTTTTAATTGATTTTGAGCAATAGTGATATCTTCGTTGCGGGCCGATGCCGTTGTCAGGTTATACTGCGCATTTGCCGTATCGTAGGCTTTCTGGGCAGAGTCTATCTGAGCCTGGGCAGCCTGAAGCGCTTGATCATTTGCGGCCGAGACCCTGTCCTTTGCCTTAATGGCAGATTGGACGGCATTATAGTATTGATAGTAAACGGTTGAAGCCGTATCCGTCGGGTTGGCACTCGTGTACGCAATGAAAGAGTTGTACGCATTGTTATACGCTTGTTGGGCTTCCTCGCTCGATTTCGAATTGAGCGAGGAGACTTTATCGTAATTCGCCTGCGCGTCGGCGAGCGCCTGGGACGCCTGATCCCTCTGCGCTATGGCAACACTAAGTTGCTGTGACGTTACGCCGCCTCTCACTTTATTGAGCTGCTGGGCCGCGGTATCCACGCCGAGTGATGCGTTATCGACGTTAAGTGCGCCCTTTTTCTTCGCTTGTGCGACAATCTTATTGACTGTTTTAAGACTACGTCGTGCGTTACTTACCGCCGTAGCGGCCTGGTCGACCTGCGCCTGAGAAACAGCTAGTTCAGAACGACTGCGCCCTGAGCGCAGCTTATTTAGACCTGCTTGCGCTATCTTTAAGCCCGCTTGAGCTTGGTTTACCTGTGGAAGTATCGAGTTCATATCAAGGTAAGCGAGCACTTGTCCCGCTACAACCTTATCACCCTTACGAACATTTATCTGTTGAATCCGCCCACCGGATTTAAAGCTAAGCTCGGCGCGGCTCGGGAGCGTTACTTTAGCTGGGGCCGACACCAGGATATCGATGTTCCCTATCTCAGCAGTGACCGCCTTTACCGCCGTGGCACGCGATGATAGTGAAATCTGCCACCAAGCGATGAGTGCAACGAATAGAAGTGCAACGATTGCGGCAATCCTTTTACGGTTTAATTTTGGTCGGGTTCTTCCTGCGCCCTTATTTTGCGATGATAAGCTCAATACAGCTCCCTTTCCCCAGACAAGTATAACCGATACTAGTCTAAGTAATTAGTTAGTTGGTTAGACTAGTACCGGTCGGTTGCACATAGTGACAAACTAATAAACATCCCTTAAACAAATTATTATATCACCGCTTGCTTAGATAACATACAATCAAACACTACTATATAACACTGCCGATCGCCGGAATGTGACAGAAACGAAACAAATCCTTGAAACGCGTCTTCGATAAAGTCACCCATCTCCGCATCTTTAACCCCCTCAATCTCTACGACCGGGACAACGCCCACGACGATAACCTCTGAGCGCTCTTCTTTCGCAAGATCGGCTACAATTCGGAGCGCGTCTTTAGCAGTTGGGGATCCATCGGTTGGATAGACTATCTTCTTCATTATTCTTCCTCCTTGCTCTCTCTGAGCACGGGTACGTTTTTAATTAACCGTTCCATAATCGGCGCCATTACGAATGCGGATGCAAAAAGCAGAAGCTGCCGCACGAGTGTAAATTTCCAACCAAAAAAGCGAAGCTCAAGAGGTATCATCGGCACCTTGATCGCCCACGTCGACACGATTGCAATGACGACCCCAAGCCGGGCGCCTTTATTAAGAAGCGTTTTAAGCAGCGGAAACACCCCGACCAGTGGGCCGTGAATGGCCGTCCCAAGAAGCGCGCCGAGATGCTTTAAAATAAACTCTTCGCGCACCCAGACCTGAAAAAGCCCGACAAAGATAAAGACGGTTACAAGCGTCACCGCAACGCTTGCAAACGTTGTCGCACCGATGATAGCCGCCGTTTTTGCCTCGGTAAGGCGCACCGCGGCCAACAGGGCATAAGCGGCTATCGCAACCCACAAAAGCCAGTTTTTCTTTGACCACCCTATAAGCCTAGTGGCTACAAGTCTCATAGCAGCCACCCCATAATGACCCCGACTATGATCGAAAAGACAAATGTTACCGCCCAGCGAGTCAATGCAAAGCGCCTGCCCATATAGGCAATCTCGGCCGGAAGCGACGCCGTCCCCACGGCAACCCACGCGGTAAGAAGCGTGGCAACGGCGGTAACCGATGCGTGCTGGTCGAGCAGATACCGCCCTATTGGGAACACGGCGGCAGGAGGCCCGGAAGCGATGCTTCCAAGGACCGCAGCAATAACAGGTGCCAAAACTCCCCGTGAACCGCCGAGCAGGCCGCGGATTGCTTGCGGCGATATCAGCACCTCAAAAAGCCCGATTGCGGCAAAAACCACGATGAAAAACGGCAGCACATTAACAAAGCTCTTGTATCCTATCTTAATCGCTTTTTTTGTGAGTTCGCGGTTCTTGATCCAGGAGATCGCAAGCGCCGCCGCCATCACAATAAGCAAACTCCAATCGGTGGTTGTCAACTTTGCCTCCTAACCGTTTCAATATCAGCGCTCCTCGGAAAGCAGGCGAAGGGCCTCGACGGAATTCGTAAATACCGTTGAAGCAACCGCAAAGCGGCTTAGTATGAGCGCATCGACGATCTCATCAGCGGAGATGCCTTTGCGAAGCGCGATCTGACCTGCGTCGCGATGCAAGTGGGCACTCCCGCGCCCGCAACCGCCGCAATCGTTATCAGCTGACGGTACTTTTCCGGTATCGATTCCTGAGAGAATGCAAATTGCTTGCTTCTCACGTGCTCGCGCACCATCTCGGGCTTGAGCGAAGCCAGGTGCGTCATGGTTTCAGGAACCGCCCCCACCTCGGCCTCGATTCTCTTTAGGATTTCATCAATAGTGGGTTGCATGTTTTCAGACATTTGTTCTTGTCTCCTTTTCGGTTAATTATCGAATGTTTTAAGTTTAAAACGTGCCAGGGCACCTCACTGTTGGTAGCTAAATGCACAGGCGGCTTAGCCAAGAGCCATAATGCCGCACTTACAGCGCAAGCTCTGCCTCCTCCTTTGCAAGTGAAACTTCAGATATAGCTACATAAGCGATAAGGCTTAAGACGATTAGCAAAATCCCGTACGTCGTAAAAAACGACTGATAACCGAGCGCATTGATAAACCTGCCACCGATGCTGGTTCCAATCGCGCCGCCGACCATAAACGAGAACGCAACCAAGGACATGGCCACGCCTCTTGCCTTCTTGGCAAACTCCGTTGCCAGCGTTAAAAGAGTAGAGTGGGTGAACATAAAGCCGAGTCCCAGTAAGAACACCCCGATAATAGTTGCTGCAAGGTTAGTTGAGAATGTGGCGATTAGAAGATCGGCAGTTGCGGCAAGCAATAGTCCGAAAGCAATAAGACGCCTTCTGCCTGTCTTGGCTGCAACTTTTCCGCCCAGGCGACCAGCAAGGATGGCACCGATACCAAAAGCCGTCATAATAAGGCCGATGGCCAAATAGCCGAAGTTAAAAACGTGGGAGATATTCGCCCCGAGATATGAAAACGATCCGAGAATAAAGATGCCTTCAAACACAACCACAATATATGCCCTTAAGCTTGGGAAATGACCCAAAAGCTTGGCGTACGGCGCTAATACTTGACTATTAGGATTCGAAGTTAATTGACCCGATAGCTTTTTACTGGTTGAAATAAGAAGCACGGTAATGAAAGCAGCAATGATGGCGTAAGCAAAAAAGACACCCCGCCAGCTTACGAAAAAGGCAATCGTGCCGCCGATGCCCATCGAAAGAGCTTGCCCCAAAAACG
>PFFU01000146.1:24109-25548 GCA_002783345.1 Candidatus Aquicultor secundus
CCTATAAACACTTAAATCCGTAAGCGCCGTGCCGAGGCCGCAAAGTGCGGTGGCAATAGTAAAAAAGATCATCGTGCTCATAATCACCCTGAGCTTGCCATAGCGGTCAGCAAGCGGACCGAAAACCAACTGGAAAAGTCCAAACGGCAGCATATATGCGGCGATGAGAATGCCGGCAGATGCAGGATTTACTTTAAATGACTTTGCAATAGCCGGCAGAATCGGCGAGACGACCCAGTTGTCCGCCATGACGATAAATCCGGCAAGTCCAAGTATTAATATAAGGCGTTTTGTATTCATATCTCCTCCCCCATTTTAAGCATTGCCAGGTGGCAATAATAGCGAAATATCAATTGGTGTTGATATGTTTGCTAAAATAATCCCATTTACTTGTTTCGATAGCACCCCCTTTTTTTAAGAATTTGGCCTGTTTTCCTGTCTAAATCTCCCGTGAAATGCCCGGCGGACATGCCTCTACCACGGTAAAGTACCGCTTCTGAAAATAGAGCGCAACATTTACAAGGCCAATTAAGACCGGCACTTCAACAAGCGGACCGATGACAGCCGCAAATGCAGCACCCGAATTAATACCAAAGACCGCAATGGCTACCGCGATTGCAAGCTCAAAGTTGTTGCTGGCCGCCGTAAAAGCGAGCGTGCAGCTTTTTGAGTAATCAGCACCAACTTTTTTGCCCATATAAAACGAGACCAAGAACATGAGCACGAAGTAGATAAGAAGCGGGATGGCAATGCGCACCACATCAAGTGGTATTCTTACAATAATCTCGCCTTTTAGCGAGAACATAACAACTATAGTAAAGAGCAATGCTATTAATGTTAACGGGCTAATTGTTGGAATAAACTTGGTTTCATACCACTCTCTACCCTTTAATTTGAGCATAACAAAGCGTGTAAGCATGCCGGCGATAAACGGAATACCAAGATAAATAAAGACGCTTTCGGCAATCTGCCCGATGCTAATATGTACAATCGCGCCTTTCAGACCAAAAAGCGGCGGCAGCACCGTTATAAAGATATAGGCGTAGACCGAGTAAAAGAGAACCTGAAAGATCGAGTTAAATGCGACTAAACCCGCTGCGTACTCACGATCTCCCTTGGCCAGCTCATTCCAGACGATAACCATAGCGATACAGCGAGCGAGGCCGATCATAATAAGACCGACCATGTACTCGGGGTAGCCGCGAAGGAAGGTAATCGCAAGCAAGAACATGATAATCGGCCCAACAACCCAGTTTTGGATCAGTGAAAGACCGAGCACCTTTTTGTTTCTAAATACCTCGCCTAGTTCCTCGTATTTTACTTTGGCGAGAGGCGGATACATCATCAAGATAAGGCCAACAGCGATTGGAATTGACGTGGTGCCGACCTGAAATTTGGTGATAAGATCAATCATGCCGGGGGCGACAAAGAACATAGCC
>PFFU01000146.1:25580-42776 GCA_002783345.1 Candidatus Aquicultor secundus
AATCAGGTAAAGTTTCTATAAACTCTCTTACTAGCTTTGATCGTTGATTCGATATGTCAACATCTGCCGAGTACGGCTCAATCACATCGCCTTTTAAGTGCTGAGCCCACCCTTCAGCCATCTGGCTTCGGGCCGAGTTGCCGGTGCATAAAAATAGAATTCTTAGTTTTTTATTATGTGCTTGCATAACTACCAATCCTCTTATGATTAGCCTTTAAGCCTGCCAAAGGAAATAGAGGCCAAGGCCGATAAAAACAACCCCGCTTATGACTTCAACTTTCTCTCGATGTTTTTGCAGAAAAGATGTTTTCGTAATAAAGCCGGTAGATGTGCCGGCCGCCATGAGCGGCAAACCGTGTGCCAAGCTATATGTAAACAGCAACGCGCTGCCAAGAACAGCATTACCCTTCGATGCAACATACGTTAAGATAACAGCGACCACCGGCGTTGCACAGGGCGAGAGAATAAGTCCAAGAAGAATACCAAGAATAAACGCGCCCAAACCGCCCTTAAACTTAATACTGTCTGCTGTCAGCTTTACCGGCACCGCTAGACGCAACTTTATAATCTGCATGAAATGAAGGCCAACGATAATTAAGACAGCCCCAACAATGAAGTACCAGGTGCGATTAGTAAGCGATACAAGCCCGCCGAGATATGAAGCAAACGCCCCGATAATTGCAAAGGTAGACGAAAAACCCAGGACAAAAAGAAGCGACAGCAAAAAGCCTTCTCTGCCCGCCGCTTTTGACCCTTCGGTATTTTTGGCAACATAGCCGATCACCGCCGGGAAAAACGGCAGCACGCACGGGCTAAAGCCCGTAAAAAGGCCACCGGCAAAGGCCAGGCCAAATGCCAATACGGGACTTGTTGTAAGCGCCGTGCTGAACTGCTGGGCAATTGTTTCAAGCATCTACTTCTCCAAGGCCGTTAATAGCTGCGTGAGCTTGTCTTTTTCAATGACTCCGATTTGCCGGCCGACCGACTTGCCTGTTTTATCATAAAATACGCTCGTCGGGATGGTGTTTACTCCAAACTGGTTAATCAACCTTTGCTCAGCTTGGTCATCCACTAATATCTCAATGATATTGACCCGCTTTTCATATTCCGGCCTAATCTGCGCAATGATTGCCGCCATCTCTTTACAAGGTGCACAAGAGTTAGTACGAAACACGATCGTGGTCGGCTTGCCGCTTTTAAGGCCTGCTTGAAGTGCCGCTTCGCCGGGGCTCAATGTTTGACTTGCCTGGCCGGTTGATTGGTTTACAGGTGCCGGACATACGTTTTGTGCTGATGACGTAGCTTGCCCTGATGATACCTGCTGATTTGATGTCTTTTGGTAGATGATAAGAGCTGCTACAACAACTACGGCTATTACCACAACGATTTTCCCTAACGTACTTTTAGACATGCAAGTACCCCTCCTCTTTTAAATCACCAAATTGAACAGATAACCGGTAAAGATAATGGCAACGCCAACCGTGGCAAAAAACGTGGCAAGCAGTGGCTTTTTTAGAACCTTCCTGAGAATAATCATCTCGGGCAAGCTCAATGCTGTAACCGACATCATAAATGCAAGGGCTGTTCCCATCGGCACGCCTTTACCGATAAGAGCAGTTACGATTGGGATGGTGCCAGCCGCATTTGAATAAAGCGGGATACCGATTAAGACAGCAACGGGAACCGCAAACGGATTGGTTTTTGCTGCAACGCGTGAGATAAAGTCGGCTGGCGCATAGCCATGAATAAAAGCGCCGATGCCCACACCTAAGGCAATATAGGGAGCAATCTTCTTAACAAGATCAAGAGTATAAGTTCTCGCGTCATCTGAGCGGTTTTTCCAGGTAAGCTTAGCGGCCTCTGTTGCGGTCTTGCCTACTTTAATTTGATAGACGAAATCCTCAACCCATTTTTCAAGGCCGAGTCTACCGATAATGATGCCCGCTACTATGGCAACTAGAAGCCCGGAGACAACATAAATTACGGCAATCTTCCAGCCAAAAAGCGTCCATAAAAGGCCAAGGGCAATCTCGTTAATCATCGGCGAGGCAACGAGAAACGAGAAGGTTACCCCAAGAGGAATCCCCGCTTCAACAAAGCCGATAAAGAGCGGCACCGCCGAGCATGAGCAAAACGGGGTTATAATCCCAAACAACGCCGCCAGCACGTTGCCGACGTATTCGTTTTTACTGCTGAGCATCGCTCTTATTTTTTCAGCCGGCAAGAAGGAGCGGATAATGGCGATAGCATAGATTATGATGGTGAGCATAAACAGAATCTTTACCATGTCATAGATAAAGAAGTTTATGGCCCCACCGAAAACCGAGGTCTTACTAAACCCAAGCAGACTATATGTAAACCAATCTACAGCGCTTTGCCACATAAAAAGTTATCCCTTCAAGATGTTAACAATCTCAGAAACGCTCGGCACGCGCCCGCTTACCTTAACTTCACCGTTCACGACAAGGCCGGGGGTTGAGAGTATGCCATAGCTCATAATCTCTTGGATATCCTCTACTTTCTGGATATCGGCATCGAGGTCAAGCTGAGCGGCGGCCTCAAATACATTTGCCTCCAGCTTCTTGCAATTGGCGCAACCCGGCCCTAGTATTCTGATCTGCATCGCATTCTCCTCCTAAAATTATTTGATTATATAGGTTAGTGAAATAAGCAATTTTTTCGGTATTGATCTGGTAATGAATCCATTTACCCTCGCGGCGTGTCGTAACAAGCCCCGCACCCCTAAGCGCTTTTAAGTGGTGGGAGACAAGATTCTGTGGCAGGTCGAGCGGTTCATGTATATTGCAAACACAGCGCTCGCCCTTTTTTAAAAGGCAAAGGATTTGTAAGCGGTTTACATCTGAGATGATTTTTAGATATTCCGAGAACTCTTTTAGCTGCTTTAATTTAAGAGATCCATCCCTGCAACACTCTTCCATAAGATACCTCATATCAATCGTTATTATATCAGTACACATTGATATGATATATCGTCCTATCCCAGCTCGTCAATAGTTTTTAAGCAATAAGGACAGCGCTTACATCAAATCATCTACCGGAGTGCAACAAAGATAGGCAAGGAGAAGAAAACATAATGCTATTTCTGAAAGTACTCTCGAACTTTCGCCGCTATCTGATGATCCGTCATCTTGTCAACTGTTTCAATACCTATGATGCGTCCACCGAGGTTGTTGCTTTCAAGCCGTTCTTTTAGTTCGCCTTTTGCCTCACCGGGGCCAAATATCAGAATCGCTTCCGCATCGCGAATTTTCGAAAATATTTCATCATAATATATGTTGAGATGTCCCGTATACGCCCTCTCTCGGCTATCATCCGCCGGTACCTGCAGCGGTTCATAGGGGCCCTCAAGAGGTGAATCACCAGAGCGGCGGAGCTGTTTTTCTAGCCCCGACATTATCTGTACAACTTCTTCCCCTTCGTCGGTAACGACCACGACAACAGCCTTCCTACGATCAATCCATAAACCTACTCTTTTACTCATCGATTTCTCCCTTATCTATTAGCTCCACTACTAGCTTCACTACTGAATAGCCGCAATATGAGTTGTTTATACCCATGGCAACCTCTTTAGATGCAACTAAACTCTGGTCATCCTGATGGGACTATTATTTAGAGTATTTCTTAGTACGAATCCTTACACCGGCAAATTGTAATTTCATGCCAATAATTGGATTAGAATAGACTGTATTCGATTTTAAGCGTTTAAGTGAAAGGGGCTTCAATACTTTTTGTGTCATTCCAAGGCCCACCGGCAGGCCAAACATTACTAAAAACGCAATCAGCGACAATTGCTGAAATAACTGGGTTTAAAAAGGAATATATATCATCGATAATTTGACTAAATTCAATGCTGCCTACATCTAGGCGGTTGCGCCTCAAAAATGCCCTCCACTGCTTCTTATGGTCCCTTTCTTCTGCGAACTCACGTGTGAGAGCTATAGGTGTTAAGTCTGGTATCGGTGTCTTGCGCCGATTAAATGTTGCATTGATTGCTACCTGCAGAACATGGCCGGTGAAAGTAAATATTTTTGACATCATCCAGATATCATAAAAATCTTTCATACGGCTATTCACCATACCAAGCTTAACTATAGCTTCAAGTTTTTCAGCAATCACCGTCTCTTTAGGGTATGCCCGAAGCCTTGGTGCAGGCGACTCAAGCATTGTTGGATACTCGATTATTTCAATCTCAGAAACAACTGCATCACCAAAGCCAAAATCAAGTTGTAAAGGAATCTGAGCAGCCCCAAGACTTGCATTAAGAGTTATCCGTTTACCCTGATACTCCTCATCCTCACGAATATCCATAACTTGAATATCCTCAGTATTAAATACTAGACCATCTAATTCTACAGGGGTAACACAAATATCTTTAACCGTGTTGATGAGGTTGTCATCGGCGTTGTCGCCAAAGCCCAGAAAATCAATATCTCTGGTCGGTCGATATAGCTCTTCTGCCCACGCGAGAAAGAGCATTCCACCTTTTAGAATAAATCTGTCAGCATACTCAGACTGGTAGAGGCGATATAAGAAGCGCTCATTTGCATACCTGGTAAGAACAAAGCCAAAATCTTCACCGTGAATCCTGCTTATATTTAGTAAGCGTTGGCGAATTGAGGCTTCTACGTTGGTGATCTGCCTATCTTTCACATAATCACCTCAAGATATGGTTTCATAACATTTGCTACCCGGCAGATTTTAGCGTAATGCCAAAGTTCATCGTTTGAGCATTTCCTCTGCCTGCGGCATTCACGAAGCGCTTCAATGGCGATATCAATACCTATCTTGTTGCGATACTTAAAACAATCAGCCACAGTCTTAGCTGGAGAGTAAATCTTTACAGTTACCCCTTCTATCTTATGCTCTTCAACACCAGCTTCAAATGCAAGTCCCGAGAAACGAACGAAATGCATCATGGGGCGGTCGATCCTTGGCCTTCTTGCTTTTTCTTCGATGGCACACCATACTTCGAAAGGTAGCTGCGTAGTCAGACCATGGAATTTTAGTGCCGATAGCAAACATACTACTCCACGAGGCACCCGTTTGGCGACTTCAGCAATCGTATGATTCTCAGTAGGAACAGCATTCGGTAGAGAATAAAGACCTCGACCGACATGCTCGATTAGCCCGCGATCACTCATTCGCTTCAGGTATACCCGTTCTATACCATAAGCATTAAGGTCTCGGGCTCTTATTGTTCCCTCTCTATTAACTATCTTAAGAATTTGTTGTACCTTTGATCCAGCCATTAACTTCACATCTCATATGATACTTATTGTCGGGATTTATATAATTATCCCGACATATTGTAACATCTACCAATCCTATCGTCAATTTCTTTTAGAAGCTTCAGCAAAATAAAGGGAATTAAGGCAGCATAATTCAAGTATTAGGATAGCAGTTCGAATCCTGTCACCTCCCACCCTTCCACAAAAAGAAAATGGCTTGTGAAAAGCATTTTTCACAAGCCAAGTTGTTGTCGCCCTCACAGGACGCTATTTGAACTACGATGTATTAAAAAGATTGGCAAAGTATGTGTCTGAACTGCGATGATATATTAACACGTTATGTTTTTGAAACAAAAGGTTTCTATCAAGACTTAAAAATTGAAAGGCTTATAGCGAAACAAGAACGAGCTTAGCTTAGCCCATCTTTTTGGAAGAGATTTTTTTCACGGCCTTCCCTTTTTTAGACGGAGCCATTACTTTCTTAAGCTCACTTGCTGAGATGCCTTTTTTGGCTCTCTGCTCAACCTCTTTTTTGACCTTTTTTAATTCCTCGGCGGTTGCCATATATTTTGGCATTGTGTCTCTCATAGTCCGAGAGCCTCCTTCAAAGCTTTACGCCTATCCCCGGCTAAATTTTCGAGCTGTAAATCGGCGTGTGCTGCATGTTTGTGAGGATATGGTGAACTAAAATCCAATAATAAACGATAGTCTTCTGCAATCCATTCGCCTATTTCATAAAGACTAAGCCCCTGTAAGCCGCCAGACCTCATTTTGCCAACGTATTCTACATACTCTCTAAACCGGCTATCAAAACCATTTTCTGTATAATTTCCCGTGATACCAAATGTTTTTAAGTGGCCGCGTTCATGCAACAACGTCTTTGCTGTTAATTCTACGATATCGCCAGCCCGTTCGGCAAGTGATTCATCCATTCCTAAAGCATTGTAAAGACCCCTTAATTGCTGAACAATGTTATTTGCTGATGCCTTTAAATCCATGCCTTGAAGATAGATGATCGGGCGGCCGAAGATTACAAAGCCAAATGATTTATCGGTATGATACCTGCTGCTTTTTATGGTTATGCCAGAAAAATCTCCACCCTTTGCCTCTGCCAAATCTATTGCTTGTTCAATAAACTCTATGGATTTTGCAACACCTTTTAGGTGGCCAAAGTATGCATCATCGTCTCTAGGGCCATTAATTATTTCGATATTTCTCACAGCAGCTCTTTATTCACTCCTAGCCAACACAGTTTTTTATTTATCAAATCTCCGCATTACAGCGCTATCCCCTAGACTTACTCTTTGATGCTATTTTAACATAGCATAAAGTTAATAGTTTATACTGGTAGTGGTTGTTGGTAGAGAGAAACGTAGCTATGGACTTTACGGATTCTCTTAAGGATTAGAAAGCGATGGCACACAACCCATAACCATACCCCATAACAATAGGCAAAAATAGAAAAATGGCTTGTCAAAGCCATTTTCCCAGGTAGGTGTCGGGATGAGAGGATTTGAACCTCCGGCCTCCACGTCCCGAACGTGGCGCGCTGCCAAACTGCGCTACATCCCGATTGCGGTTTTTATTATACCATCTTTTCGCGTAAATACCAGCTCTTTAGCGTTGCCAAGTGCTGTGCGTAAATATTTAAACAATTTAGTTTAACAAACTTCTCATAAATGCGTCAAAAGCTACAGGATTGCGGGTATGCTATCTAGTATGAGAAAGATTGCGTCACAGCAGCTTAAAATTGCACTTATTGCGCCTCCCTGGTTCCCGGTGCCGCCGACCGGGTATGGGGGCATCGAGCTTGTCGTTTCGATTCTCGCCGAGGGACTCTGCCGCAGGGGCCATGATGTCACCCTCTTTGCGTCCGGGGACTCGGTTACGCAGGCGCGGCTCGTATCTGTGTTTGACACGGCGACGTTTAATAAGCTCAAGGAGAACGTACACCTTGAGAACATACAATCCTTAGCGGCTTATGAGAGGGCCGGGGAGTTCGATATCATCCACGACCATGACGGCTATGGCAGCCGCCTTCTCGGGGCGCTTACATCAAGGCTTTTGGCGAAACCGGTTATCGCAACGATGCATGGGCCGGCCGAGCCCTACAGCCTCGGGTTTTACCAATCACTCGCATCTGATTTACTCTTTGTGGCAATCAGCGAGTATCAGCGTTCAAGCTTCAGCGGCATCGATTTTTTGGCAACTATACCAAACGCCATTAAAATCAACGACTATCCCTTCTCGGAAAATGCCGACGATTATCTGCTTTTTGTCGGGCGCATGAGCGAGGAAAAAGGGGCGCGCCAGGCTGTGTCCGTGGCCAATAAGCTTGGAAAGAAGCTTGTTATGATCGGCAAGTGCAGTGAGGCAAACGAGATCAAATACTTTAACGAGTATGTCAAACCCATCCTGGGGAACAACACCGAGTACCTTGGCGAGGTTGATCTTGCAACCAAACTGGAGCTTTACAGAAACGCCGAGTGCCTGCTCTTCCCCATCCAGTGGCCGGAGCCGTTTGGGTTGGTAATGATCGAGTCGATGGCCTGCGGCACGCCCGTTGTGGCGATTAGGAACGGCTCGGTACCGGAGATCGTACACCACGGACGCACGGGATTCATCGTCGAGGATGAAGAGGGTATGGTCGAAGCGGTCAAAAATATTGAAGGTATCGAGCGCCTGGAGTGTCGCAAGCGCGTGGTTGAAGAGTACAACGAAGAGGTCTTTATCGACCGACATGAACTCGCCTACGAAAACGCGCTCACCCTCAACGGGCAGAGAAAAGCGGGGCTTTCCGCACATCGCCTTTAGCGATTAAGCGGCACGCCTTTGTTCTCTTTGCTCTTCTTCAGCCTCACGCCGCAGACGTGCTTTCGGCCCCAACTCCTTTGCGGAACATCTTTTCTCGATCGTAATATCTGGAGAGACTGTTGCCGGGTTCTCGATCATTTTTAAACTCGATACCCGGGGTGCGCGGCTCCTCTGTCATCTGGGACACGCCACCTAAGAGCATAAGCCGTATGCCCTCGATAGTCATCCCATAGCTCTTGGCGACAATTGAGTGCATCATCTCGTGCAGGAGAACCGAGCCAAAGATCAAAACAGATTTCGGACCAGGGGTTATTGACAATACTGAAATCATCGGAATAAACTTCTTATGTTGGCAAACACAGATTGCTTGCCAGACGCTCAAAGATTAACTTTTTTGGAGGAGATAGAATGCGCCCTGTCGTTGATCACGAAGAGTGTATAGGATGCGGACAATGCGAACAGATCTGCCCCGAAGTGTTTGAACTTCGCGAAGACGGATTCGCCTATGTGATTAAGGCGCCCGGTGAGGAGTTTCGCGCCCAGGTGGATGAGGCCATCGAAGAATGCCCTACCGGAGCTATAACCTGGGAAGAATAAAAAAACTGGTTATGCGATATAGCGGGACGGGGGCTCGTCCATAAAAAAGCCGGATTGCTTTGCTTTGAGCTTGAAGTCATGGGCGTGGCTTGACATGGAGATCGCATTTTCCATGGTAACCTTGCCCTCTCCCACAAGCTCAAGCAGACCCTGGTCAAAGCTTTGCATGCCGTAGTATTCGCCCTGCTCAATGGCCTCGTAGATC
The DNA here is from genome assembly GCA_002783345.1 of Candidatus Aquicultor secundus. Lineage (GTDB taxonomy): Bacteria > Actinomycetota > Aquicultoria > Aquicultorales > Aquicultoraceae > Aquicultor_A > Aquicultor_A secundus. The sequence continues at coordinate 34,446 of PFFU01000146.1, forward strand.
TTGGAGGTCTCTCCCTCGTTAACGATGTATTCCTTGATGGTCGCGGTGTTTATCATAACCTCGACCGCCGGTATCCTTCCTCCGCCGACTTTTGGAAGAAGCCTGAGGGATATAATACCTTTAAGCGACGAGGCAAGCATGAGTCGTACCTGTTTTTGCTGGTGGGGTGGGAAGAAGTCGATGATCCTGTTGATGGTCTCCGTCGCGTCGACAGTATGAAGCGTGCTCAAGATCAGGTTTCCCATCTCGGCTGCAGTAAGCGCGGCCTTAGTGGTCTCCATATCCCGCATCTCGCCGATCATGATGACATCGGGGTCTTGTCGTACCACGTACTTGAGAGCGTCGGCGTAACTATCGGTATCGATGCCGATTTCGCGCTGGTTGACGATGCTTTTTTTATCCTGGTGAAGAACCTCGATCGGGTCCTCGATGGTCATAATATGGCACCGCCTCGTGTTGTTGATGCGGTCGATTATCGCCGAGAGCGTAGTCGTCTTGCCGCTTCCGGCGGTACCCGTAACGAGGATAAGTCCTCTGGGCTCATCCGCCAACTTCTCAATGACTGAAGGGAGGCCCAGCTCGGCCATATCGAAATTCTCGTTTCGCACTTTCCTTAAAACCACACCGACGCTTCCCCGCTGTCTAAAGGCGTTTACCCTGAACCGCCCGACCCCGGCCAGGCTGTAGGCAAAGTCGACCTCTTTTCTGCTTGTGAACTGCTGCTTCTGGTGCTCGTTCATGATGCTGACCGCAAGGCGCTCCGTATCCTGCGGTGTAAGCGGAGGAGCATTCACTACCAGCAGCTCGCCATCTATTCTGAGTGTTGGCGGGCTGCCGACCTTAAGGTGTATGTCCGAGCCATTTCGCTCGGTTAAAACGCGAAGCAATTCATGCATTTCCATATTGGATAGTTCGGTTTGCATGATGTAAAACTTTACACGCTACGCACCGATGACTTTTACGATCACCTTGCGGCGCCTCGGCCCATCAAGCTCGACTAAGAAAATATTCTGCCAGGTACCACATTCCAACCGTCCACCCGTTATGGGAATGGTCAGGCTGCACCCTATTACCGCGCTGGTCAAATGCGACCACGCGTTGTCGTCAATGCGGTCGTGCTCGTAACGCCGATCTCTTGGGATAAGATCGGATATGGCCGCAGTCATATCCGAAATAAGCCCCCGCTCGTTCTCGTTGATGATAAGTGCTGCTGTCGCATGCGGCACGTAAACCAAAGCGATGCCCTCTTTTACCCCGCTTTTGTCGATCTCGGCGATTACTTCCCCGGTTACGTCATTTAACTCCACGCGATCAGATGTAGACACGTTAAAACTCATACACACCTCCTCGTATCTTAATTTCTTGTTACACTTGAATAACAAATTGCTGATTTATCTAAAGGGCGTAACAGACCGACACCTCACAACTTATAGATATAACTTATAGATATAACTTATAGATGTATAAGATAAGGATGATTTCTTTACGTAGTACCCATTTCCTTTATTTTAGGATCAAGAGTCTAGGGATGAGGGTCTAAAATGAAAGCGGAAGCCAGGAGCCAGAATCCAGAAAAGTGTGGGTTGAGAGAGTAGGTTTTAGTAGACAGCATGATGATGCGTATAGCAATGTAGTGGCGGAGCTAGTCTCCGCCCAGACGTGTGCTATGTCGAGGAGGGCCGAGACAAGCTTAAGCCCCTTACGGATGCTAGAAGTCATTCTGAGCGAAGCGAAGAATCTAGGGTGCGCCCACAGTGGTTGCTACCGCCTAGCGTCTAGGCGTAGTTAAAACTATTTCTTAAGAAGGTTTTTCCGGATCCTGACCGCTGGACCCTGGACTCTGAAAGGTCCCGGCCCCTCTTACGGTCGTACCGCGCCGACGTAGCCGTCGTGATCGCCTAAATTGCTGATCTTTACGACATCGCCCGTGCTCGGTGCATGGATGAAGTTGCCGCCGCCGACGTAAACGCCGACGTGTGATATTGTGCCGCCGTGGGCGAAGAATACGAGATCGCCCGCTTGCAGCTCGTCACGGCTTACGTGCTGGCCGCAATCGTACTGCGCCCTGCTCGAATGCGGGAGCGATACGCCCACCTGGCCGTACACATAACTGGTTAAACCGGAACAATCAAACGACCCTGGACCGTTAGCGCCCCAACAATACGGCTTGCCAAGCTCATTCATAGCGATGCCGACAACGCCACTACCGCCACCCGATCTGCTTTCACCGCGTGAGACCATCTTATGATGGAGCGCCAGCTTAAAGCTCGTTTTAAGCTTATTCCTAAGCGCCAGCTGTATCTTGATATCGGTTTGTTGGTACTGGGCGAGCTGTGTCTTGATTTTGGCAAGCAAGTTGTTTTTCTCTTTAAGCTGGGAGGCGATTTTGTCCTTTTTCACCTTTAACTCAGCGACCATTGCCTTCTGCTTCTGCTTCTTCTCGAGAAGTAGCACGCTGTCGGCTTTTATCTCCTGCTCGATCAACCTAAGTTCGGCGATGGTTTTTGTGTCCCGCTTGGACTGGCGCTCGATCAACTCCAAGTAGAATAGAAACTGGTCGATGCTTTTGGTGTTAAGGAGAACCTCGAGGTAAGAGAGCCCGCCTTGGCGATACACACTTGCAAATCGCTTGTTAAGCATGTCCTGGCGTGAGTGCAGCTTATTCTCAGCAGCGCCTAGTTTTTGCCGATAAGAGCGAAGCTCTCTCTCGGTCTTGCTGAGATTAAGCGCCGAGGCGTTGTACTGCTCAACAATGATGTCGAGCCGGTCGTCGATACTGTTAATCTGTTGCTGAACTCTTTGGAATTCAGCTTGTGTACCGCTATGTGAAGGTTCTGCGTAAACCGCTGGTACAGCAGCAGTTATTGCAAATATTGCTATAACGAATGTAACGAAAAATGCTTTGACTTTGCTACGTAAAATGCTACATCTCCTCCTATTTTTGGCGCTATCCTAAGTTCTCGGCACACTGTTTTCAGAACTTTAATGCCGTAACTCTGCAAGGAATAGTGGAGCTGAGTTAGTTTAACATAAAACAATTATTGAGGGCAAATCCAGTGAGCAGCCGTAAACTAGAGGAGCTGCAGGTAGTTCTTTATACCGTCAAATGCCGCTACAGCAATTTTTTGTCGAAATACCTCTTGATCTAGCTGCGCTTTTTCCTTTGAGTTCGTAAAAAACAGTGGTTTTATTAAGATTGCCGGTGCGGTGCCGGTGATTCGCGAGTCTATTTCGGATGGCGCTACGCCAAGGTCTTGGGTTCCCAGGCAGCGAATCAGCTCTTCTTGTACACTGGCGGCGAGGATTTGGCCGTGCTCCTCTGTCTCTCCCAAAGAGCAACAATACACCACGGTGCTACCGCGGGATTTGCTATTCGTGGCGGTGTTTAACATAAAACCGATGCTAAGCTCAATATCCTGATCAAACCCCGTGGGGGTGGCGCTTTCGTTATGACCGAGATAGAACACATGGGCGCCGAGCAGCTCGAGCAGATTTCCAAGACGCATGCCGAGTTCCCGGTTTATCTCGCCCCTCGCCGGGTCGTCCCGTCCAGCATCGGCCTGTTCTCTCATATCAAGCTCAATGGCGATCTTCTTGCTTTGGAAAATCGATATGGCCGAGGCCTGGTCGCGGTGCGGATCGGGAAAGATGCGGCTCACTTTATCCGCCAACAGGTGTCGCAGGTTGCGAATGGCGGTAAGCGTGGTTGGGCCGAAAATGCCATCACTTGTCAGGCCGAAGTTACGCTGAAACTCGCGGAGCGCGCGCTCGGTCGTCTCGCCGTAGATACCATCGACTTTACCCGTGTTAAAGCCGATGGTATTAAGTGAAGTCTGTAACTCTCGCACATCGTCTCCGCGAAAGAACGGTGATCGTAAATATAAAAAGCGATCTCCCAGTTTGTAGGTGGCCTCGACAAGGGCCTTCCAGGTCCCTTTATTGACGATACCGGTGATCGTAAGGCCGCGGCGATGTTGAAAGGCCTTAACAGCCGCCTCCGTAAGCTCACCGAAGCAGCCGTCGGCGCCGTTTAGACCGAGATTGTACCCAAGCGTTGAGAGCTTAAGTTGTATATCAACGACCTCGTTCCCCAGGTCTCCTTTTGAAAAAGCCTGCATTGTTTCCTCGTATCTGTGGTTAAACAAAATAAAAGGCTCAGGATCATGGGTTTTGTTTTAGTCCCCATTAGGGGGTTTCTATGGAGTCAATTCCTTCGAGTACTCCCAAACAAAAGCAACCGTAACCCACGACGTGGCAGTAAGATCCTGAGCCTAAATATATTCGCTTAAGCCCCATGATACAACAAGGCTTGGCTACTTATCAAATTATTCTTTCCCTGAAAACCTCTAGCGACAATCCTATCTTTAATTAGCGCTTAGGGCCGACACCTGCTTCTTTGCAGCCTTAGCGCTTTTGGGGCCATTCTTGCTTTTAGCGCGAAGGGCAAGCTCAAGAACTTCGTCCATGTGCTTTACGAAGAAGAATTTTAATTCTTCTTTGACTTCTTTTGGAACCAGCTCGAGGTCTTTTTCGTTTTCCGCCGGAAGTATAATCTCTTTGATACCCGCGCGGTGCGCGGAAAGGACCTTTTCCTTAACGCCGCCGATCGGGAGCACGCGACCCCGCAGGGTAATCTCGCCGGTCATCGCGACTTCGCGCTTGGCCGGGCGTTTGGTGAGCTCTGAGGCGAGCGCCGTTGCTATCGTGATACCTGCGGACGGGCCGTCTTTAGGGATGCCTCCGGCGGGCACGTGGATATGGATATCGAATTCGCTATAGAAGTTCTTATCGATTTTAAGCATCTCGGCGCGCGAGCGAATGTAGCTGACCGCGGCCTGCGCGGATTCGCGCATGACCTCGCCGAGCTGGCCGGTCAGCATGAGTTTGCCCCTGCCTGAAAGCGTCGCCGCTTCGACCGAGAGAACGTCGCCGCCGAACTCGGTCCAGGCAAGGCCGGTTGCCACACCGATTTCGTCGGCTTCCTCGGCAAGGCCGTAGCTGAACTGGCGCGGGCCAAGGTATTCATGCAGGTTCTTCTCCGTTATTTTCAGGCGCTTTTTCTCACCCTCGACGACCTTGCGGGCAATTTGCCTGCAGATGCTTGCAATGCGCCGCTCAAGGCCGCGCACGCCGGCTTCTCTGGTGTACTCGCGGATAACTTCTCTTAGCGCCTTGTCCTCTATCAGTATGTTCTTATCTTTTAAACCGTGTTCTCCAACCTGCTTGGGGATGAGATACTTGGTCGCGATCTGCACCTTCTCCTCCTCGGTGTACCCCGAGTACGGGATAATCTCCATGCGGTCGCGCAGCGCCGCCGGGATGGTTTCAAGCATATTGGCCGTCGTTATGAAGACCACGTCGGAGAGATCGAACGGGACCTCTAGATAGTGGTCGGAAAACGCAAAGTTCTGCTCGGGATCGAGCACCTCTAATAACGCTGCAGTCGGGTCGCCCCTGAAATCAGCGCCGACCTTGTCGATCTCATCGAGCATAAAGACCGGGTTATTTGTTCCGGACTGGTTGATCGCCTGGATAATGCGCCCGGGCAGCGCCCCGACATAGGTGCGTCTGTGGCCGCGAATCTCGGCTTCGTCATGTACGCCGCCGAGCGAGATTCGCACGAATTTTCTGCCCAGTGAGCGGGCGATTGATTTTCCAATCGAGGTCTTGCCCGTTCCGGGAGGGCCGACGAAGCAAAGGATCGTGCCCCTCATCTTATTGGTGAGCTGATGCACCGCCAGGTACTCAAGCACCCGTTTCTTGACCTGCTCTAATCCATAATGATCCTCATCAAGGATCGTCGACGCTTCTTTAAGGTTAAGCTTTTGCTTGCTCTTCTTCTGCCACGGCAGCCCGATCAGCCAGTCCAGATACGTACGGATAACCGATGACTCGGCCGATTGGGGCGACATTCTAGCAAGCCTATCCAGCTCTTTTAATGTCTTTTCGTTTACTTCCTTCGGCATCTTTGCCGCTTTAATCTTGGCGCGAAGCTCCTCCATCTCGGCGGCCTGCTCATCCATCAAACCCAGCTCCTGCTGGATAGCTTTAAGCTGCTCTTTGAGGAAATATTCCTTCTGCGTTTTGGTAAGCTGGTCTTTAACGCGGGACTGGATTTTGCTTCCGATCTCAAGTATCTCAAGCTCGCGGTTTAAGAATATGCTGACCTTCTCAAGACGGTCGTGCGCATTTACCGCTTCGATAATCTGCTGCTTCTCATCGATTTTAAGATTAAGGTGAAATGCGATGAAGTCGGCAAGCCTGCCCGGCTCCTCAATATTTGAGGTGGCCAAGAGCACCTCTTGCGGAATGGGTTTGCCGAGGCTTGCCGCGCGCTCAAACTGAAGTACCAGGTTGCGCATGAGGGCCTCGACTTCTATATCTTTGTCTTCCTGCTCGGGAAGAACTTTAACCTTGACCCTAAAATAAGGTTCGGTCTGGGTGAACTCGACGATCTCAATACGGGATAATCCTTCAACCAGGGCTTTCGCCGTACCATCAGGAATTTTCAGCTCCTGCATGATAACCGCAGCGGTTCCAATACCGTAGAGGTCTTCGATATCGGGCTCCTGCAGCTCGGTCATCTTCTGGGTAACGAGGGCCACGATGTGCTCTTCTTTCATGGCCACCTCAAGCGCCGCAATGGATTTCTCCCTGCCTACAAAGAGCGGGACCACCAGGTTTGGAAAGATGATCATATCTCGTAGAGGTATAAGAGCGATTTCTTCGGGAATTACTATTTCTTCTTTGTCTAGCTCATGCATTGATATATCTCCTTCTAAGTTTCCTTCTAGATGTTATTCTAAGTTTCGTCTTATCGTTCTTTCAGCATTTTCTAAGAATCAGTTGTTATAGTCACAACTATCGGGGTTTGGTGTATCCGTTTAGTTATCGGATAACCCCAGCTCTTTCTTAATTCGATAATACCACCTAATTTGTCATATACAATAAAGGTTGCCGTAACGGTTTCATCGCCCTACGGCAAAGCTTATACGCAGGCTCTATCCAGCGGCATGGCAAGCGTAGGGGGTTTTTATCAAACCACTACCGATTATAGTAGATAGAGTTTATAATGAAGGTATTATGTCGAAGATAAATAAAAAGCGACCTATCTATGTGCTGGATACAAATGTGCTTCTCTACAACCCAAAAGCCGTTTACGCGTTTCCCAACGCAGATGTCGTAATACCGGACATCGTACTCGGGGAGCTTGATAAAATCAAGACGTCCCGAGCCGACCGCGAACTGCGCTATCGGAGTCGGCAAATATCCAGAATCCTGTTTGAACTCTCAGAACACGGCAAGCTTACCGATGGAATCCCTTTTGGAAAAAACTCTGCCTTACGGGTTATGAATTTCGACCCGTCGAAGGGGAACCATGATAAGTTCGGCAGCAAGAACTCCGACGACAGGATTCTGTCTGTTGTCTACCAGTTAAAAAGCGAGAGCAATGGGCGTCCGGTCACCATTGTGACAAACGACCTTAATATGCTCCTGAAGGCGCAGACGCTAGAGATCAAGGTCGAGCATCCCGGCGAGGAATTCGCGTACAGCGGTGTTAAACGGGCGCTGTTTAGGCTAAAGGCAAATAAAAAACCGGTTTGGACGACGGTTGCCGCGGTGGCCATCATCGCACTTTTCATGGTGCTTAAACAGTACCCGGGTGTTTTAGGATTACAGCCGACGCAGGCAATACCTAGCGGTCCGGCTGATTTAATGAAGCAGTTTTCGCAGTACCAGAGCCAGTACAACGCACTACAGGCACAAAAGAATTCCTACGAGGCCATCCTGAAGAAAAACCCGAAGGATGTAACGGCGCTCTATGGCCTTGGCAACACCTACTTTGATCTGGCCGGAGTAACGCAGGATCAGACGAACTACCAAAAAGCCGTAGACTATTACAAAAAAGCGCTGGATGTCGATCCGAGCAAATCTAATATAAGGACCGACATGGCGGTAGCGTATAACTACCTGGGCATGACCGACATCGCAATGAGCGAATTAAATAAGGTCGTCGAACGCGATCCGAGCTTTTTTCAGGCCTATTTCAACCTTGGCGTGATAAAATACCAGCAAAACGACCTTGAACATGCAAAGCAATTCTTCCAAAAGGTCAAAGAGAAGGCCCCCGCACAAAGCCCATTCGCATCACAAGCCGATGACTACTTAAAACAGATAGATGCCCAGGCTAAAGGCGCTCCCAAAAAATAAATAGAGAGGTTGGTGGTACAAAAGTGGCTGAAGAGTACGATTTGATAATAATCGGCGGCGGCCCTGCCGGTCTTACGGCCGGTCTTTATGCGGCGCGCTCGATGCTTAAAGTACGACTTT
>PFFU01000146.1:42811-43181 GCA_002783345.1 Candidatus Aquicultor secundus
TGGGCTTGAGCTGGATATGGTCGAGGTGACATCGGTCGATTTTAGCGGGCCGGTGAAGAAAGTGGTTACCCCGAGCGGCGAGTTCAACGCCAAGGCCGTAATTATTACAACCGGCGTTCGCCCGAGCAGGTTGGACGTACCAGGTGCGCAAGAGCTTACCGGCCGCGGTATTTCGTATTGCGCCACGTGCGATGGCCCCTTCTTCCGCAATAAGAAGGTCATGGTTGTCGGTGGCGGCAATTCGGCAGTCGAGGAAGCCCTGTATTTGACAAAGTTTGCAAGTCAGGTAACTATAATCCATAGAAGAGACCAGCTAAGGGCGGATAAAATCGTCCAGAAGCGGGCTTTTGATAATGAGAAGGTCGACTTC
>PFFU01000017.1:0-17358 GCA_002783345.1 Candidatus Aquicultor secundus
TGTGTAGATATATGGGATACCAAGAAAGACCACTACTATGACGCCTACTATTGCCAATAAGAGGCGGGTTTTTGTGCTCTTCGGTGCGGTTTCCGGCGCTATCGGCTCTGCTTGAGGTTGTTCAGGCGTTTCTGGCATCGCTGCCCCCCGTCTTAAGGACTACTCTGTATATATCCAATACCTAGAAGTAATTATGTAGCAACATCTTGCTGCTTACAATAAGGTTATCAAAAAAATGATGTATTATTTGCTCAGAGGTTGCCACAAGAGCGGATATACTCGCTAAAGCTCAGCCAAAATGGGTTCGATGGATGTAGCGAGGCCGATTATGCATTACGGGAATTCGTTGTATAGAATACGGTAAGCTGTGTCAATGCACTAGAAGATCGGAGCAATATATCAGCGGACAAGTATCGATTGTGCAACTTAATACATTTTTGGATTTTGCAGGAATAGTTTTATTGGTGATTGTTTTTGTGGCGCTGTATATTGTGCATTTTGGCGGCGATATCATTACCGGACGTGCACGCAAACGCTTTATAAAATGGCAATGGTCGCTTCATGAACTCCCCACAGGGATACGCCGTTCTTTCCATCGAATCCATGCTATTTCAATTCTCGCACTTGCGGCAACCGGAATTTATTTACGATTTCCCATCCAACTTCCAATCGGTGATCACACGAGTATAAAGTATCTCCATTATGCGATGGCGATTATCGCTACGGTATTCTTTGCGGCGGCTGTGCTCAATACTTTTATCAGTAGAAATAAACCGTACAAGGAGTTTGCCTTCTCCAAACGGGACGCAAAAGCAGTGCTTCCGACCATTAAGTATTATATATTTATGGCCTCGTCAAAGCCGCATGTTGCAAATTACAACCCGCTGCAAAAAGCGATCTATGGCTTTATGGTGCCATTCTTGATGGTGATGCAAATAGCTACCGGATTCGCCCTTCTTTTCTCTCCACAAATGCTGGGTTGGGCTGTGCCGCTTACCGGAGGCCTGGAAATAGCGAGGGTATATACGCGATTCGCCCATTATCTTGTCAACTGGTTCTTTATACTTTTTTTGTCTGTCCATATTTACTTGGCGATCACCGAGGATTTACCGGGGCTCTTATACCTCTTTTTCGGGGTCCGGCCGGTGTCAAAAGGCCAACCCGACCATGAGGCGGAGGCGCATACCGTACAAGGGGTGGTGTATGCGAGGTTTGATCCATCGAGTGAAGATATCTAATCCGGATATTGATCTTAAGTGGTTGGGGTTATTCGGTATAGACAATCGTATGCTTTATCGGATCAATGGCAAATATGGATACCTTTGTTAAGTGCACTGAAGGACCCCCGGTATTCCAGATCAAGGCAACCAACCACACACGCTTATTCTCAAACCGTGCTTTTTCTACATATACCGGTAATGACGGTTTTCCGAGAATTGACAGTGCCGTCTTGACGGATTGCTCGGCGGCGGCGCCATCTTCGCCCAGGGAACGGGCCTTCGCCGCAACTTTTGCAACCAGTTTGTTTTGCAAGCCGACTACTTGGGCTATCGTATACTGCTCACAATGCTCAAGTATTGTAGGGTTAATCATTGCGTCACCGATTGTATTACGGGTAAATTGCTTGCCGGATACCACTACTTCCGGAATGGCTTTGTCGGATCTGGTATATGTTCCCGGCCCGGTAGGCAGGCTTTCCACACCCGGCTCCGCTTTTTTACCCTTGAGAGGTTTTTGAAGCAAGAGAGTCGTTGCTGCTTGCGGTTTCTTATCATGTGTCCGGCGGTCTGAGGCGAACCAGAAGTAAGCTTTTAGCAGTCCCGCGGCTATAACGAGCAACGCAACCAGGCGGATGAAAGCAACCATATAGTGATAGTATCTTCGTCTTTTGACAACGAAGAAGCGCTTCATGCTACCGATATGGTAGCGTAGATCATGTCGGCGCATATGTGAAAGGAGGCCTTCAGCCAAGGCTAGGGGCAGGGTTATTTCAGATGTAAGCTTGATCGCGTTATCCAGTAGCCCTACATCAGCAAGCTTCTTTGAGCAAACGGGGCATCCCCTTATATGGCCCTCAAACTCCAGCCTATCGGGTGCTGTAAGATGCTTATCATAGTACGCGGGCAGAAGCAACAAAGCTCTCTTACAATCCATCCTGTTTAGTCCTCGCCTTCACCAGCAGTTCGTTATTCTCCTATATTCCGTTAGGTCGTCATCGCTCGGTAACCGTGTAAAACCCTAAGACCATCCTAAAATCCTGCCAACAGTATCCCAGAAAATCTCAATAGTCGATCTTTTATCGCGTTCATGAACCATTATGCCATACTGGACAAATTCTAGGTCAGCCTCCGAATGGCACTTTCTGCACGTCTTGCGAAGGTTAATCAGAGCAACATGGGAAGTTCGGTTCTTTGATGGCTGGATGTCATGATATCCATGGCAGTCCCAGCAAGCAGGCGCGTCGGGCGCATGGGCTTTATAGGCTTTTCCGTGGTAGTAATCGTCATATGAGTCCCAGTGATCTTTATGACAGCCGCCGCAAATCCGTTGAGCTTTATCGCGCATTGCGGCCAGCGCCTCGGGCTTATCTTTTTGCGTCAGCGTTGAATGCCCGCTGTGACAATCAGCGCACGTTGGGGCAGGCTTGTTATTCTTGCCGGTTTTTCCTGCAAGGGCAAGTTGCCCATGGATACTTTTTGCGTAGATGTCGTACTGTTTTTTATGATTATGGCAATGGATACATGCATATCGCGCGGTTGCCTTCCAATCAGCTTTCTTAAAAGCCTTCTTTTTATTATCGAAATTAGGGTGGCATGCGATGCAATAAAGTGCTTTATGGGGGTTTACACGCTGCTGGGCTGTCGCAATATCCTGGCTTATCTTCGGCCAAGAATCGACTATTCGTGCGGTGGAGGGCTCTATGGCGAATGCTGATATCCTTGAAAGCGCTGCCGCCTGGCCGCCATCTTCCCAATTTATGACTATAACCCAGATATCTTTTCCGTCTTTATCCACTTCTTCGGCATACGAAGGGAGTCCCGGTTTATTGATTGCACCAAGCGCAATTTTAATGCTTGTCTTAAATGAGTTCGTTTCATGGCCGTGTTTTCTAAGATACTTGACCATATCAGAGATAATCAGTTTTTGATACTCCTTGGCCTCGATGACCCTGTAGTTCTGTGCAAATGTAACAACGCTGTATTTTATCGCGACCTTTTCAAGCGTGTCTTTTCTATAATTGCCGATCTCTATCGGCATCTCCGGTCTAGGCAGGAACTCGATCGACTCGGGTCGCACCTCTTCATTTTGCGACTGCGCCGGCTCTTCCTTGAAGACATCCGTGTTAGGATTAGATGTTTGCTGGGGAACGAAGAGCTCTTTCAGCGTTGAAAAACTAAACCCGTGCGTTAAGACTACCAGGGATACTAACAAGATGACGATAGCTGCCATGGTGGTGGCTATTTTAAGGATGGCATCTGCATAACTGCGCAAAGCCCCTTTTTGCTCGGGTTTTTCAATTGCCACCATAGTATGCTCTTTGATGGCAGCTGATGCTCTTTTCGCGATTCGATTTCGAAGCGATTTTGGCAATTGATCGGGGGATATGTTTTGCACTAATATCGGGATATCTTTAAGTGCGGACAACGCTTTTGAGCAGCTGGGGCACGTTTCAAGATGAGCTTGCAGCTCTTTGTCCTTGCTTTCATCAAGCTTTTCTTCGTAGTAATCTGCGAGCAAAGGCAAGGCCTTTTTGCAATCCATTATTTACGCCCCGGTTGAATCATATACCGTTGTGGCTATTTTCACAACATATGGTTGCAATGCGGGCCGACTAATCGTAGGGGAATATGTGTGCGTTTACTCCGTATACACAATCGAATTCTTGGCTGCATCGATCGCAAATACCGAGGCTTTCGAGAGCCGCTCTGAGGGGCCGCCGGTATTCCAGATAAGAACGACGAGCCATACTGTTTTGTCTCTAAAGCGCGCCTTCTCGACATATACGGGCAAGGCCGGTTTATCCAGTATTGCAAGCGCGGTCTTGACGCAGCGCTGGGCGCACGCCCCGTCCTCTCCAAGAAGCCGGGCTTTATCCGCGACCGCCATTGTCAACCGGTCCTTAAGCGGGGCGGCTTGGGCTATCGAGTATTCCGAGCTGTGGTCGAGGATTACTTTGTTCAGCATGATGTCGCCGATATCATCGCGAGCGTAGTGTTTATTTGATATCACAACCTGCGGGAGGGCCGTATTCGAACTTACGTATTTCCCCGATTCGATGAGCTTTTCTGCACCCGGCTCCGCGACTTTACTTTTCGCCGGTTTTGGCATTAAAGGGGCCGTGCTCGCGGTTTCTGTCGGGGTAGAACCGGGTGCAAGGCTAGAATCCCACCATGAGTACAATGTTATAACGCCGATGGTCATCAGCACGAGGCTGCTAAGGAACGCGGTCTCTGATATAAAGCTGACTACATCCCGCCTCTGGACGACGAAAAATAACAAGAATTTATTGACTAAATACCGCGGTCGCGAACGACGGATAAACGAGCGAAACTCACCGGCAAGCGAGAGCGGCAATCCAATGCCATAAGTCGCCTTGAGGGCATCCGCCAATCTTTCTATCTTCTTGGATTCGGTCGAGCAATCCGGGCACGAGTTGAGATGGGCTTCAAGCTCGATTTTATCGGACCGGTCCAGGTCTTTATCATAATATGCGGGAAGAAATTGTAGCGCTCTTTTGCAGTCCATTCCCCGTTGATCCTCCTTCGAAATCAAGCCTCTTTAGCTTAAGAGTTAAGGCTGTCGCTTGCGTTGTAAGTCGTAGAGCCCACTGTTTAGATAGCGCCAGAATGTGTCTGTAACGGATTCGCCCCTATCGGAATGAACGGGCCTTCCATATTGAACAAATGTAAGGTCGGTCGTAGAGTGACACTTCGCGCATGTCATGGGAAGGTTCGCTTTTGCCACATGCGATACGGGGTTGCTTGAGGGCTGGATATCGTGATAGCCGTGGCAATCCCAGCAGACGGGCACATTTGGCGTGTTAAAGATAAAAGCTTTTCCGTGATAGTAATCGTAGTACGGTTCCCAGTAGTTTTTATGGCAGCCACCGCAGATTTCTTGTACTTGCAGGCGCATTGTCGCGCGCATTCGAGCGGTATCATTTGATGCTAAGGTGAAATGGCCTCCATGACAATCAACGCAGTCCGGCGCGAACATGTCGCTCTTACCTTTATCTGCAGAGCGCGCCGGCCGGCTGTGTATACTTTTAGCATATGTATCAGACTGTGCTTTATGGTCATGGCAGTGAACGCATGTTTCCCTGGCTTTGGCTTTCCACTGAGACGGTTGGAACGAAGGGCTATCGTTGTCAAAATTCGTGTGACAGGTTACACAGTAGAGCGACGAGTGTGGGTTCGAAGGCGGGCTCCCCATGTCGGCGTCCTGCGGCGCACACGGCCAGAAATCGATTATTCTTGGAGTTGAAGGGTCGATCGTAAAGACCGTTACTTGTGAGAGCGGTGCATCCTGAGTTCCGCTATCCCAGTTAAGGACGATAACCCAGAGCTTTTTATCATCTTTAACCACCTCTTCAACATAGGAGGGAAGTGCCGGCTTGCCTAATGAGCGAAGTGCGAGCCTGATGCTTGCGGTAAACGACCCCGATCGCTTGCCGGCCTCATCCACCCGATTTGCCATTGATGATACGAGCTTTTGCTGGTACGCCCGCGCCTCAATAACCCTGTATTCATGTGCGAACTTCACGATGCCGATTCTTGTCGCCGCTTTTTCCGCGGTAGTAATATCGTATTGCACCGTTGAAAACGATAATTCAGGTTGGTCCAGTAAATTAAGCGGTTTAGGCTTAAGCAAACCGCCTTTTTGTATTCCAATGCCGGCATCGAGGTCGTTTACGCTGGAAATAGAGGCATCTTGCGATGAAAGGATGCCTTGAACTGAGGAGAACCCCGGACCCTGCGTTAACGAGAGGGGGATGGCGGCGATGGCCATAACGATAACGGCTATAGCCGCATATCTGATAACCGCCGAAAAACTGCGAAGTTCTGCATCGGGCTCGATCTCTGCGGCTATCAGGTCTTCACGCCCCTTCAATGCCGCAATACTTCTTATTCTGATTCTGCGCCTGAGTCTACGCGGTAGTCTGCCGATGGGAATGCTTTGAATAAGCTCGGGGAGTTCCCGGAGTGTAGAAAACGCCCGTGAACAGTCCGGGCATGCCTTGAGGTGCTCATTAACCTCTTTGCTTTGCTGCTTGTCGAGCTTTTTATCGTAATAATCCGAAAGCAAAAACCGGGCTTGTTTGCAATCCATCGTTAGCACCTCAAGAAAATCATATAACGAGAGAGGCACTTCTTACAATAGGGACGCATAAATCCGCCGCTCGGGCAATAGCGAGCGTATTCCTCTAATAATGGGGTTGCAACCGATGCGTGGGTTTAACAGAAGCCCGCTTGGTATACTACGGCTGGATACCGTGGCACCGCAAGCAGAACTCCGTCTTATGGCAAGCGTTACAGCCTTTGCGGTCGGCCTTGGCACGCTGGCCGTGGTTGGTTCTCCACATGGTCAAGTGGGATTGCGGTTTTTTCTTGTGGCACTGCATACACCAGTCAGGTCTCCAGTTATGGCATTTGCCGCAGTTGATGACTTTCGACATCCGACCGTGTACCTGGAACCAGTTGGCTTGCTTATGGCTTTCCGGAACCGCCTTTTTGGTGTGGCACGTGCCGCATTCGTCAGGAGCTTTCTTGCCGTCATGGCATGTCAAACAGACTTCCATCTTCGGCTTTCTCTGGTCGGGATCGCCATGGACGACTCGCGAGTGGCAGGTCGGGCAGGTGAGGCCCTTTTTAATATGCAGCTCGTGCGGTACCTTAAGGTCTCCCGAGAACGAGAACTGCCTGTTCATGGAGTGGCACTGCTCGCATGCTCCGTTTTCCGGCTCGAGTTCGCTGGCATGAATCGCCGGCGGGTTTGGCTTATTCTGCACGGTGAAGTGCGCGATGATTTCTTTATACGATGCCATCTTATGAAATACGAGGTTGAAAAAACCTGGTTTTATGTGGCACGAATTGCACGTTACTTCGGCGTGAACCGAACTTTTCCAATTATTCCAGGCCGGGTGCATCTCGTGGCAGTTATAGCAGAAACCGGGTTGAGAAGTGAACTCAAGCGCAGCGTAGCTAAATACGCCAACCGCGACTAAGGCGATGAGCGCTAGCCTGACCCTTTTAGGGTTGTTCTCATAGAAATTGCGCACTTTTTCCAGCAATGAGTTCACGGTCTAATCTACCCTTCCTAGTCTTTAAACGGATCGTGACACCTGTAACAGAACGTCTCTGCATTATGACACACCAGGCAACCGCTCTTATCAACCTTGGCGCGAATGGAGTGGTACGTGCGCCACTTATCGGCGCCGTAATGGGTTGAAGGACGTTTGCTCTGGTGGCAATTACTGCAGAAGAAAGGCGTCCAGCCATGACATTTTTTGCAGTTGTGATCGGGATGAGCTGCATCCCTTGCTACCGTACTGTGTATCTGGAACCATTTCGGCGTCTTATGACTATCCGGGATGGCTTTTTCAGTATGACAGTTCTTACATGTCAGGGTCGGCGCATAGTAGGTTGCCGCAGTCTTTGCGCCGCCGCCATGACAGGTCAAGCACAGTTCCATAGGGGGCCTGCGTATGAATTTTCCTTCCATCTGCGCGCCGTGGACAACGCCAAAGTGGCACCTGACACAAGGTATTTTCTTCTTCTGAAAGTGTATGTTATGCGGAACGAGCAAGTCACCCGACGGGGAAACATTTCGCCAGCTTACATGGCAACGCTGGCATACACTACTATCTATATGTTGTGCCGCCCTGATCGGCGTCGAGTACGAGCCGGTTACGTGGGCGAAGCCATCGGTGATTTTTTCCGGGATTCCGAGGATGAAACCGTAATAGCCTGTTGCTTTGTGGTGACAACTCGTACAGGCGATCT
Source organism: Candidatus Aquicultor secundus (assembly GCA_002783345.1). Lineage (GTDB taxonomy): Bacteria > Actinomycetota > Aquicultoria > Aquicultorales > Aquicultoraceae > Aquicultor_A > Aquicultor_A secundus. The sequence continues at coordinate 8,004 of PFFU01000017.1, forward strand.
TTTCGTGCGATGAAGCCTGCCATGCTTTAACGTCGTTGTTCATCTCGTGGCACATATTGCAGGTTTGATAGCGGTTTACCATGGCATTTCCCGCAACCATAAATGCGATTACGAAAACTGCCAGTGCGCTAATTTGATATACTAGAAACCTCTTTTTTCTTGGGTCCATCTCTTAAGTAACCATCCTGATTTTAGTATCCTGCCCTGCGTTATAGAGAGTCATCGACCAATTTCAAATCGACTTTAGCGTTTAGCATTCCGGTTTTTATAAGAACGCTTTCTATCCTAAAAACATAAGAAATGCTCGCATTTTGTACGCAACGTTTAATCGGCTTGCTATTATTTTAGCAAAAAAAGTCGGATTAAAGAATGATTTGTTAAAAAACTAAACATTTGTTAATAGTGCAAAAACGAATGAAACAATAGCAACAAAGCCATTACTATTATAATGAGAACAACCCAGGAATTGTCAAGCAAATTTTTCCATAGTGCTAAGATGAGCAGGATTTTTAGTTTTTAACTTCCAAGCCCCTGGAGCAAGCCGTTGATTGCGGTCAGTTTCCCGCTCAGGATAAGAACGCCCATCGCCAGGAGCAGCAGACCGCTGATAATATTGATTACCTTGTAGTTTTTCTTAATCCATTTAAAAGCTCCCAGAGCTGTATTGAAAAAGAGTGCGGTTGCTATGAACGGAATACCAAGGCCTAAAGCATAGATACTTAAGAGTATGGTTGCCTGGTTAACGTTTTGGCTGGTCGCGGCTACCATATAGATGGATGCAAGGATCGGGCCCACGCAGGGAGTCCAGGCAAAACCGAATGCCATTCCCAGCGGGAGCGCCCCCCAGAGTCCGAAGTTGCGCTTATTTGTCTGAAACCGTTTTGTCCCATAGAGCTGCGGAATCTTGATAATATCCATCGTAAACAGCGCAAATATAATTACCACTATGCCGGCAACCTTGGTCATAATCGACTTGTATGAGGTAAGCCAGGAGCCCGCGAGACCCGCGGATGCACCGAGTGCCACGAAGATAATTGCAAAACCGATGACAAAAAGGATGGTTGCGATAAGTACCTTAACGCGCGATTGCGCAGAAGCTTCTCCAAGCCGGTCCACCGATACTCCGGAGATAAATGACAGATATCCTGGGATCAGCGGTAGCACGCACGGTGAAATAAATGATATTATGCCTGCTGAAAAGGCCATAAGCATTGATACGTTAGCGCCGGTTTGCATATATACCCCCTACCGGTATCAGTATTCTTGCTATATTCTAGCACAAGTCCGGTTCAGTTAAAGAGTTTTTCTTGTCAAATCCCCGAGACAGAGATATACTACAAAGCATAGTAATTTATTTTAGAGGTTAATTGTGAAGAAGTTCAAGGTAAACAGTTTCAGGCCAAGCGAATCGGGAAGCAGAAAAGTGCTGGGCGACCTCGAAGCCGATATTATGGACCTCATCTGGGAGCGCGAGATCGTAAGCGTGAGGGAGATCCATGCAATTCTTGAGTGCAACCGGGAAATTGCTTACACCACTGTTATGACGGTTATGAGTCGCCTGTCGGATAAAGGTATTCTCCAAAAAGAGCGCGATGGCAAGCACTATCTTTACAGCGCGACGATAACCAGAGATGAGTTCAGCCAGACGATGCTCGCCTCAATGATAGGCGGAATAAAAGACGACTTCGGTAGAAAGGCACTGGCATTTTTTGTCGACAGCCTGACCGAGGACGACGAAACGCTCGACGAGCTTGAGCGGCTTATTCAAGAAAAAAGGAAACAGTCTTGAGTAAAGCGGATTTTTCATCGAGAAACGCACGTGTCAGTTTAATAGGGCTTATCGCGCTGGGGCTCGGGGCCTGCGCGGCAATCGTCTATAACATCGATAATTGGCTTGCCGGCGGGGCGGCGGTGAAGCGGGTTGCCGAGACTTGTAACGTGTTGGGGTCCGGTTGCTCAAATGCCGTGACGTCGATTTTTAAAATTATAGGAAGCCCGCAGCTAATTTTGTTGACGGTTGCTGTAGCTGCGCTGATTGCCGCTGCGATCAAAGCGGTCTTTGTTGTCGCTTCCGCACGTAAGGTAGCGCAGCGTTATTTTCATACAGCCGAAGAATTTCCACGGCTCGGCGCCATCCTCGGCAATCTGGATGCCACACGCGTGCGTGTGCGCGTTGCGGATGATAGTGCTATCTCGGCCTTTACCTATGGTGTCATAAAACCCACCATCTGCCTTTCTAGCGGACTTATCCGGAGTCTCAACGATAGCGAGCTTGCGGCGCTCGTTGCTCATGAAGTGGGTCACATTAAGCGTCGAGACAACCTGGCTATTTTTCTTGCACTGTTTATCAGGGATTTCTTGTGGCCGCTTCCTATCAGCCACCAGCTATTTGCAATCTTTGTCAGCGAAAAAGAGTTTGCCGCCGATGATTTTGCAGTTCGCATGACGGGCGATCCGGTGGAGCTTGCGGGTGCGATAGTCTCGGTCGCTAAGGCGGTCCATAGCAAAAAAGCATTATCTCCCGCATACGCTACGTTTTTCTCAAACAAGGCCACGGCCAAGACCCGCATACACCGGCTGTTGCAATCGGGTGATACGGTCCGGACCTCGGTGTTGAGGTTGATAACCGGCGCACTTATTAGTGTGTTGATTCTGGCAAGCGTGGTTGGCCTCGCTTATGCACAGCCATCGCTCAACGGGGGCGCCTACGGAAAATGCAAGATGGATGGCGCTTGCATAAAGCATAACTATAGTTGTTGCAGTAGTTCTAACAGTGGTTCTAACAGTAACCCCAATAGTAGAAGTAGATCTATTATTAGATTTAATAATAGACCTAATAATAGATCTAATAATACAGCCACTACTTCGAACGCTACTGCAATAAGCATAAAGTAAATTTTTTTGATGCTAATTACTATGGCATGTAGTAGTTATAGAGCGGGCTTAACAACCCCGTGGTGTCCTTTAAAAAATAATATGCCGGTAAATCCAGCCACAGGCCTGACGATACTAAGAACTACCGGCGACAGGTTGATTGCTGAGTATTTGATGCTTTAAAAATAAATATCTGAAACGAGGTAAGGAAATGAGTAAAAACACTACACCGAAAAACAAGAGGGATCAGTTTGTCAACGCGAAAGGCCCTTCAAAATCCATATATGTCGTGATAGCGGCGGTTGCGATTCTTGTGATGGTCGGCATCGGCTTTTATATGCGCTCAAGCAGTGCCCCGGTCGTAGCGCAAGCAGATCCGCGGGAGGCGAAGTATATCGGGCGCTATTTGCCGAGTGGTTACGATGAAGTCAAGCTCACCGAGCCCATCAAATTCGATAAGAGGATCGATATGACCGACATATCCCCGCAAGTTCAAGGCGGCAACATTGTAATTACGGTTGGCGATATCATAAGCAACCGGATCGTATATTTCGAGTACACCAGACCAAGCGACAAGCAGATTATCTCGATGATGGCGTATATAAAGCCATCGGGCAAACTGTTTACCGGTGTAAGCTTGTGCCCGCCATGTCAGGCCAAGCGGCAGTATTACGATGTAGACGGATTGCTTACCTGCGGCTCTTGTGGGACAAAAAGAGACCCGGAAACCCAGGTCGGCATCTCCGGGGCGTGCAAGCTGTACCCGTTTGACGAAATCGCGCATAAGCTGGTCGGCGATAAAATCCAGATAGCCGAGTCTGACTTAGCCAAGTGGAAACCCCAACCCCTTGATAGGCCGGTTGGCGGACAATAAGTCGTAGGCGGTAAGAGGAGTAAGGAGGTATCTCGTGACGGACGACAAAGTTGAAGAGGTCTTAAGTGAGACTTCAGAAGGCGCTGTTGATTCAAGGCGTCAAATCGCAAAATACGTTGTGTTCTGGGTCGCCATTGTGGCGCTGTTCCTAGTATTTAACATCGTGATAAAGTCCTTAGCGGCGTCCAGGAACGCCGAGGTGGGTCAGAGCGGCTACTATGCATCAGGACAAGCGGTAGCTGCTGCGGTTGGCGGTGGCAATAGCGCAGCCGGCGGCACTAGCGCTGGTAGTTACGGAGCATGTGGAGGATACTGTGGCGGCAGCGCGGGTGCGACCGGTACCGGAAGCTGCTGCTCATCTAGTACAGGCCAGTAATGAGTCTTCACCATATAACATGGAAGAATATAAAAGAACATCCATCAAAAGTAATCCTGCTTATTGTTACTCTGGCGGTCGGGGTGGCGACGGTCGTGAGCCTTTACAGCATCTCTACGGCTATGTCGGTCGATCTGCAGAACAAGATCGACGAGTACGGCGCCAATATGGTCGTTGTGCCGAGAGCGAAAAGTCTCTCGCTCTCCTACGCGGGGATCACGCTCGGCGGGCTACAGTACGGCTCTGCGCTCTTAACCGAAAAAGACGTGAACAAAATCCGCACGATTAAAAACAGCGCCAATATTAATGTGGTCGCGCCGAAGCTTTTGGGCATCGTCGAGCTTAACGGGCGGAAGGTGATGATCGCGGGTGTTCGCTTTAAGGATGAGCTTAAGATTAAGAAGTGGTGGGAGATAAAGCAGGGCGCACGTCCCGCACACGACAAGGACCTGCTGCTCGGTGGAAAGGCGGCGGCGCAGTTTGGGGTCAAGCCGGGCGATTATCTTAAGATTAAGGGCGAGCGTTTTAAGGTTGCCGGTGTGCTCAGCAGGGTCGGCACCCAGGAGGACGACCTCATCTACCTAGACCTCAAGCAAGCCCAGCGGGTGCTGAATAAGCCGGGTGAGGTCAGCCTAATCGAAATCTCCGCTTGGTGTAAGAACTGCCCTATTACGATGATGGTGGATCAGCTCGGCACTAAAATTCCGGGCGGTAAGGTATCGGCGGTACGACAGGCCGCCGAGGCACGAGACGCGGTCATCGGCCAGTTTGCCATCTTTTCCAGCGTGCTCTCGGTAATGATGGGCGTGGCGGCGGTTTTAATAGTCTTTACCAACGTCTTGAGCGCGGTAAGGGAGCGTCGTAGAGAGATCGGTATTTTCAGGGCGATAGGGTACCGAAAGGGCCATATCCTCTATATCATCCTGCTTGAATCGGGCGTCGCCGGTCTTCTGGCGGGCTTGATCGGGTACGCGGCGGGGTTCTTCAGCGCGAGCGCGATTGCCCCGTTGGCGGTCGGGATCGATGTTGGTGTTAAGTTTAATCCCGCGCTTGCCGGTGCGGCGATCGGCGGAGCGGTGTGTATCGCGTTGCTTTCAAGCCTTTACCCGGCGTTAAGCGCGGCACGCCTCGACCCGACCGAAGCTATTAATGCGGTATAGGCTAAAAAGCATGACTATAGGTGAGTACGGATGCATGTATATACTATCGCACTAAAAGATATAACAAGACGAAAAGGCAAGATGGCCCTTGTTGTGGCCGGTCTCGCGGTAGGTGTTGCGGCGCTGGTCGCAATCCTTACCATCGTGCTCTCCTTTCAAAAGGGTATCGATAAGAAGCTCGATACCTACGGCTTTAACATCGTCATCTACCCGGCGTCGTCGAATTTATCGCTGAGCTATGGCGGAATGACGATCTCGGGCGTCGATACCTACGAGGTGAAATCGCTTTTAATGGCAGACCTCGCGACGATCAAGCGCAGTCACAGCGCCGATTCTGTCGCCGCTCTGTCGCCAAAGCTGTTGCAAGTGGTGGATAGTAAAGATAAGAAGGCGCTTTTGGTGGGGTCCGATTTCAACCAGGAGTTTTTGATAAAGAAATGGTGGCGGCTGAATGGAAGCAGACCCACCAGGCCCGATGAGCTGGTGTTGGGTCAGGATGCCGCCAAGAACCTTCAGGTAAAAGCCGGTGACACCCTCAAGCTTTCCGGGAAAGATTTCAAGGTTGCCGCCGTGCTTCAGCCCACAGGCAGCCAGGATGATAGCCTCATCTTCGGTGATTTAAGGGAAGTACAGTCGTTATATAAGCGAGGCGGTGAACTCAGTCTGATTGAGATATCGGCTAAGAGCACTGCGGATATCGATGCCGTAGTAAAAGATCTCAAGAAGGCCCTTCCGCAGGCCGCAGTCTCATCGATTAAGCAGGCGGTGCAATACCGGGAAAAAGCGGTCGGCTCCCTTGCACGATTCGGCCTGGCGATCACCGCAGTAATCATGCTGATTAGCGGACTTATCGTATTTATGACTATGACCTCATCGGTACGTGACCGCAAGCGGGAGATCGGTATCTTCAGAGCGATCGGGTATCGACAATCGGTTGTAGCCCGGATAATCTTAACGGAAACCCTTATTTTGAGCCTCATCGGCGGCGCTATCGGGTACGCGGCGGGGTTTGGTATAGTTTTTATGCTGCCGGCATTTCTAAAGAAGTTTGAGTTCTCTGTCGGCTTAAATGTGCCGGTGTTGATCCTCTCGATTGTTCTCGCGGTTGCGGTCGGCCTGGTTGCAAGCCTGGTACCGGCCTTAAGAGCCGCAAACATGGACCCGGCCGATGCCCTTAAAAGCCTTTAGGAGGAGAAGTAATGTCGTTAGTTGTAGTCAATGACCTGAGCAAATATTTTGGAAACGACGGGGATACCCAGGTGCATGCGCTAGAGCATGTAAGCTTTGAGATTGCAAACGGTGAGTACCTTGCGATCATGGGCCCGTCGGGAAGCGGCAAGAGCACGCTTCTCGCCATCCTCGGCGCGATGAGCCCGCCCAGCTCGGGAACGCTTGTTATCGACCAGATCGACGTCTACGCGCTTTCGCAGGAAAAGCGGGCCGACTTTAGGCGCGAGTACCTGGGATTCGTCTTCCAACAGCTCCAGCTTATCCCATATTTGACAGCGGTTGAAAACGTAATGCTCCCGTTGGTTGTTACGAACCACAAGAATAAGCGGGAACTTGCCGCAACCACCCTTGAACGGGTCGGCCTTGGCGATAAGCTCAACAGGCTTCCCTCCGAGATGTCCGGCGGAGAGCAGAGCCGGGTCGCAATCGCCCGCGCGGTGGTTAACAATCCGCCGATTTTACTTGCAGACGAGCCGGTCGGCAGCCTTGATAGTAAAACGGGAGAAGAGGTATTGGGCCTCTTTAAGCAGCTCCATAGCGAAGGGCAGACCATTATTATGGTCACGCACAATCCCGAATCGATCCGCGATGCCGAACGCCTTGTTCAGTTGAAAGACGGCCGTATTGTAGCTGATTTAATGACCAAGGATGTTATCCCGGCCACAAAATTCCTTTAGTCGGTTTTTAATTTTTTACAAAGCGCTGGATGATGTCCACTAACTCCTGGACCGCAACATCCTCATCCCCGCTTGTGATGGCGCCTCTCAAGCATCCCTTGATGTGGTCGTCTAGGATGATGAAGCCTACCCGCTGCGTTGCGCCCAGCACGGATGATACCTGAACCAAGATATCGACGCAGTACTTATCATCATTGACCATGCGCTGGATGCCGCGAAGCTGACCTTCAATGCGCTTCAGCCTTGATAAAATTTTCTCTTTATCGGCGGAGTATGATGCCATTCGATCACCCCTGTATACCTATACCCCTATGTATACGTTACCCTTATTATTATGGAAATCGCAGTTAGTGTCAATATTCACGTAGCGAAGTAGAATATATTTGCCATTATCGGGCAGATTGATTCAAGACCCTGTAAAATGGTATCCTAATAATACATATAGGGGGTAGGGGTATATTTGTTGTACCTGTTATCTGTGAACTTCTACCACTTATTTTTACTACTGTGATGGATTTTAGCGAACTCGCGATGATAAAGCGATAATAAAGTCGTTTTAAAGAGACTTAAAAAAGAGATATCATGCTGCCGATGAACCGTTTGTCGGACGGCATGCGGCTTAAAAACAGCGACTATGCGAGATTGTAGTTGATACAGGTGTCTGTGAAAGGCAGGGAGACGGAAGATGACGAAAAAATATACCCTTCCCGTTTCGGGAATGACCTGAGCGTCATGTGTGCGCCGCGTGGAAACGGCGCTTAGTCGCGCGCAGGGAATACAAAGCGTAAATGTAAGCCTGGCAAGCCAGAAAGCTACTATAGAGGTTGCTGATAACAGCGTTACGGTGGCCGACCTCGTCGCAGCCGTTGAGGATTCGGGCTATCACGTTCCCGTCGAGGAGATTACAATCCCAATCGGCGGCATGACGTGCGCCTCGTGCGTGCGAAGGGTCGAGCAGGCCCTTCTTAAGGTAAACGGTGTTGTTTCCGCAAATGTAAACCTGGCAACCGAAAAGGGCACGGTAAAGTATATTGCGGAAATGACCGGTCTCAAAGAGCTAAAGCAGGCGATAAAAAATGCGGGCTATGAGGTAAAGGAAGACGAAAAAACCCTCGCGGACGAGATTAAGCCCGCCAGGAGGGATGAGGCCGCAGAACTTAAGCGGCGCCTTATCGTTGCCGCCGCGCTCACGGTTATTATTATGATCGGCAGCATGCATGAGATTATCCCGGCCTTGAAGCTCATTCCGATGCAGATTCGGTTTATCACGCTTCTTGTTTTAACCACGCCCGTGCAGTTCTGGGCGGGCGCCCGATTTTACCGGGGGGCGTATCTTACCGCAAAGCACGGGAGCACGGATATGAACACGCTGGTCGCGGTGGGTACTTCGGTTGCCTATCTCTACAGTATCGCGGTGACTTTCTTCCCTAAGTTCTTCGCGACCCAGGGATTGCAGCATGCGGTCTATTACGACACGGCCGCAGTTATTATTACCTTGATATTGTTCGGGCGCTACCTTGAGGCAAAAGCCAAGGGGAGGGCATCCGATGCTATAAAGAAGCTTATAGGATTGCAGGCAAAAACCGGTCGCGTTGTACGGGATGGGGTCGAGGTCGATATCCCGATCGAGGATATTCAGGCAGGAGACATCGTCGTAGTCCGCCCCGGCGAGAAAGTACCGGTTGACGGTAAGGTCGTTGAGGGTTACTCGTCGGTCGACGAGTCGATGATAACCGGCGAGAGCATTCCGGTTGAGAAGCGTGACGGCGATGATGTTATCGGGGCAACGATCAACAAGACGGGATCATTTAAGTTCAGGGCGACCAAGGTCGGCAGCGAGACCGCCCTGGCCCAGATTGTGCGGCTCGTCGAGGAGGCGCAGGGCTCAAAGGCGCCGATACAGCGCCTTGCGGATGTCGTGGCGAGTTACTTCGTCCCGACGGTCATCACGATAGCCCTTATCACATTCGCCGCTTGGCTTATTTTTGGGCCCAAGCCGGCCTTTACGCTGGCGCTTTTAAACTTCATTGCGGTGTTGATCATCGCATGCCCGTGCTCGCTGGGTCTGGCGACGCCGACGGCGATTATGGTGGGTACCGGTCAGGGTGCGCAAAACGGCATCCTCATCCGGGATGCCCAGGCGCTTGAAAACGCGCATAAGATC
>PFFU01000017.1:17369-31999 GCA_002783345.1 Candidatus Aquicultor secundus
TTTCGAGTCCTTTACGGGACGAGGCATTGCGGCACACATCGATGGAAAACCGGTGCTGCTTGGAAACCTGCGCCTGATGGAAGAGCGGGGTACCCGGCTTAACGGTACACCGGCAACGGCGATCAAGCTTTCCGAGGAAGGCAAGACACCGATGTACGTTGCGGTGGACTCTAAGATTGCCGGTATCGTAGCCGTAGCCGATGTCTTAAAGCCCAACTCGGCCATGGCAGTAAAACGTCTGCATGAGATGGGCCTCGAAGTCACGATGCTTACCGGGGACAACGAGAGAACGGCTGCCGCAATTGCCAAGCAGACAGGTGTCGATCGCGTGCTTGCCGAGGTTCTGCCGGCAGATAAGGCGATTGAGGTAAAACGACTGCAGGGGCAGGGCAAGGTGGTCGCGATGGTCGGCGACGGCATCAACGACGCCCCGGCGCTTGCCCAAGCCGATATCGGCATATCGATCGGCACGGGAACCGATGTCGCTATCGAGGCCTCCGATATCACGCTCGTCGGCGGCGATTTGCAGGGTCTGGTGACTGCGATTGCTTTGAGCCGCAAGACGTTAAAGACGATTTATCAGAACCTATTCTGGGCGTTTTTCTACAACGCCATACTGATCCCGGTGGCGGCAGGTGCGCTGTATCCGATCTGGCACATCAGGCTCGACCCGATGTACGCGGCCGGCGCGATGGCGTTTAGCTCGGTCTCGGTCGTATCGAACTCGCTGCGCCTGCGACGCTTTAAAGCGCCCCAGATACGCACAACCGATTAACCTTACGTTATTTCGCTATTTTTGTTTGCGTTTGCAGTGTTGCGTAAAGTCAGCGAGAATAGGAAAATATACTAATTAGTGTTTGACTAATGTTTGATTAGTGATTCGAGGCCCAGCATGTGTTGGGCCTCGGCTCTATCCCGATCGCATGGAGCTCAAGCTATGGAAATCCAATCATATAAGATAGCGCAAATATCCGATCTTCACTGCGGCGATCCGCGTTTTAGCCGGGAGCTTTTAATCGCTGCAATCAACGAGATCAACCAGGCGAAGCCCAGGGTAGTCACGATCTGCGGCGATCTAACGACTGCGGGATATCGTGACGAGTTCGAGGCGGCCAAGGAGTACATAGATATGATCGAGTGCCCGATCAAGATCGTCATCTCGGGCAACCACGACAGCCGCAACCTTGGCTACCTACATTTTGAGAGCATCTTCGGGCCCCGATATAGGACGCTTGATTTGCAGTTTGGGATGCACTCGGAAGAAAACTTCCAGGAGCGCATAAAGTTCATTGCGGTCGATTCGGCAAAGCCGGATTTAAACGACGGCGAGATCGGGCGCGAGCACTACGGCTGGTTGCGCGAAGAATTCATGGTTGACCGCACGTTCAAGGTCTTTGTCCTGCACCATCATCTGGTGAGCGTCCCGGGAACCGGTAGGGAGCGCAACATCGTGCTCGATGCGGGCGATGTGATGGCCCTTCTTCGCGGCGCAGGGGTTGATCTCGTCTTATGCGGGCACAAGCATGTCCCCTATGTGTGGCCGCTTTCCAATATGCTTCTCATCAACAGCGGGACGGTTTCCACGCTTCGCACCCGAGGCTACACCGAGCCGTCGTATAATATGGTCACCATCGAGCCCGGAGAAATAGTAGTGACGACCAAAACACCCGGCGAGGATTTTGCACAGGAATGGTCGTTCCCCCGACGCCCGGTGTATTAAGGGTCAAGAGGCCGGGGTCTGGGGTCCAAGGAAGAGGAATAACTATGACTGGTCGGAAGGTTGCAATAGGTGTTGATGTGGGCGGGACCAAGATCGCGGTTGCGGCGGTGGATGCCGAGGGCCGTATGGTCGCTTCGTCCAAGGCGGCTACGCCCGCGGGGACATCGGAAGATGTCGTTACCGCCATCAAGGGTCTTATCGCAAAGCTTATCGAGTCCACCGCCGATATCGGCGAAGTCATGGGCATCGGCCTTGCGGTTGCCGGCACCATCGACTGGGAGCAGGGCGTGGTGGTGCAATCCCCCAATCTGCCCTTTGCCAACCTCCGTCTTAAAAGCATCGTTGAATCAAACTTCGGCCTTTCCGCGTTTATGGACAACGACGGTAATCTCGCGACATTGGGTGAGAAGTACTACGGTGCAGGCCGGGATGCCGACAACATTGTGGGCCTTACCCTCGGGACAGGCATCGGCGCCGGTATTATTATCGATGGCTGCCTCTACAGGGGTGCTACGGGAAGCGCAGCGGAGATAGGCCATATGGTCATAGAAGCGACCGGGCCGCGCTGTAGCTGTGGCTCCTACGGCTGTTTTGAGGAGATGGCCGCGGGGAGGGCGCTGGTGCGAATCGCCAAGGAGCGGGCCGGGCATACCAAGGACAGCCTTATCCTGAAGCTTGCCGGAGGCAGTATCCAAGCCATCACCGGTCCCATGGTAACCGAAGCCGCACAGAAAAACGATCCGTTAGCCCTTGATATCTTTAACGAAGTAGGCTTTTGGCTCGGTATCGGTATTAACAACGTTATCAACATTTTTAACCCGGAGCTCGTAATCCTGGGTGGCGGTATGGCGGAGGCCGGGGATCTCGTGCTCGCACCGGCCAGGAAAGTTATCGCCGAGCGCACGCTTCACCCAAATCAGGATGTTGCCGAAGTCGTGCTGGCCGATCTCGGCAACCAGGCCGGCTTGCTCGGTGCGGCGGCGCTCGTATTTAACCAACTTACCCCCTAATTCTTGGCCACCGTAATGTTTTTCCTCTGCTTAAAAAGGGTAAATTCCGAACTAACGAATTACGACTAAGGGGGACTTTCATGGGCCAACCAAGCTTAAAAAAAGTAAAAGATGCGTTCTATGAGCTGCCTGTAGTTGACTTGCGCCGCGACTGCGACCCGTCGGTGTTCAAGTTTTCGTCAACTGCAGATATCGAGCCGCTCAAGGGCACGATCGGGCAAAACAGGGCTGTCGAATCTATCGAATTCAGCCTCGGGATAAAAACCAAGGGCTTCAATTTGTATGCATCCGGGCCTCCGGGTGTGGGTAAAACCTCGACCATCAAAGATTATATCGATATAAAAGCAAAGCAAGAGCCGATCCCGAGCGATTGGTGCTATATCAATAACTTTAACGACACCGATCGGCCGTTGGCGATATCGTTGCCGCCGGGCAAAGGCAGAGAGCTTGCGAAAGATATGGATGAGGTCGTGGTTCACACCCGTGAAGAAATCCCAAAGGCGTTCGAGAGCAAGGAGTATGAGGAGCGCAAAACGCGCATCGCCAACACCTTCGAAACCGAGCGCGAAAAGGGGTTCGCCGAGATAGAAAAGAAAGCCGAAGAGCGAGGGTTTACGGTTGATATTACGACCGCGGGCATCATGACCATCCCCCTGCTGAAGGGGCGTCCCCTGCGCAGAGAGGAGTTCAGCCTTATTCCCGAGGATCAGAAAAAAGAGATCCAGCAGCGGGGTGAGGAACTGCAGTCCGAGATAAACGAAGTTCTCACCCGTGTTCGAAAGCTCGAGAAAGAGACCAAAGACAAGGTTCAGGAGCTGGATAAAGAGGTCGCGCTTTTTGCTATCGGCCACTTGCTGCAGGACTTACGAGACAAATACAACGACATACCTAAGGTGCTTACCTATTTGGATCAGGTTGAAAAAGACATTATCGCAAATTTGGAAGATTTCAAGCCCGGAGAGCGGCAGGCGGTTGCGATTCCGGGGCTAGAGGCGCTGCAGCGACCGGTAAGTTTTGATAGATACAAAGTAAATGTTATCGTTAACAACGCTGAGCAGAAGGGAGCGCCTGTCGTTGTGGAGCTTAACCCATCCTACTACAACCTGCTTGGAAAAACCGAGTATAAAGCCCAGTTTGGTGCGATGAGCACCGATTTCAGTATGATAAAATCAGGGGCTCTTCACAGGGCGAATGGCGGATATCTCATCATGCATGTGCTCGATGTGCTCACGAGCCCGCTTGCGTGGGATGCGCTGAAACGGGCGATTCGAAGCGAGGAGATCAGAATCGAGCTTATGGGCGAGCAGTACCGGGTCATACCGGCGACTACGATCAAGCCCGAGCCGATTCCGCTTAACGTAAAGATCGTATTGATCGGCAATCCGCACATCTACATGCTTCTCTACAATATGGATGAGGACTTTAGAGAGCTCTTCAAGGTCAAAGCCGACTTTAATGTGGAGATGGACCGCACGGACGAGCACATTCAAAAATACGCCGCCTTCTTGCGGGAGCAGGTTGCTGAAGCCAAGCTTAAAGACTTCGAGCCAAGCGGCGCCGCAAAGATCGTCGAGTACGGCTCATGGTTGGCAGGGGATCAGTTGAAGCTCTCTACCCGGTTCCAGGATGTTGGGGATCTGGCGAGCGAGGCGAGCTACTGGGCGGCGGCAAGCAACGCACCGCTGGTTTCGGCCGAACACGTGAAAAAAGCCCAGGATCACAAAAAATTCCGCTCCAACATGATCGAGGCGAAGATCCAGGAGATGATCAACCGCGATATCGTCTTGATCCAGACAGAGGACTCGGTTGTCGGGCAGATAAACGCTCTGTCCATCATCAGCCTCGGCGATTACTACTTCGGGCGCCCGTCCCGGATTACCGCAAAGGTTCACCTGGGTACCAAGGGAGTTATCAACATCGAGCGAGAAATCGAACAGAGCGGACCGTCTCATAGCAAAGGCGTGCTGATTTTGGCAAATTACCTGGCGGGGCAATATGCCCAGGATAAACCCCTCTCAATATCGGCGAGTTTGACGTTTGAGCAGAGCTACGAGGGAGTCGACGGCGACAGCGCCTCAAGTACCGAACTCTATGCGCTCCTCTCGGCGCTCTCCGGCGTACCGATTAAGCAGAATCTCGCGATCACGGGTTCGGTTAACCAGCGGGGCGAGGTTCAGCCGATCGGCGGGGTAAACCGCAAGATCGAGGGCTTCTTCGATGTCTGTAAAGCACGTAGTCTGACGGGCGACCAGGGAGTAATGATCCCGATTCAAAATGTGGTCAACCTTATGCTTAAGCAAGAGGTAATCGATGCGGTGAACGAAGGAAAGTTCCATATCTATCCGGTTAAGACAGTTGATGAGGGAATTCAGGTACTGACCGGTGTTGAGGCCGGCCAGCGCAAGGAAGATGGAACGTTCCCGGAGGGGACCATCCACTACCTGGTCAACCAGAAGCTTAAAGATATGGCAAACCTTTTAAGGGAATACGAAATCCCCGAGGAGTTTGAAGGCAGGGAACGAAGGAAAAGAGGTGGCGCAGCAGCTCAACACAGCTAACCCGTGAAAGACTTACAAAAGAGGCCGGTTGCTTCGAAAGAACATAGATAAAGTAAAGGCGGTCGCTAGGCGACCGCCTTTACCGTGAGTTCATTGATAACGTCGCGTACGCCGGGAGTCCACCAGGCGATATCCGAGGCGATCCACTTTTGTGTAAAATCGCCGACCCGACCCCTTAAATATACAACCGCATCCACCGATGTCACATCGATGTTTCTAATATCGATTCTTGTGTCGCGGGCAAGGCTCGCCCGTACATCTTCTTCGATATCCTGGTCCATCCTGGCCACCGCCGGGGTGACGACGACGTTGTTGATGACATCCGTAACGCCCGGGGTAAGCCAGGCGTCGCTCTCCGCAGCATTTTTCTCCGCCATCGTGCCGACGGCGCCACTCAGCACCACGATGCCGTTGCTTACCCTTACAACGATATCGGTCTCATCAACAAGAACATCCCGCTTAAAAGCGGCTTCGATATCATCTTGAATCTCGATATCCGAGCGCACGACCGACGGTTTTACAACAAGGTTGTTGATTACGTCAACCACACCTTTTATGCGGCTTGAAATCTGCGCGGCATCGAGCTTCTGGGCATACGTATCGACGATACCGCTAAGGCTAACGATCCCGCTTGTGACCGAAACATCGATGTTTGCCGCATTAATCCTTACGTCCCACGTAAGGGCATCCTGTACATCCGATAGCACCTGTTGGTCGCTGGGCATATAATACTCCTTTCACGAATTAAAAAGCGTTTCAGGTTTTCGTACCCTTAGACACCTAAAAAATCACGCACCAATTGAGGTCTCATAAGCAGAGAATAGTTACAAGTGAAAGACTATATCAATTCTTCGTACCTGGTATAATATAGACTTGGTTTTGGATTACGGTAAGCAAGCATCGAGGTGTGTAATGTCAAACGTTTACTACAGTAACTTTCATGGTAAAAAGAGCCGGTTGGATACGACAAGCAAGCTTTTTGACAAGGCGGATTTTAAGTCGATCATAGACCCCGGCGATATCGTCGCGATCAAGGTACACTTTGGCGAGCCGGGAAACACGGCGTTTCTTTCGCCGATCTTTGCACGGCGGGTCGTCGAAAAAGTCAAAGAAGCCGGGGGCAAGCCGTTCTTAACGGACGCCAACACGCTCTATGCCGGCAGGAGGTCGAATGCGGTCGATCACCTTATCTCGGCGATTGAAAACGGCTTCAGCTACGCGACAGTCGGCGCCCCGGTAGTTATCGCGGACGGTATCAACGGCAAGGACTACGTCGCGGTCGATATCGAGGGCACGCATATTAAAGAGGCTAAAATCGGAAGCGCCGTGTATCACGCGGATGCCATGATCGCCCTGACTCATTTCAAGGGACATGAGCTTACCGGTTTTGGCGGGACGCTTAAGAACATCGGGATGGGGCTGGGCTGTCGCAGCGCCAAGCAGGTCATGCACTCCGATGTACTGCCTCGCGTTAATCCGGATACCTGCACGAGCTGCGCCAAGTGCGTCAAGTGGTGTCCGACAGGAGCGATAACCGTCGCAAGCCCTGCGGTAATCGACCATGAGGTATGTATCGGCTGCGGCGAGTGCACCGTTACCTGCCCCTCGGGCGCAATCGAGGTAAATTGGGCGACCGATCCCAAGGTAATCCAGGAGAAAATCGTCGAGCATGCTTGGGCGGTAATAAAAGACAAACCCGGAAAAGTCGGGTTCTTTAACTTCATTCTTAACGTAAGCCCGGATTGTGATTGCTGGGGATGGAACGATGCCCCGATCGTCCCGGATATCGGCATTTTGGCCTCGCTCGACCCCATCGCTATCGATCAGGCAAGCGCCGATCTTGTCAACGAGGCGCAGGCGCTGGCGGGAAGCAGGCTTTCAACGGCACCGGACGACGGCGACAAGTTCAAGGCTCTCTCCGGCATCGACTGGCGTCCCCAGTTGGCTTATGGGGAGAAGCTCGGCCTCGGGGTCAGAGACTATCACCTGGTTGAGATCAAGTAGAGAATAGATAACATGTCCAACATATCTGGCGCAACCGGCAAACTCTATATCTGTGCAACACCGATCGGCAATCTTGAGGATATCACGTTGCGGGTGATGCGCACACTTAAAGAGGTCGATCTCATCGCCGCCGAGGACACGCGGGTTACCCGAAAGCTGCTCTCGCGTTACGATATCTCCACCCCGATAACGAGCTACTACGAGCATAATGAGGCCGTCAAGGGGAAAGAGCTTGTTGAGGCGATGGGTGCGGGGAAAACGATCGCCCTTGTTTCTGACGCCGGTATGCCGGGGATATCGGATCCGGGGCACCGGCTGATTAAGCTTTGTATCGAGCGCGGCATTCCCGTTGAGGCGCTCCCCGGCCCGTCATCGCTTATCACCGCGCTGGTCATTTCGGGGCTTCCCACCGATACCTTTGTCTTCCAGGGATTCCTTCCCCGCAAAAAAGGTGAGCGTACCGCGCTTCTAGAAGAGCTATTGCGAACTGGGCGTACCACCATACTATTTGAGTCCCCCCGGCGACTTAAGGCCACTATTGCAGAAATCGCTCATATCGACCCGATGCGAAGCACCGTAATTGCGCGTGAGCTTACCAAGAAATTCGAGGAGGTGATCCGGGGCTCGGCAGCAGAGCTGCTTGAGCGGCTGGATACCGCCGAAATCAAAGGCGAAGTCGTGCTGCTCTTCGGTCCGGGTCAAAAAGGGGGAGCGCAAACCATCACCGCAAGCGAACTACGGGATGCGGTGATCGGGCTGATTGAAAAAGGTACGCAAAAGAAACAGGCGATCTCAGAAGTAGCCAAGAAATTTGGCGCCGGTAAACATTCAGTCTACGAGGCAGTCCTCGACATCCACGAGCGGGGCACAAAGGATCAACCTAAAGGCCGTTAAAAAGGCCATTCATAAATTAAAAGCTAACTTGAGCAAAAGCTAACTACCGGATGCCCGGTAGCCTCAATTGTGCGAAGCCTAAGTTCTTATCGCAAGCGTCAAAATAAACTGACGCTACACCCTTTTATCGGTTATCAATTCTTTCTTACAATCTTGGCAGACGTTTTTCCCTTTGAAGCTTTCAATGTGCGTCCCGCTGCCGCAGAATACGCAAACCGCCTGGTATTTGGAGAGAACAATCGCATCGCCATCTACAAAAATCTCAAGCGGGTCTTTAATTTCAATGCCAAAAGTACGTCTAAGCTCCATCGGTATTACTATTCTTCCTAATTCGTCTACTCGTCTCACGATGCCAGTGGATTTCATGGGGTTCCTCCTGCTGCTTTCCTTGACAAGTGGTTGTTATCAATTATATGGTTGAGAAAATTTTGTGTCAACGAGTGCTATACTTTTAATATAATAAAATAGCACTCAATTTTTTCTTAAAAGGTGATATTGATTTGGCAAATTCGGCAAAAAACAGCTTTTACGTAACGACTCCGATTTACTATGTAAATGATGTTCCTCACATAGGACATGCCTATTCTACCATAATCGCAGATGTCCTCGCTCGCTATAAAAGACTTACCGGATACGACGTTCTTTTTCTCACCGGCACCGACGAGCATGGGCAAAAAGTTGAGAAAGCCGCGCGGGATAGAGGCCTTACCCCACAAGAACATTGCGATCTCATGGTAGGGCCGTTCAAGGAACTCTGGGATCGGCTCAGCATATCGTATAGCGACTTCATCCGCACCACGCAGGAGCGCCATATTAAAGTTGTACAGAATATCTTTCAGAAGCTCTACGACCAGGGAGATATCTACAAGGGCTTTTACGAGGGCTGGTATTGCATCCATGAGGAAACCTTCTATCCCGAGAGCCAGCTTGTAGGGGGTTGTTGTCCGGCCTGCGGACGCGAGGTCGAGTGGCTTAAAGAGGAGAGCTACTATTTCAGAAGCTCGAAGTACCAGGACCGTCTTCAGGCATATATCAAGGACAACCCCAGCTTCGTGCAGCCCGATTTCAGGCGCAACGAGGTTGTAAGCTTTCTCGAAAGCGGCGTCCAGGACATCTCGGTTTCCAGGACCACGTTTAAATGGGGAATCCCGGTACCATTCGACCCCGACCACGTTATCTACGTCTGGTTCGATGCGCTCATTAACTACCTTACCGGCGCCGGCTACCTGCAGGATGGGCAGAAGTACGAGACATTTTGGCCGGCAGATGTACACATTATAGGCAAGGATATTATCCGCTTTCATGCGGTGATCTGGCCGATGATGCTCATGGCGCTCGGCGTAGAACTGCCCAAGGTGGTTCTGGCGCACGGTTTCTGGATGCTCGGCGGCCGGAAGATGTCAAAATCAACAGGGGTCGTGGTCGATCCAAACCGCGTTATCGAGCAGTTCGGCGAGGATGCCATCCGCTACTTCCTGCTGCGGGAGATCAGCATCGGTCTCGACGGCGAGTTCACACAGGATGCGCTGATACGCCGCATCAATGGGGATTTGGCAAATGATCTTGGAAACCTCATCCACCGAACGGTCGCCATGATGAGCAAGTACTTTGATGCCGAGATTCCTGAGGCCGGAGCCTTAAGCGACCTTGAAACAGCGCTCAAAGAAGAAGCGCTCTCATTACCCGGGATCGTGGATGAGGCCATGACTAAGATGGATATCCGCGAGGCGCTTGTGCAGATATGGCGCGTCATAGGAAGGGCAAACAAGTATATTGATGAAGCCGCACCCTGGGCGCTTGCACGGGAAGGGCAGACGGATCGTTTAAAGACGGTCATGCGTACGCTGCTTGAAGCGATCCGCACGATAGTTGTCCTGGTAAGCCCTGTGATGCCGCGCACGGCGGAGCAAGTATGGGAGCAGCTCGGCCAGGAAAATTTCGGCTCGATAACCATCGAGGATGCAAAAATCTGGAACGCTCTCGCGCCGGGGACATCGGTCAAGAAAGCGCCGCCGCTCTTTCCCCGCATAGAGATTGAGTAAACATGGGATATAAAAAATAGTTATATAAGTCTATTGGAAAAGACTTTTATCCGGTTTAGTACTATAATTGATGAC
This sequence comes from Candidatus Aquicultor secundus, assembly GCA_002783345.1. Lineage (GTDB taxonomy): Bacteria > Actinomycetota > Aquicultoria > Aquicultorales > Aquicultoraceae > Aquicultor_A > Aquicultor_A secundus. The sequence continues at coordinate 27,673 of PFFU01000017.1, forward strand.
AATCCTGAAGTTATTACACAGTCGATAGTGCAACCGGCGGTTGGTTAGGGGGGACTATGAAGAAGGCAGTTGGTCTTACAGATACCCACGCTCACCTGGATTTCTTCGGAAGCGATCAGGCGATAGAGGCCGTTGTTGCGCGTGCGAAGGAGCAGGGCGTAACTAGAATAATCACTGTTGCCGACAAGCTTGAATCAAGCTATCGGGCGGTCGAGCTTGCCGAAAAGTTCGACGAGGTCTACGCGGCGGTCGGCATTCACCCACACGACGCAAAAACGGTTAATCCCGATACGATAAAAGACCTGAAGAAGCTTGCCAAACATCCCAAGGTGGTCGCTATCGGGGAGATCGGCCTTGACTATTACAAGAACCACTCGCCCCGGCCAACCCAGCAAAAAGTCTTTGCCCAGCAACTCGACCTTGCCTGCGAACTTGGATTGCCCGTGATAATTCACGATCGCGACGCCGACGAGGATGTGCTTAAAATAATTACGAAGCACCGCCCGAAGAAGGGCGTGTTCCATTGTTTTAGCGGCGACATCGCTTATGCCCAGACGGTCCTTGCCATGAACTTCTACATCTCGATCGCCGGGCCGGTCACCTTTAAAAATGCGGGCGACTTAGTAGATGTCGCAAAGTTCGTGCCCCTAACGAAACTTCTTGTCGAGACCGATTCGCCGTACCTCACGCCACACCCCCACAGAGGGCGCAAAAACGAACCGGCAAACGTGCGCCTGGTCGCCGAAAAAATAGCCGAAATAAAAGGAATCGACGTTTCGAAATTGCTCGCATCAACCCAGGAAAACGTTTCCTTGCTCTTCTCGATTAATCACAAATAGCCGGTGGAGCGCTACGATTTACGTAGCAAGTGACCATACATTTTGCCCCTCAATAACTTCTCTAGTGCCTTCCACCGAACGCTTCTGCCGTTTAGCATAAGCGCCCTACGGGTAACTCATGAGTTAAAGTTTTTTGGATACTCAACCGATTATGGTATAATAGCTGGCAGTTATTGCGTTTGTGCCTTAACAAATTGACAACTAAATACAGAAATCAGAAGGGACTGATTTGATGAGTACACGTTTTCATCAGTTAGCCCGCGGTATCAGAGGAAGAAAGTACGAGATTATCTTGCTCTCTCTGATAATGGTATTTGTCCTGATGGACATGGTCTACGGAGGGACGACCGTAAACCTCACCATCGATGGTAAGGCAAGCACCATTACAACCCGGGCGCGAACAGTGGCAACTGTTCTGAGAGAAAACGGCGTAACTGTTAAGGCAAATGACGAAGTAACACCTAAGCCCTCGTCTGCGTTAGAAGAGGGCATGACAGTACAAGTAAAACACGCTGTACCAGTAACTATTAGAATGAACAAACAAGGAATTGCCATGATGTCCACAGCCGGTACCGTCGGCGAAGTACTAAAGGACGTCGGTCTGCGGTTAAAGCCTGTAGACAAGGTAACACCTGGTGTAAGCGAAAAGCTTACAGCAGGCATGACCGTGGAAGTTACGCTCGTTAAGAGCAAGTGTGAGGTCACCAAAATTCCGGTGGCGTACCAGAGGGTTGCGAACGCCGACCCAAATCTGGATTACGGCAAGCAGGTGGTGGTCTCGCAAGGTAAGCCAGGCTTACTGCTAAGGATTGTCGAGATCGTATTCGAAGGCGATCGGCCTGTAAAAAGACAAGTTAAGTTAGAAAGCATGGTATCGCCTCCACTCGCAGAAGTGGTGGCGGTCGGCACAAAACGCAAAATTGCCCGCTTAATGAAATCGCCGGTATATGTATCTCGCGGAGCCGGAAGGGTTCCGGCAGGAGGTAGAACGTTTACGATGCGCGCCTCGGCCTACGCGCCCAATTATGGGCCGGGTGTCGGTAGTAGATGCGCAAACGGCATGAAGGCACGCAAAGGTGTAGTGGCCGTTGACCCGCGGGTTATCCCGCTTGGGACAAGGCTATACATCGAAGGCTACGGAGAAGCCATAGCCGCCGATACCGGTGGTGCGATTAAAGGAAATCGCATCGACCTGTGCTACAACACACCCGGTGAGTGCTTTGATTTCGGCAGGCGTTCTGTTAAGGTGTCAATCCTTGACAACTAATACAAAGAGCCCGATCTAGCTCGCAAGTTCGGGGCGTTAGTCGAAGGGTGCATGAAACAGTGACACTAGCAACACCACAGGCAACGCTAGAAGTAGTAAAGAAATTTAGCCTCAGGCTCGATAAGAGCCTGGGGCAACATTTTTTAATCGACCAGAACATCTTGGGCAAAGTGGTCGATGCCGCCGTGCTTTCAAAAGACGATGTGGTGGTCGAGGTCGGTCCCGGAATCGGGACGTTGACGCAAGCGCTCGCCAAAAACGCGGGTACGGTCGTTGCGCTTGAACTCGACCGCAAGCTCGCGCCGGTATTGGACTACACCCTCAAAAGTTTTGAGAACGCAAAGGTTGTTTTTTCCGATGCGCTCTCGGTCGACCTTAAGAACCTGCCGGACGATCTTCCCGCCCCCAACAAGCTCGTATCGAACCTGCCATACCAGGTGGCTACGCCGATTCTGGCGACTTACCTGGATAAATTCGATGATCTTAAGCTCTACGTGGTCATGATACAAAAGGAAGTAGCCGACCGAATCACGGCAAAACCGGCGACCGCAGAGTACGGGTCGTTTTCCGTAAAAGCACAGTTTTACTGCGATGTAGACAGGGTTGCCGTGGTTTCGAAAAACGTGTTCATCCCGCCGCCGGAAGTAAGCTCGGCAGTGGTCAGGATGAGACGATTGGCGCAGCCCAGGGTGCATGTCTTTAATAAAGAGTTCTTTTTTAAGGTAGTAAAGGCGGCGTTTTGGCAGCGAAGAAAGACGATAAAAAACGCGCTTCGCGGAAGCCCCGAGCTTGATTTAGACATCGAGGAAATCGATAGGGCTTTAAAGAAAGCCGGAATCGACCCCAAACGCCGGGGCGAGACCCTCTCTATCGAGGAGTTTGCGGCGCTCACGAACGCGTTTAAGGAAGTCGTTGAGCCCGCTAGTTTCTCGAAATATTTTTAGGCGATAAAGAAGGGTTTTATCTGTTTTTGTCGTATATTAGTAAATGTGGCCAGCAATACTTGTATTTAGTCGCAGTAGACGGTAAACTTGAACTTTTCGCAATTTTGAAGTATAATTTGTTGAATACCTGAAGGAGAGGGATAAATATTATGGCAGTTGGCCAGTTGCCGCAAGTTGAGGTTGTTGACCGGATTCGAAGGCAACTCGACGAATTCGTGGGCGAAAAAATGCGTCTCAAGGCTAACATGGGACGGTGCAAGATTATTGAAAGAGAGGGTGTACTCGAAGAAACACACCCTAATTTATTTGTCGTAAAGGTTGAGGAAAAACGGAATCGTTGCCGCAGAGTCTCATACAGCTATGCGGATGTCTTAACCAAGACAGTTGAACTTTCAAATCCCGATAACGGCGAAAACCTGCTTCCCTGGTTGATGTAATCAGGGAAGCTTGAAAGCGGCAAATCTGTGCGCTTAGTTTCCGGTGCCAACACCTACCATACGATGCTGTCAATAAAGGCTCACGCAAAAATAAACCTTTATCTCGATGTAATCTCGCGGTACCCCAATGGCTACCACCAGATTGAAAGTGTCATGCAGAGTATCTCTCTTCATGATCTGATTGAGATATCCCCGGCCCAAGAACTCATTGTTTCCTGTACTGAAGAAACCTTAAGCGGCGAGGAAAACCTCGCGTTTCGTGCGGCTTTAGAGCTTCGCAAGCAGGCGGTCGTAAAAGCCGGCGCCTCACTCAATATCATCAAGCATATCCCTGTTGCGGCCGGATTGGCCGGCGGGAGTGCGGATGCCGCCGCCGCGCTTACCGGTCTTAACATCCTATGGGGTCTTAACCTGCCCCGGGAGGAACTGCAGGGGATAGGGGCCGGTCTTGGGGCTGATATTCCGTTTTGTTTGGCAGGGGGCACACTGCTTGCCCAGGGAAAGGGCGATATCCTGACAAAACTCAACCCGATGCCCGATACGGCGATTGTTGTTATAACGCCGCCGCTACATGTATCCACAGCAGAGATTTACCACGCCATTGATGAAGAGCGGCCGGCGCCGCTTAACGCCAAGGATACCATTGTAGAGGCGCTATCCGGTCGTGATCTAGGGCAAATTGCGGTATCGCTCGATAATCTTCTTGAAACTGTCGCACTAAAGCGTTATCCTGCTATTTCAAGGGCAAAACAACTTGGGGTTACCGCGGGAGGAATCGGGGCCTTAATGTCGGGGAGCGGACCCACGGTTTTTATCTTGTGCGAGGACCTTCGTTCGGCA
>PFFU01000017.1:32006-35959 GCA_002783345.1 Candidatus Aquicultor secundus
AATATGTAACTACTCAACAATAGTTCTAGGTGGTATCGGTTGGTAGACGCGATAATACTTGCAGGAGGAAGCGCAAAAGGATTGGCTGAAGTACCGGCAAAAGGCTTGGTGCCGGTTAACGGTAGGCCTATGTTCGAGTATGTGGTCGATGCGCTCAGCCGCTGCAAGGATATCGACCGTATCTGCGTGGTACTCCCGGTCGAGCATTCGCTCAACAGGTTGGCCGCAAAGGCGGATGTCGTAATGGCGACAGGGAGCCTGCCCAGGGTCGCAAAAGCGGGGATTGATTTTCTAGGTACAAAGAACCAGGTGCTGATTTTGTCCGCCGACATACCGCTGATTTCGCCTGAGGCCATTAGTGATTTCCTCGAGCGTTGTTCAAAACGCAAAGCAGGGTTTTACTACCCGATAGTTAAGTACGGCGAGTCCGAGAAGCGCTTTCCCGATGTAAAGCGAACCTACGCAAAAGTAAAGGAAGGCCGTTTTACCGGGGGGAACATCGTGCTCGTCGAGCCCGAGTTTGTAAACAGGAACATGGCGTTTATCGAGCGGATGTATGAGCTTCGCAAACAGCCCGTAAAGCTCGCTCGGGTCCTTGGCATCATGTTTTTGTTCAGGTTTGTGCTGGGGTTGCTAAGTATTGGCCAGCTTGAGGAGAGGGTAGGCCGGCTAACGCAGTCGACTTGCATGGCGGTAATAACCCCGTTTATCGAAATAGGGGTCGATGTGGATAAGGAATCGGATTTGCAACTGGCAACGGTCGCGTTACGTGGAGGTACGCATGAGTAGGATAACCATTATAACCGATGGTGCCCCACAGCCTGTCGGGCCTTATTCTCAAGGTATAAAGGCGGAAAACCTTGTTTTTGTGTCGGGTCAGATTGCGCTCGATCCTGAAACAGGCAAGCTTATCGATGGAGACATCAAGGAGCAAACACAGCGGGCGCTTAAAAATGTCGAGTCGGTGTTGACCGCGGGAAATAGTTCTCTTGATGGTGCGGTGAAGGTGACAGTATATTTAAGCGATATAGCAGATTTTCCGATAGTAAATGATGTATTCGGTGAATTTTTCTCTAAGCAACCGCCAGCTAGGGAGGCCGTACAAGTTGCAGGCTTGCCAAAAGGCGCGAAGATAGAAATCTCAGCCATAGGATTGGCAAGATCGTAGTAAAGGAGCCCGAATGGAAATTACAAAGGTGAGCATTAGGCCAGTAGAGATGAACAAGGTTAAGGCGATTGCGAGCATTACGATCGACGACCAGTTTGTTGTTCACGATCTGCGTGTCGTTGAGGGTGAGAAGGGTCTTTTTGTGGCCATGCCGAGCCGCAAATTGCCGAGCGGTGATTTTAGAGACATAGCTCATCCGATCAATAGCGAAACACGAGAGCGTATCCAGGCGGCTGTTATTGCCGAATACAAGCAACAGCTTGGCGGCTAAGCTTACTGCATAACGCTTTAATTTAATATTGTTTAGGGCTATTTAAGATAGCTTGCTACCGCTATTTCGTATATAATCAGTAGTAGTTTTTTCGAAAGACTGATTAGAGTATCAATGTTTAACCAGGGAGGGTAATGTTGAAACGAATAGCAAAGGTAGTATTGATTGTAGTAGCCATATCCTTATTGCTCTCAGGCATTGCCTGGGCATCGACTCCGGAGATAACCATAAAGGTCAACGGAGTCGCACTATCTTCCGAGATCCCACCACTCATTGTTTCCAGCAGTACCATGGTCCCGATGCGCACTATCTGTGAATCGATCGGCGCCGGAGTTACCTGGGACCAGAGAACCAAGACGGTTATCGCAACCAAATCAGGTCATATCGTCAAACTCCAGGTAGGAAACCGTATACCCACAAAGGACAATTCACCGATGAAACAGCTGGATGTTCCGGCGATGCTTATAGAAGGGCGCACCCTTGTGCCGGTGCGCTGCATCGCTGAAGCCTTCGGATCTACGGTTGGCTGGAACGGCGCAACCAGAACGGTCGATATCGCGTACAGCGATATTCGTGACGGTAAGACGGCGCAGGATGTTCTTAACGAGTCAACGGCAACGCTTGATGCGGTTACCTCGTATAAGTTCGGCGGGACGACAAAGTCCACCTTGATTATATCGCCCGACCAAGCCGGTTCAGGCCCCATGGCCATAACCCAGGAGATGACCGGCGCATTTAGAAAGCCCCAAGAGGTATATGTAAAAACGACGACAACGGCATCGGGGGGCGGAGACCTTCTTGGTCTTGGAACTTCAGGCGCTGATGTTAGCGAAAGCTATACCAACGGTTCTGAATACTATGAGAAAGTCGACGGCGCATGGGAGCTGGTCGATACCCAGACCTCTTCAATACTCAACGCGCTCGTCGGCGGTAATACCATGCAGAACCCGAACGCGACGCTTACCGAGTTTAAGGATATTGCAACTATTGTCGCTTTTGGTGATGATGCGCTGGTAAACGGCAAGCCGCATTACACGATTTACGTAAAGCTCGACCCGAGAGGGTTTAAGGATTATCTGTTGAATCTGGTCACTCAGCTGGCGGGCACCGATGCTACACCTGAAGATCTCGCACTAATGAAAGAGGTATACGGACAGCTGCTTCAGGGTATGAGGTTCGATATGGCGTACAGGGTGTTTGTGGACAAGGATACAAAGATTGCCGATTATTACGAAACGCGCAGCATATTTAAGATGGCTATGGAGGGACTGGGTACCATTACCTCTAAGGCCGATTCATCCATGAGTATTTCCGACTTGAATCAGCCGGTGGTTATGCCGGTTGTAAAGTAGATAATCAGGCGGCTTGTAAGACGGTGTTTTGCGGTCGGCCCTCTATGAATGCGATGATGTTCGCCATGGTCGTGTCCAAAATCCTCTGAACGGCCTCGGTGCTGTTAAACGCGTTGTGAGGGGTTATAATAACGTCGTCTCTAAAGAGAAGCATGTGCGTCTCAAGGGCGATTCGCAGTTTTTCGTGCGTGTATTCGTGCGAGAGCAGCTGGCGTTCTTCCTTTATCAATCCTTCTTCTTCGATAACGTCCAGACCGACGCCGTTTAAAATGCCGTTCTGCAGCCCTTCCACCAGCGCCGAGGTTTCAACCAGACCGCCTCGGGATGTGTTTATCAGGATCGCACCCCGTTTCATCCCGTGGATATTTCTGCGATTGATCATGTGGTGGGTATGCGGGTTGTACGGTGCGTGCAGGCTTATCACATCGGATATCCGAAGCAATTCATCCAGGTCTTCATATTTAAAATCCAGGTTTTTGGCCAGGAGTTCGTCGCGTCTCACATCAAAAACTACGACGTTCATCTCGAAGCCGTGGGCCATTCGGATGACGTGTTGGCCGATGCTCCCGGCGCCGACCACGCCGATCGTTCTGCCTTTTAGATCAAAACCGCGAAGCCCGGCAAGGTCGAAGTTGCCACGACGGGTGCGCTCGACCGAAGGCAATATTTTTCTAGAAAGGGCGAGGATAAGCGCGAATGTGTGCTCGGCCACTGTGTTCTCCCCGTAGAAGGGTACGTTTGATATCTCAATGCCCCCGGCCGCGCACACGGTAAGGTCGATGTGATCGAACCCGGTCGACCGGGTGGCGATCATTTTTAAGTCCGGCAGTTGCTCTATTACGCTTTTATCGATATCCGAGTAGATAAAAGGCGAGATTACATCAAAACCCTTAGCAAGCTCGACGGTATCGACCGTGAGCGGTTCGGTGAAAAAGGCAAACTCGAATTTGCCGTCGAGGTGCCCCTCGATGTATGCTTCCTCCCAGGGTTCTACTTCAAAAAAAGCCACTCGTGCGGGCATATAAACCATCTCCATCAAAGCAATCTACTGCTTATAGTGTTTTGTATCTAGTACCGCGACATCCTACTTTCTGTGCATGTCATTCTGAAGGAGCGATTAGCAATTGATTGTCATTCTGAAGGAGCGAAGCGACTGAAGAAT
>PFFU01000017.1:35976-41354 GCA_002783345.1 Candidatus Aquicultor secundus
CTGGCACTAGTTACCCGCGCACGGGAATAATTATTCCCGTGCGGAGCAATGGAACAATAGAACATAAGAGCCCCGTTATTTCAAATATCTCACAATACGTGTATAATTTTTGATGTTTAAAAGCTGTATAAAGCCATTTGGCGTTTGGTAAGAGTAAACAGGATTAGGAGTTATTGCTTGATGGGCCTAGCTGTTTTGGTTTTAGCGGCGGGGGAAGGCACCCGCATGAAATCCTCCCGCCCGAAGGTCCTCCACACTATTTGTGGGGAGCCGATGATTCACTTCGTTTTAAAATCCGTAAGAAGCCTCAACCCCGAGCGGACAATTGTTATCGTCGGTCACCGGGCCGATGAGGTAAAGGCCGCCCTTGAAGGGGTCGACTTTGCGCTACAAGAAGAGCAGTTGGGCACGGGGCACGCGGTCTCTACGGTTGAAGATATGCTGGCCGATTTTGTCGGTACCGTTATAGTTCTTAGCGGGGACACGCCCCTGCTTAGCGCCGAGACATTGCAGCGGATGCTCGATATCCATACTTCGAACGAGGCCGCGGCGACATTGCTTACGGCCCGAATGAATAACCCGACCGGCTACGGCAGGATTATCCGCTCATCGACCGGTGCGGTTCAAGCGATTGTCGAGCAGAAGGAAGCAACGGATGAGCAAAAGGCGATCGCCGAAGTAAACTCGGGCACCTACTGCTTTGATAAAGAAAAGCTTTTTGAAGCGCTAAAAGGGATAGACTCAAACAATCAGCAGGGAGAATTCTACCTGACCGACGCTATCAAAGTTTTAAGCGATGGCGGAGGAACGATCATGGCGTGCCTCGCTGATGAGCCGGAGGAGACCATGGGCGTGAACACGCGGGTGCAGCTGGCCGAGGCCGACCGCATCATGCGGGGCAGGATCAACGAGAAGCTTATGCTGGCCGGTGTCACGCTCATCGATCCCACGACCACCTTTATTGCCGATAGTGTTACGATCGGCAGGGACACGGTTATCTATCCCATGACGTTCATCAGCGGTGATACAAAAATCGGTGAAAACTGTATCATAGGCCCCGCAAGCCGTCTGGTTGATTGTCTGGTGGGCAATGCGGTGGTCATAGAAAGCTCGGTAGTAAAAGAGAGTGTTATAGAGGACTCGGCAGAGCTTGGACCGTTTTGTCATGTCCGACCGGGGACGCTGGTAAAGACCGGCGCTAAGGTCGGCGGCTTTGTCGAGGTAAAGAAGAGTGAGATCGGCCGGGGAAGCAAGGTACCGCACTTAAGCTACATCGGCGACACGCATATAGGCGATTATGTTAATATAGGGGCAGGCAGCATCACATGTAATTACGACGGCGCCAACAAATACCAGACCGTTATCGAAGACGGCGCGTTTGTGGGGAGCGATACCATGCTGGTGGCACCGGTGCGTATCGGCAAGGGTGCGTTTACCGCGGCCGGTTCGGTAATTACGAAGGATGTTCCGGCCGACAGCCTGGCTGTCGAGAGGTCCGATCAAACCATAATCAACGACTGGGCCAAGAAACGAAGACAACGAAAAGATATATCAGAAAGTTAAAGTGTGAGGAGAACATGGCAAGCGAAGAAAGCAAACGATTAATGCTATTCAGCGGTCGGTCCAATCCGGCCCTGGGGGAGGAAATTGCGGAACACTTGGGGGTCCAGCTCGGCAAAGTTGAGCTGTCGACCTTTAGCAACGGTGAGATTTACGTGCGCTACCAGGAGAGCATCAGGGGCGCTAACGTGTTTGTGGTACAAACGCTCGCTGACAATGTCAACAATAACCTGGTTGAGCTATTGATTATGGTTGATGCTTTAAAGCGTGCCTCCGCGCATAAAGTGTTCGCGGTCATCCCGCACTACGGGTATGCACGCCAGGATAAAAAAGCCGCGGCGAGGGAGCCTATCACCGCTAAGTTGATTGCAGACCTCTTAATGACCGCGGGTATCGACCGTATGGTAACGGTCGACCTGCATGCAGGGCAGATCCAAGGGTTTTTCGATGTCCCGGTTGACCATCTGATGGGACTTCCGATTCTGTCGGGGTACTTTAAGGAAAAGAATTTTCATGACCTCGTGGTGGTTTCACCCGATGTTGGAAGGGTAAAGATGGCCAAGAGGTATGCCGATAAACTTGGGGCGTCTCTGGCGATATTGCACAAGACACGACCGGCGCATAACGTGGCCGAGATTACGCATATTATCGGAGAGATAAAAGGGCATCCGTGCTTGATGATCGACGACATGGTCGATACCGCCGGAACACTGGTCAGCGGCGCGCAGGCGCTCATGGATCACGGGGCTACCGAGATCTACGCCGGCGCAACGCACCCGGTTCTCTCCGGCCCGGCAATCGAGCGTATCGAAAAATCACCGATCAAGCAACTGGTAACCACGAACACAATACCGATTTCGGACAGCAAGATGATCCCCAAGATCAAGGTTCTCTCAATAGCCGGTCTCTTGTCCCAGGCGATTAGAAACGTTTACGAGGACAGGTCGGTAAGCGAGTTGTTTGACGGCCAGAACCAGTTATAGAGGCCAGGGTCCTGGGTCCAGGGATTGTACATCGAGTGTTACCATTCTGGTCGCGAAGTGGTGTAGAACCGCTATATTGTAAGAGCGGTTAGATAATAGCAGAGAAGATAGTTTTACTTAGTTATATAAGGAGTGTGGATATGGATATATTCGAACTTAAGGCAGAAAAGCGTGAAGTAGTAGGAAAAGAATCAAGCAAAAAACTCAGAAGGCAGGGCCAGATCCCTGCTGTCCTTTACAGTGACGGGGGCTCGACGCCGATTATCATAAGCGCGCGCGAGTTTTCAACGCTCGTTCACTCGGGGGCGGGGACGCACGTTATCTTTAAACTGAAACTGCCCGGCGCGAAGCGGCATCCAAACGCCGTAATCAAGGAAGTCCAGAGAAACCCGGTGCGCGCCGAGTACCTCCACATCGATTTTCAAAAGATAGCCCTCGATGAAAAAATCGCTGCGATGGTTCCAATAGCGATTGTCGGCGAAGCGCCAGGCATAAAAGAGGGCGGTGTTCTTGAACGCCATACAGAAACTATCGAAATTGAGGGTATGCCGCAAGCCATGCCGGATCATATCGAGGTAGATGTCAGCGAGCTGCAACTGGGAGAGAGCGTTCATGCAAAAGACTTGGGTCTAACTGATGGCTTAGAGATGCTGACCGATCCCGAGGCGGTTGTTGTGGCGATTGCGGTACCGCGTGTGGTAACGGTTACCACCGAGGCGGTCGAGGGAATCGCACCGGAGGCGGTCGAGGGAAGCGCCGAAGCCGCAGCGAGAGCAGCAGAAAAAGAGTAACGCTTAAGTTTCCGGGCGCGGGGTATTGCCTTGCGCCCTTTTTCTTTATACGGGTCATTATCAGGTACATTTAGGGACATTTAGTGTTATGTATATCATAGTTGGTTTAGGGAATCCGGGAACCGAATACGAAGCGACGCGGCACAACGTCGGCTTTATGGTCATCGATAGGCTGAGCCGGGAATACGGCATACGTCTTGACAAAAAAAGCCGTCTGGCCCGATGGGGCGAGGGCGCACTCGCCGGTGAAAACGTGGTGCTGCTGAAGCCGCTGACCTTTATGAACAACAGCGGCCTTGCCGTGCGCGAGATACTTAAAGGCAAGGGTGTTGAACTCGACCGCTTGATCGTGATCTATGACGACCTCGACCTCGAGCCGGGACGCATCAGGATTCGCCCCGATGGCGGAAGCGGCGGGCATAAGGGCATACAATCAATAGTCGGGCAACTCGGAAGCGGGGATTTCCTGCGGGTGCGCATCGGTATCGGCAGGCCCTCCGGCAGGCAAGATGCCAGGGACTATGTGCTCCACCCCTTTGCCAAACGCGAGCGCGAAGACGTAGACTTTGCCATCATCAAGGCGGCGGATGCCGTAACTTTCATCATCGAACACGGCGTCGAACGCGCCATGAACGAATTCAACCGCAAGGAAGACGCATCAGAGGCTTAACTGTGTCGGGATGAGCCCTAATCCAACACTATTCGAACCAAAAAGAGCTGCTAGATAAGTTGGAGGGGTATTTTGAGAAGCTCTAAAGTGCCTCAGTTCGTTATTCGAAGACAGATCAGCCGGTAAGCTATGTTTACCTTAAAATCTCGATCAACTTAGCAAAGACGTAAACTCTATCTCTTTTTTTGCCGGAAATCTCTTGTAAAATACCTGCATTAACAAACTTTGCCAAAAGGTTGTAGACAGTTTGGTTGCTTGCTGTTTTTAAGTGCTCCTTGATGCTGGCAAATGACACTATAGGCGATGCGAAAACTACGTCTAATAGCCGAACGGCATAGATCGAGTTAATAGCAGTAATCTCCGCTTTTAAATCATTGTATAGGTTAAGGATACCTAAAACCGTGCCCTTTGTTTTAATAGATTCGGTGGTGATGGCATTTAAGAAGAACCTAAGCCAGCTATCCCAAGCCCCGTTATTGCTAACGCTATTTAGGAGATCATAATAATCCCTTCTGTTCTCTTCAAAGTATTCGCTGATATATAGCAGTGGATACGATAAGAGGTTTCTTTGATATAAGAATAAAGGAATTAAAAGCCGGCCAATTCGGCCATTGCCATCTAAAAACGGATGAATAGCTTCAAACTGATAATGAGCTAAGCCAATCTGTACAAGGGGATCTTTTTCTTTATCGGAATTTATATATTGCTCCCAATTGCTTAATAGCTGTTGTAGTGCATTAGCAGGTGGTGCCACATAGGTTGCTTCTTCTATCGGGGTTCCGGGTAGACCAATAAAAACCTGGGTTCGCCTTAGATTTCCTCTATCTTTGCTTGCCCCTCGGACAGAATCAAGCAAAACATAGTGGATCTTCTTTATTAGGTTCTCACTAATAGGTCTTTTCTCTAGCTCTTCAATAGCCAGACGCATAGCCTGCCGGTAATTGATAATCTCCCTGATATCTCTTTCTTTTTCGTTGGCCTCAGTTACCTTCTCTTCAGCTTCGTATTTCAAGACATCTTCAAGCGAGGCTTGTGTTCCTTCTATACGTGAACTTAAAACTGCTTCTTTGGTAAGTAAAGGTGAGGTTAATAGGTCTGGATTAGGAATGTTTACTAATAATCCGTTGAGTTCACCGAGAGCGCGATTAGCTTCACCGATTTCTTTAATTAAACTGTTGTAGTCTAATTTTGGTGGCAACTTTGGTGGTATAAATGGTGCTTTGGCCATGTCTTCTCCTCTTTAATGCTTATTCCAGGATATTAGAATAGTGAACATAGTTATTCTAATTATCGACATAATATTAGAATAGTGGATTTGGTTATTCTAATTTATAGCAGGTTTTTGGAATAAATCAAGTGGAATTTATTCAGAGC
>PFFU01000097.1 GCA_002783345.1 Candidatus Aquicultor secundus
AGATATGACCGTTGGATAAAATCAACCTATCGCGCTCATCCCAGAATGGGTTGCGTGGATCGTGTTTTAAAACGTTGAAGTAGAGTGCGGTAAAAACGTCGGCCATTCCCAGCGGCCCCCCGGCATGCCCGCTTTCGGCTTCGATCAGCATGCGGATTATATCCTGGCGGATAGTATTTGCTAGCAACTCCAGCTCTAAAATCTCAAGGTCGGATATCGTCAGCGCCCTCACCACCGCTTTTGCGCTCTCTTATTCCCTCAATTCCGCCAAATAATCTAGGTAATTGCGATAGGCCGAACGGCTGCAGACGCGTCTCGAATTCTTTAAATGCGTCCTCGGGGTTCGCCACATCAAAAACGGCGCGTCCGACGCAGATAAAGTCGGGCTTGGCATCGATTATGTCATTAAGCAACTCAAGCCTGACCCCGCCGTCTATGCCGGACTCAATGCCCGGCTGCAGCATTCTTAAGCCCTTGAGCTTTTCGAGAACCGACAGCTCGAACGGCGATCCGTTAACTTGTGGGTTGACGGCAAGGAAGAGGACCGAGTCCACATCTTTCGCCAACCCCAGAAGCTTGCCGACCGATGTACCGGGATTTACCGCCAAACCCACCTCAAACCCCAGCTCTCTGATTTTATTGATAGTCTCCCGGTGGTCGGAGACCGCTTCATAATGAAAGAACACCCTTTTAAAAACGGCATCTTTAAGCGGTTTTAGGTACGAAACGGGATCGCTTACCATAAGATGGGCGTCAAGCCGCAAACTGGTCGTTATCGAAGCCGCCTCGACCGGTGAAATGCTGTTCATGGGCACGAATCGGCCATCCGCAAAATCAACCTGAGCCGTACCCGACAACAACTCTGCCAGCATCAGTTTACGCCGATAATCATCAAGTGTATCGCTTAGTATAGCCGGAATAAGCCGCATACCATACCCCCAAGTCCGCGAGCGCGTAACATGCTCGGTGAATAACTCCCTTTATTGTAGCGGCAAACAAGCTTTCAGAAAAGCTGTTTGCGCCGACATCACAAGCATAGCATTACTTACTCCCGAGCGATACGAAATTAATCGGAGGTCTTCGTTTTAAAACGCCAGTCGAGATAGATGGAATCATCGTCGGCGTTGGCGTTAATGCTCACGCGATAGTCCATCCCGTACTCCAGCGGACGCTTAGGGATGATCGCGATCGAGTCCCTGATGTACTTATCAGAAAACGGCATTATTTTATAAAACTTAACATCAACCCCATTACTGTCGGTAAGTTTAACATCGATTATCTTGATATCTTTATAGCCGTTAAACGTAATCGTAATCGGATATCCAACCGGGTACTTTGCACCCGGCAAGGGGTCCGGCGTCTCGTCACCGGTGAACTTCACCGGAACGTTTGTCTGGGCATCGGCAGGATAGTAGATAATTTTTTTTGAGATCGGGAACCCGGGGTTGGCAAAATCCATAACATAAGCCACTCGATCCCCCGCCTTTGCCGCCCCAAAACCCGTCTCGTAGACATTGGGATTTATAATCGGCAACCGGTGATACACCGTATCGACCCAGCCGTCGATAGCCCACTGCGGGTCGATCCGCAAGAGATACTGTGCAGACGACCAGCGCATGCTACAGACCTCGGTAGCATAGGTAAACTCATCGTAGCCAAAGTGGCGCATCCTATCCCACGGCCAGGCGCCGGTAAAACCGGTATCGCTATTGCTCTCGATATGGCCGGACAAGTTATGGCTAACGTTATACGTTGCATGGGCCGTTGACGCCTTGTTGATGGTTTTATTAAGTGTGACGGCTTTAAGCCCAACAACGCTGCGGTAATGATTAACCCTGCTCAAGGCCGCGCTTTGCTGCTCTGTGGGGTTAAGCTCCGGCATCACCTTGGGCTCGGTCGTCGCGGGTGAAATAACGACCCGCCAATCCCTCAAATCCAAACCGCCGCCCTTAGGATTCTTTAGCGTGGACACCGTAATGCTCGGTTTCTTGCACGATACGCAAGACTTTCCAAAATCGTGCGCCAGCTTCGGGTCGTTAAAGTAAAGCGTGGTAAAAAACGCCAAAGTGAGCATGGTAAGCATGCTCACAAAAACCCATAAAGCTCTGACAAATATCTGAAAGAGAAGCCTGGCTCCGTTCATTAATCACCATTGTCTTTGCTCTCGCGCAGTAGGAGTACTTTAATAATAACCATTTATCGACATTTCAAACCACTGCCGGCACTTGCTTACGGCCATAATTCCACCGCTCACCCTCCCTTTAATTCCAGGCGAGCGGTACTGTGTGCGGTCAACCGATTTTCGTACGCCACCCACACCCGAAAAGTTGCCACTAGACCCCGTAGCAGGTCGTTTACCAGGTTTTTATTATCGGTTTCAAGATCGGCTTGTATAGTGTAATTAAGGCGATACGCTACAGCAGAGCTACAGCAGATATAGATTCGTTTATAAATGTACTGCTTATAAATGTACTTAAATGACTTAAATGAGCTAAATGACTTTAGCGTATCGATTGCAATGGCGGTTCTCGGTGAAAACATTGGAAAACATTGGGATTGTAATCAGGGGGTGAGACTTATGGCAAGGACGGCTATTTTAAGGGGATTTCTGGATAGAATCGGTGTTCCGGCGGTAAAAAGCTCGGGCACATGGAGCGTCATCAAAATCGAGAAGATGCTCAAGGACCTCAATATCATCGGCTACGAGTTCGACTACGAGCCCAGAGTAGTCCGGCTGCAAGACAGAAACCAACTGATGCTGGTGCTGTGCTATATGATGCCATTTGAAGTCTCAGACGATTTTGATCTGGCTCCGGACGAGTTCAACGGTGTCGCATTAGTCCAGGCGGGCAACTGGCAATTCGAATCCAGGGCGTAAGTGTAGAAATGTGTTTCTAATACCACCCGCGTTTTTTCTTAAATGACATCGCTTTAGATGGGTTGCCGTAGCGGCGCTTGATATACTCGCAGCCGGCTTTGGCCTCGCTGGCCGGATCCCCTAATACCATCCAACCCGGCGGATTTCCAAGCTGGAACAATCCATAGTATCCTGCCGAACTGATGACTCCGGGTGTCACACATTCATGCTTATATATCCACACAAGCGCATCCTGGTCGGCTTTGGAAGGCCAATAGGTCGCGCCGACACGCCTGACTGCCGCTTCGACATCGCACGACCTCATAGCGCCCCTGGAGACGGTAACGCGTCTCACTCTATGGCTGTGTTTGCGTTTTTTATGCCTACGCTTTTTCTTTTTATATTTTTTCTTCTTATGTTTTTTCTTCTTATACTTATGGCTAGCTTTCTTACTGCTCTTATTAGAGCTTACCAGATATGGTTTCGCCAGCCCTGTTGACGCAGACACGCTCGCGCCGTCAGCAACGGTATTTAAACTGGCAAACCTGACGACTCTATTGCTTACATCACTTGCGCTATGTGCGCTATTTGTACCGCTTGAAACGCCAGCCGTGACGACGGCGCTATTTGATCTTACCTGTGCGATGGCCTCACGATGCTGCGACCCGGCCGCAGATACGTGCAACATCACAACTGTAAGGAGCATTGCAAAACCGAGAATTGACAAACTTTTGCTATTCTTCACTAAGCACCCCACCTAACTTTTTGGTAATAAGGAACTTACGTCCATCAGCTTCTTTTATGCATGATGGCATCGTAAACATGCAGTATTCTTGTTCTGTTAGATCATGTGGTCTTGGATTAGGTTTAGTGCTGCGGCGAGTGGAGGTTTATATCGTGCTACTTCTGACCTTTTCTCGTTATGTAAGCCCTCCTACCGCTTGGCCGAAGGACTGTATGGTCCATTACTATAACGTAAATTCGCCCGCATGTCCAGCCAAAGCCTCTCAAAAAAAGAGCCGTCCTCCATTAAGAACGAC
>PFFU01000055.1 GCA_002783345.1 Candidatus Aquicultor secundus
CGCACCTTGTCTTTAAGGCCCCGCGCCTCGGCAACGCTGTTAACGAACGCCGCCTGCTCCTTGGAGACCGTAATACCTACGGCCTGGCAGCCGAAATTTTCCACCGCGTAAAACAGGAAGCTTCCCCAGCCGCAGCCGATATCAAGGATCGTATCTTCCTTCTTGAGATCAAGCTTTTTCGCCGTCAACAGCAGTTTGTTTTCCTCGGCCTCTTCAAGGGTATTGTCTTCATCTGCGAAGTATCCGCACGAATATGCCATGCGCGGTCCGAGGAACCCCGCGAAGAACTTTGGCGGTAAGTCGTAATGCGATGAGACTGCCTTCGCCTGAAAGTCTATAAGATCGCGCAGATCCGAGTTTAAAGACTCTGCCTTCAACTTACTTACCCCTCCTTGCGCTTGTTAAGATTACTCGTTTATCTTACCCAAACGCCGAATTTTAAAACCAACATTACAGTTAAGTAATGTGATATTAAGGGTAGCACTTAACTAATAATTAAGCGGATTTATGGTCGATAGTCAATGGGTAAATTACACTACCAAGTGTGCTAGGTTTTCGAGCTCGAATGGACCGATGATTGTCAGGACCATTTTCTCGGGGTTGAAGAGTTGCTGTGCGAGTTCGGTCACACCGTCTTTGGTTACCGCTTCGATACGCTCGACCAGCTCATCCAGGGAGAGAATCTCCCCGCCGATTATCGCGAGTTTTCCGAGGTGCGTCATCCTGCGGCCCGTGCTCTCAAGCCCTAGAACGAGCTGACCTTTTAAATGCTCTTTTGAACGGTATAATTCTTGATCGGTTATGCCGCCATTCAAGATATCCTGCAACTGCTCCTGGATAAGTTTTACGACCGCTTCGGTATTTTCAGGCGCGGTCCCAGCGTAGCTTGCAATAAAGCCCGCGTCTTGATAGAGCGAGTGGTAAGAGTACGTCGAATAGGCCAAGCCCCGCTTCTCTCGGATCTCCTGGAAAAGACGCGAACTCATGCTGCCACCCAGGATGTTATCGAGGATCGAGAGCGTAAACCGGCGCTCGTCTTTAGCGTGAATGGCTTCCGCACCCAAAACGATATGGGATTGCTCGGTCTTTTTGGTAAAGACATCGATCTTTTTCTCGACCCTTGGAGTAAATTCCTTACGCGCCGGTTTTTTACCGGGCGCAAAATTGAAATGCTGCCGGGTAAGCTCGACCATCTTGTTGTGGTCGATGTTGCCGGCCGCGGCGACAATCAAATTGTTCGGGACGTATTCCTGATGATAAAAGCCCAGGGCATCGTCCCTGGAGACATTTTTAATTGTTTCAAGGTGCCCGAGTATGGATTTGCCCAGCGGATGCTCCGTCCATAATGATGTCGCAAACAGGTCGTGGATACGCTCGTCCGGACTATCCTCATGGAGGTTGATTTCCTCAAGGATTACGTTTCGCTCCGAGTTGATATCATCTTCGGCAAACTTCGGGTTCTGGATCATGTCGGCCAGGATCTCGGTACCCTCGGACACGTGCTCGTCAAGGAGGCGTGAGTAGTAGCACGTGTATTCCTTGGCGGTAAACGCGTTAAGCTCGCCGCCCAGCGTATCGAACGCCTCTGAGATCTCCCTGGCCGTTCTGGTCTTTGTTCCTTTAAACAGCAGGTGTTCGATGAAGTGAGACATTCCATTGATCGGCTCGGTTTCATCCCGCGATCCGACACCGACCCAGAAGCCGATAGCGACCGAGCGCACTTGTGTCATGCGCTCGGTAATAACGGTTATTCCCGATGGTAAGGCTGTTCGCTGGAAAAACTGGTCGTTACTCATTCCGGCTTCCTTTAACTTCAAGGTTTAAGGCCTGCAGGCTTATTTTACCCTGCTTGTCGGTATCGATAACCTCAACCTCTATCTTGTCGCCGACGTTAACGACGGATTCGACAGTCGGGACGCGACCCTTTGTCAGGCGCGATATGTGTACTAGGCCTTCTTTGCCGGGCAGTATCTCTACAAAGGCTCCAAAGCCGGTGGTTTTGGTAACGGTGCCCATGAATCGTTCACCGACCTTGGGCTCCTTGGTGAACATCTCAACCAGCTCGCGTGCGCGCTCGCCGGCCGGGCCATCGGTCGAGGCGATAAAGACCGTGCCGTCCTCTTCGATATCGATGGTAACGAAGTTGGCGCCGACCTCTTCGATGATACCCCGGATGTTTTTACCCTTAGGACCGATAAGGTCACCAATTTTATCTGACGGTATCTTAACCGTTATGATGCGCGGCGCGTACTTGGAAAGTTCGCTTCTCGGCCCCGGTAGAACCTGCGCGATCCTATCCAGGATATAAAGACGCGCATCGCGTGCCTGTGCGAGCGCTTTGCCAAGAATATCGCTTCCGACCCCCTCGACCTTCATATCCATCTGCAGGGCCGTAATTCCTTTGGCCGTACCGGCGACTTTAAAGTCCATGTCGCCCAGGGCGTCCTCCATGCCGAGGATATCGGTCAGGATGGCGATACGATCGCCCTCCTTGATGAGCCCCATTGCAATACCCGCAACCGGGGCTTTTATCGGAACCCCCGCATCCATAAGCGAAAGCGTGCTTCCGCAGACGCTTGCCATCGATGAAGAACCGTTGGATTCAAGAACTTCGGAAACGATTCGAATCGTGTATGGGAACTCGTCTTCCTTTGGGATAACCGGGAAGAGCGCCCGCTCGGCAAGCGCGCCGTGCCCGATCTCGCGCCGTTTTGGCCCGCGCAAGAACCCTATCTCACCCGTTGCGAACGGTGGGAAGTTATAGTGGTGCATATATCGTTTGGACTCTTCGATGCCAAGACCGTCGATCATCTGCTCTTCTCTTACGGTTCCGAGCGTGACGACCGACAGCGCCTGCGTTTGTCCCCGCGTAAAGAGACCCGAGCCGTGTGGCCGCGGGAGAACCCCGACCTTGATGAGGATCGGCCTGATTTCGTTTGTTTTGCGACCATCCGCCCTGATGCCCTCGTCAAGGACCATCTTACGCATCTCTTCTTTGCGTATTTTTGCCAGGATTTTCGAGACGTATTGTTCTTTGCCCTCGATAAGCGACTCGAGTTCTTCTATCGTCTCGTCCTCGATCATTTCCTCCTGGCGCTCGCGTGCAAGTTTCTCGGGGTTTTTAAGGGCTTCCCTAAGTTTGCCTGTTGCAAATTCGCGGATTTTTTCCTCTATCTGCTCGTAGGTCATGTCGGCAACAGGCAGTTTGATCTCTTTTTCAGAAGCCGGAATCACTTTTAAGTATGCTTCTTTAAAGTGTTCCTGGAAATCGCACAGCTCGATGATGGCCTTATGGGCCTCTGCGAGTGCCTGTACGGTATCCTCTTCGGTGACTTCCTTTGCGCCCGCCTCGACCATAAGGATGGCGTTGCGGTTGCCGGCGACTACCATGTCAAGATCGCTTTCCGCCAGTTCCTCGAAGGTGGGGTTGAACACGAAACGCCCGTCAACCCTGCCGATTCTGACACCGGCAACCGGCCCGTTAAAGGGCGCGTTTGCCAAAACGAGCGCCAAAGACGCACCGTTAAGCGCAATGATATCCGGCTGGTTTACTAAATCAACCGATAGGACGGTCGCTATAACCTGTATATCGTTGTAGAATCCCTTGGGAAACGACGGCCTTAGCGGCCTGTCGATCAGGCGCGCCGTAAGTGTAGCTTTTTCGCTCGGCCTGGTTTCCCTTTTGATAAAACCACCGGGGATCTTCCCGGCCGCGTACATCTTTTCTTCCACATCGACAGTCAGCGGGAGAAAATCCCGTCCCTCACTCGGCTCCTCTGCTACGACCGCTGTCACAAGTACCATCGTCTCGCCCAGCTGTACTGTGACGGCCCCATCGGCCTGTCTGGCCAAAAGCCCCGATTGAAACGTTATCGTCTTTCCGCCGATTTCAAACTCTTGCGTAACTACATCTCTGACTTGCACACCGTTTTGTGCGTTAGGCTCCATATAGTTGAGAACCTCCTAATGTTTCTCCGTATAGAATTTTGGGCAACCCGTGGGGCTGCCCATTTGGTTTCCCGTATTTAAGCCCTGAGGCCTAATTTTGATATTAGTGTTCTGTATCTCTCAATATCCTTGTTCTTCAAGTAATTGAGCAATCTTCTTCGCTGGCCGACCATCTGCAAAAGACCACGGCGGGAGTGGTGATCCTTCTTATGTTCTTTTAGGTGCCCAGTGAGGTCGCTAATTCTCTTGGTGAGGATTGCGACCTGGACTTCCGGTGAGCCCGTGTCGCTGTCATGCGTTTTATACTCTTCAATGATTACGGATTTGGCGTCTTTTTCCAAAGCCATGGTGTCACCTCCTTATTATAAAACCCCGCAAACCAAGTAGCCGTTGGTGAGTCGAGCAACTTAGTTAGCGGTTCTAAAAGTCTATTGGAATCTTAGCATAAAGTCTTGTGCTGCGTAAACGCTTTACTTGGATTTAGATGCAAGCGCTTCTTTCGCTTTTTGTATATCCCTTTGTATTTGCTGCTTCAATTCGTCTATAGTGTTGAAGGTTTTTTCATCCCTTAGTTTGTCGATAAGCTCGATATCAATTCTCTTACCGTAAATGTCTTTTTTAAAACCTAGGATATGGACGTGTATCTCAGGTTTGAGCAAATCGCCAAATGTCGGCGACCAGCCGATATCGATAACACACGGCTCGCGATCATCATCCACCCAGGCATATCCCGCATATACGCCCGCGCTTGGAAGCAGCTCTCCGTAGAGCGTCTCAACATTTGCCGTCGGGACGCCGATGACCGACCCCCCGCGCCCAAAGCCATGGACCACCTTTCCCCTGAACCTGGGGTAACGCCCGGTGAGTTCATGTGCGCCAAGAATGTCGCCCCGCTTCAGACGCTCTCTGACCTCGGTGCTGCTGATTACGATATCATCGGTTTTTATGTGCGGAACGCCTATGGCCTTAAGACCCTTGGGACCGCCGTATGAATCCAGGAACGCAACGTTACCGCGCCGGCCTTTTCCGAAGGAAAAATCCTCACCGACCACCACGTACTGGGCGTGCAATTTATCGAGAAGAACGTTGTCGATAAAGTCTTCGGCTGCCATATTCGCGAATTCCAAACTAAACGGGATAACAAGTAAATGATTTGCACCGAGTTCTCGGATATATTCGGCTTTAAGATCGGTTGCGGTCAGAAGGGGCGGCTGGCTCTCGGGGCGGACGATTGCCAGTGGATGCGGCTCAAACGTGACCACAACACTTACTCTGTGGATAATTCGCGCGAAATCGACGGCCATCTTGATTATTGTCTGATGACCGAGATGGACACCGTCAAAAACCCCGATGGTGACCGCCGATGGCCCCTCTATGTTTTGAATATTCTCTATTCCCCTGATAATCTCCACGTTCCTATCAAACCCCATTATTCGAACCTGCTATAAAATAATGATTAGAATCTTGTTATTTAATTTGTCATTCTGAGCGTTCTTTTCTGTCATTCTGAGCGTTAGCGAAGAATCTAGCAGGCACTTCTCATCCCTCGTCCTAGACATTCATCCCTGGCCCCCGGACCCTACTACGATTTCCGGCTTTACCTCGAACGTGGCCTCGTTCGTAACCTTGCCTAGGGCAAGCAAAACCCCGTTCTCGCTTTTAACGCGCACAAATTCGTCGCTCACGACAGCGTCAGGGTGTGCTTTTATACCTTTCGCATCAATTTTCTGCCCGTTTAATAGTAATCCTATCAGGCCGTTTTGTACAATAACCTGAGGCAAATGCGCCAGCGCGCCGTCCATGCTTATAAGCCGCGCTTCGATGGCTTCGCGGTTTGCCTCGTCGACGGTCAATGCTTGCGACACGGTGTAGACGCCGACGCGGGTGCGGCGAAGGCTCTCGAGTGTAGCCCCGGCTCCGAGGCGCGCCCCCATATCGTGGATGAGCGTTCGCACGTAGGTCCCCCCGGAACACAGCACGCGAAATACGGCATGGGCTTTTCCATCCGTTATAGAATAATCAAGAAGCACCAGTTCAAAGATAGTAACCTTTCGTTCGGGCCGCTCAATCTCTTTTCCTTGGCGCGCAAGCTTATACAGGGGCTTCCCACCGATTTTTATCGCGGATACCATTGGGGGAATTTGAGAGATCTCACCGGTAAATTCGGGCATAAGCCGCTTGAGTGCGTCTTTTGTGACCGGTGTGTTTGACTTTTCGATGATAGTACCGGTGATATCTTGCGTATCGGTAGCGATACCGAACACGGCCCCCGCGATGTATTCTTTGGGCTCAAGCTCAAGGAATCTGCCGATGCGGGTAGCGCGACCGAGAAGCAGTACCAAAACCCCGGTTGCCAAGGGGTCGAGTGTGCCGGTATGTCCGACCTTCTTCATGCCGGTTGCTTTGCGAATGATATCAACAATGTCGTGGGATGTCCGCCCGGAGGGCTTATCGATGACTAAAACGCCGTTCATCTCTCTGTTTTGCATATATTATCGTGTAGCCGATGCCGCTTTTTGAGCGAGCACCCGTGAAGATATCCACTTGACCGCTTCAGGGATGCTCATGTCAAGTGTGCCGCCGGCTGCGTTACGATGTCCTCCCCCGCCTGCTTCTCGCACAATAGTGCCCACATCGATGACACCTTTAGATCTCAGGCTTACCTTAAGCTTGCCATCAGGTGTTTCTTTAAATATACCTGCTACACTGGCTTCTTTCGCCGTTCTCAAATAATCGATGTAGGTCTCCGTATCCGACATCGAAATGTCCAGCTCTTTGAGGTCGCTATCTAATACGTATGAGTAGATAAACCCGCTCTGCTCGACGTGTTCCGCCCGCTCGAGAATTCGGGCAAGCAGTTTTAATGAAGCGAACGAGGTGTTTTCGTATATCTTTTCGAATATCGCGTTAGGAGACACCCCGTGGTCGACCAGGTCGGCCGCCGCCCGCAGGGTCTTCGCGGTCGTGTTTTGGTATTGGAACCTTCCCGTATCCGTCACTATTCCGGCATAGAGCAACGTTGCAATATCGGGGGTTATATCGGCTTCCATAACTTGTAGCAGGTCGTAAATAATCTCACACGTTGCGGCGGCGTCGAAATCAAGCAAGTTAATCGTGCCGAACCGTGAGTTATCGATGTGATGATCGATATTGATAACCGTTTTAAATACCGGAAGCTTCTCCTCTAACAGCCCCAGGCGATGCGCATTTGCGCAGTCGAGAGTCAGCAAAACGTCGGCTTCAATACATGAACTAAATGCCCGGATAGCATCAATTCCCGGCAACCAGGTATAATGGGCCGGGATTCTGATCTCCTCGCCCCAGGTGGCGCACACGGCCTTTCCCAGCCGCTTCAGATAGAGAGTCATAGCCAAGAGGCTTCCGAGGGCATCCCCGTCGGGCTGGACGTGTATCGTGATCGCGACCGAGTTCGCCTCTTTCAGTTTAGCTGCGATTTTCTTGAACTTATTACTTTCGTTGATCATTTTGTTTTTTTGTCTCGCTTCTCTTCATGTTTATGCAGTTTCCTTATGATCTTGTCTATTCTCCTCCCCGCTTCGATAGAGGGGTCGAATTCAAATTTCAGCTCTGGAAAATATTTCAACCGTATGCGTTTAGAAAGCTCTTTACGCAGGAACCCGCTTGAGCTTTGCAAGCCCTTCAACGTGCTTTCTTTTTGCTTCTTATTCCCCAGGACGCTTATAAAAACATGCGCAAACCTGAGGCCCGGTGTAACATCAACCCCTGTTATTGTAACAAAACCAATCCTCGGGTCCTTTATTTCTTTTTGGATTATTTCGCTGATTTCCTCTTTTATAAGCTCGCCCACTTTACGTGTTCTTGCGGTTTCCATAATACATCCTCCGGGTTAATCTATACGATTAAAACAGGGTCAGTCCAAAAATATGGTCTGACCCCGCTTGCTTTATTTATTCCGGTGAGAACATCGACACCTGTCTCTCACTAACGATAGCTTTATCCAGGTTCTCAATGTATCTGTCTATATGGTCGAGCACTTTTTTTGTTTGCTCGCCCTTCTCCGATACGTGGGCAATCCCGATGGTCACCCGCTGCCAGAGTTCATGGTTGCCGACTTCCGAGATAGAAACGTTATACTTGCTCTCGACTTTACCAATGATGCTCTTAACGATCTGTCTCTTGTCTTTAAGAGAATTTGCCGCAGGCAGGTACAACTCCATCCTGAGCAATCCCACTACCATGTTTATTCACCTAATTGACGTTCTCTCTCGACCAGTTTGTAGGTCTCGATGACGTCGCCCTCTTTGACATCCTGGAAGTTCTCAAGGCCTATACCGCATTCGAAACCTTCGCGGACGGTTTTAACATCGTCTTTAAACCTTCTAAGCGATATGATTCCGCCATCATATACTACCTGACCTTCCCTGACCAGTCGTACCCGGTCGTTCCGGTCGATTTCTCCGTTTGTGACATAGCACCCCGCTATGACGCCGAGCTTGGGAACTTTAAACAGCGCCCTGACTTCGGCCCGGCCGGTGTCGACTTCGTCGATAGCCGGCGACAGAAGACCCGACAGCGCGCTGGTAATATCCTCGACGACTTTGTAGATGATCCTGTAGGTACGTATATCGACGGATTCCTTCGTCGCCATCGCCGTTGCGTTGATATCAGGCCTTACGTTAAAGCCGATAACAATCGCATTGGATGCTGCGGCGAGCATTATGTCTGTCTCTGATATACCGCCAACGCCGGTATGAATAACCTGAATCTGTACCTCACTGGTATTTAGTTTGTACAGAGCGTCCTTCAACGCCTCGACCGAGCCTTGCGTATCCGCCTTGATGACCAGGTTAAGATCTTTAACCTCGCCCTCCTGAATCCTGCTGAATAGGTCTTCAAGCGTAATTCTGCGGCGTTGCTCTTGCGCGATCAAGCGGCGTTTGAGCGCCCGCTTTTCTGCGATACGGCGTGCCGTCTTCTCATCTTCGACGACTTTGAGTTCCTCGCCCCCCCGCGGAAGCGACGAGAGGCCGATTACCTCAACCGGCTGCGCCGGTGTAGCCTCGCGAACAGGATGACCCTTGTCATCGTTCATTGCCCGCACCTTGCCGTAAGCCGTGCCTGCGATAACCGCATCACCAACGCGAAGCGTACCGCGATTTATAAGGACAGTAGCGATCGGGCCCCGACCGCGATCGAGCTTTGCTTCGATAGTGATACCGCGCGCCGTTGCCTTAGGATTTGCTTTTAGCTCCTGGACATCGGCGACCAGCAGAATCATCTCGAGTAAGTCTCCGAGGTTGATCTGCTTCTTGGCGGACACATCGACAAAGATGGTCTCTCCGCCCCACTCCTCGGGAATCAGCTCGTATTTTGTGAGTTCCTGGCGCACCCTTGTGGGGTCCGCATTGGGTTTGTCTATCTTATTGACCGCGACTACAATCGGGACGCCTGCGGCTTTTGCGTGGTTTATCGCCTCAACGGTCTGCGGCATAACGCCGTCATCGGCCGCAACGACAAGCACTACGATGTCCGTGACATTCGCGCCTCGGGCTCGCATAGCCGTAAAGGCCTCGTGACCGGGTGTGTCGATAAACGTGATCTTGCGCCCGCCCAGAACCACCTGGTAGGCACCTATATGCTGCGTTATGCCGCCGGCCTCACCAGAGGTAACATCGGTTTTCCTGAGCGCATCGAGCAGGGATGTTTTACCGTGGTCGACGTGACCCATAACCGTAACGACCGGGGGTCGTGGTAAAAGGCTATCGCTATCTTCAACTATCTCTTCTTCAACATGCACTTCTTCGGGATTGTAGAACTTAACATTAAGTTCCATTTCATCCGCAAGAATTTCTATTGCCTCCGAACTCAACGACTGGCTGATTGTGACCAGCTCGCCGAGCTTAAGCAGCATTTTTATCAGCTCGTTCGGTTCTTTACCGACTAAGCTCGCAAATTCTTTTACCGTTGCGGCAAGAGGCACCTCGATTACGCGCTTGGGCTCCTCAACTGTTACCTGAGGTCTTCCGCTCTGCTTCTGAGGCGCAGCCGGCCTTGTCCCCGGTCTTCTCTGCGTCTGCGGTGTCTTTGCACCCGGTTTTGGCTTTGTATCGGCCTGCACGTTCGCCCCACCTTGCGCTTTTACACCGGTTTTGGCCGGCTGTGCCGGCTGAGACGGGCGCTCGGCTTGCGGCGCTCTTGGTGTCTCTGCAGCTTTTACCTGAGGAGCCGCCTTGGTCTGTGCCGCAACCGGAGCTTTTTCTGAAGCGGCTTTCGCACTGGCCTTGGCCGGTTTCGTAGTCGCCGTTTTCTTGGCTACCGTTTCCTTGTCCTGCACTGCTGCGCGTGGTGACGAACTGGCTTTCGGGGCACCGTCAAGTTTTCGTACCACCTCAGGATCAATAGAGGCGGCATGACTTTTAACTTCGATGCCTATTGTTTTTAGTTTGTCCATAAGCTCTGCACTGGAAATACCCATTTGCTTTGCCAGCTCATAAACTCTCATCCTATCACCACCTAATCTATTCGCCGGATGCCTTGATTAAGGCTTCCAGCTCTTCTTCTAATTTTTTAAGTTCCTCCGGACGTATCTCTACTTCCAGGGCTTTACTTAGTCGTTTACTCTTTATCGCTGCCTCAAGGCATTCCTTCCTCGGGCAGATATATGCCCCGCGTCCGTTAGCTTTTCCCGTAGGATCGACGATAATGTTTTTCTCGGGAGTCCTAACGATCCTGATTAACGCCTTTTTGGGCTTAATCTCACGGCATCCGGTGCAGGTTCTTTGCGGAAGTTTCTTAGCTTGCGCCAAGGTCATCTACTCCTCGTCTTCAAGTTTCTTGTGAACCCCACAATACTTGCTTCCCGGCCGCGCTTTATTAGAACAACGTTCGCCGGATGATTTTACCGCCTGGCAGATACAAGCCGCTGTACCGTCATCTTCGATATGGCCGCCGACCTCTAATATATGGGTCGTTTCCGCAACATCTTTTGCCTGGCTCTCGCTCTTTATATCGATCCTCCACCCGGTGAGCTTTGCGGCAAGTCGCGCGTTTTGACCTTCCTTGCCGATCGCAAGGGATAGCTGGTTATCAGGCACAACCACTGCAGCCGTGTGTTGTGCCTCGCTGATCTTGACGGCTTTGACCTTTGCCGGACTGAGCGCGTTGGCCACGAACTTAGCCGGGTCTTCGCTCCACTCAACGACATCGATCTTCTCCCCGCGAAGCTCGCTTACGACCATACGCACGCGCGAACCCTTAGGGCCAACGCAAGCGCCGACCGGATCGATGCTTGCTTCTCTGGACGCTACTGCGATCTTTGACCGGTATCCCGGCTCACGGGCAACGGATTTTATCTCGACGTAGCCATCGTAAATCTCCGGTACTTCCAGTTCAAACAAGCGCCGCAGCAGGCTCGGGTGGGTTCTCGATACGATAATCTGAGGTTCCTTGGTCGTGCGCCTGACCTCAACGATATATGTCTTTAAACGCATACCGTGGTCGTACCTCTCGGTTGGCACCTGCTCCGTTGGTGGCAGCAACGCCTCAACTCTTCCGAGGTTGACCAGCGTATAGCGCTGATCGCTCTGCTCGACGATGCCCGTGACGATATCGCCCTCACGGTCGATATATTCCTGGTACATCTTCTCACGCTCCGCTTCTCGGATGCGCTGCAGGATAACCTGCTTTGCCGTCTGCGCAGCGATTCTGCCGAAGTTCTCCGGCGTGATCTCCTCTTCAACAAGTTCGGGCTCTTCGCCTTCTTTCTCAATCCACTCCTGAGAAAACACGCTGATATTTCCGGTTTTCGGATCGATATTCACTCTAATATCGCTTGTGCCGGCGCCGTAGTTTCGTTTGTACGCTGACGCTAGAGCAGAACTGAGCGCCTCAAGCACCGTGTGTGGATCTATTTGCTTTTCGCGTTCAAGTTGCTTTAGAGCTTCAATCAACTCTCCGTTCACGTTATATAGCCCCTTTCAAAAAACTAAAACATAAGCTAAAACTCAAGCTGGAACTTAGGTCAACTTAAGTAAGCAAACCATAAGCTAGAGTTGTTAGCCGTTAGCTAAAACTCCAGTTCGACCTGAAGGCGCGCTTTTGCTACGTTATCGTAGTCGATCTCGAAGTTCTCGCCCTCGACTTCGATTACAAAGCCTTTATCGTCGGCTTCAAGCAACCGCCCCTTAAATTGCCTGCGTTTTCCAATCGGCTTCTCGGTTTTTACCGAAATATTCGAACCGACAAACCGCTTGAAATGCTCGGGCTTCTTTAACGGCCGCTCAATGCCGGGAGACGATACTTCCAGCGTATACTTCTGCGTAACAATCCCGGATTCATCCAGAATGGCCCCGACCGACTGGCTTATCTTAGCAAGCCTGTCCAGGCTTATGCCGTCTTCTTTCGAATCCACAAGAATACGAAGAACAAGCCCGATTGCTTCGCGTATGAGTTCCACATCAACTAACTCGAGGCTCTCACGCTCAATAACGGGCTCGATAAGCTGCTCAATCCTCTCGACCTTAGGATCACGCTTCATGAAAGCAGCACCCTCATAATTAAAAGAGTGGGTTTGTACCCACTCACTAAAATAATCTCTGCACTAAGTTCGGACTAATCATACCATAAGGCATAATGATGCGCAATTAGTTCGGCAACTAACTATCAGTTATCAACAACGGGCCGTTAGCAGGCATAATCTAATAATTAGATCTGGATAAACGAGAAGGATTAAAGATTCGCCCACTCTTCCTCATAGACAGATTTATTTAAAATGCCGACATACGGCAAGTTGCGATATTTTTGCCTGTAATCAAGCCCATAACCCACCACAAACACATCGGGAACATCAAATCCCTTGTACTTTATCGGCAGGTCCACTATTCTGCGGGCCGATTTATCGAGAAGCACGCATACGTCAAGGCCGGCCGGTTCGCGCGCCTTAAGGCTTCGCAACAAATAGCTTAATGTAAGACCGGTGTCTATAATGTCCTCAACAATCAACACATGGCGATCGTTAATGTTCTCTTCCAGGTCTTTTAAAACCCGCACGACGCCCGATGTATCTGTCGATGGCCCGTAGCTTGAGATTGCCATAAAATCGATGGTGACCGGGATCGAGATCGAGCGGACCAGGTCCGCCATAAAAATAACCCCACCCCGCAGGACGCTTACCATCACGAGGTCTTTGCCGGAATACTCATTGGAGATAATCCCGCCTAACTCATGAATCTTATACTTGATCTCCGCCTCGGTGATTAATACCTTTTCAATATCATCGTTTAACACTACGCACCCACGAATCGCTCAACCGCACCAACATCGACTACAGCACAAGTAACTTCTTTACAAACGAGGTAATCCGTACTTCAACAGAAGGTTCTTAAAGTCCTTCTGATAGAATATCTTTATCTGTATGTCGGGATAGAGTTCCCTTAGCTTTCTTACTTTCCGGTTTTTCTTGGTAACAAGCTTCTGGCTCATCGTCGTAAGCTCGATATACAAATCCAAATCGGGCAGATAAAAATCCGGCGAGAAGCTTTGTGTGACGTTGCCTTCCTTGTCCCATTCTATGGGAAACGTATTCGGCTCGTACTCCCACCGAACGCCGTAGAAATCGAGTATCCTCGCACACTGCTCCTCGCTTGGATGCGCAAACTCGATTCCTTTATATATGATTTTTCCGCTTTCGCTGCTCTCTTGGTTTTTGGTTTCTTCCGTCATGGTTTCGCTTGTCAACCTATAATGTTCCCAAAATGAGACATTTTTATATTGCATTATACCAACCACGCGCCGTCATAGCCACATAGAGCCGCGTGAGGCACCTGCATCTTTAGTATCCGATGTACGATGATAGGTATAGCGGGATGATTCTGTTAGAAGATCTACATTAAGCCGAGCTGCTCATACCCCGCAACAGGCATAAAACATGTGCGGTGTATAGGCGAGATACCGCACTCCTCAAGAGCACGAATATGCGGTTGCGTCCCGTATCCCTTATGCCGATCGAACCCATACGCCGGGTAGTCTTTATGATACTCGCGCATAATGCGGTCGCGCGTTACCTTTGCGATCACCGATGCCGCCGCTATCGAGAGCGACAGCCTGTCGCCTTTCACAATAGCAAGATGCGGGATTTCGAGGGTTTTTATATCGAACGCGTCGAGCAGCACATAGTCCGGCCCCGGCTCAAGCCCCAAAATCGCCCTCTCGAGCGACTGCAGATTCGCCCATTGGATACCGTGCGCGTCTATTTGATGATGCTCGATACGCGCCGCCTTCCATGCAACGGCCACATTGACTATCTTGCCATACAGGTCTTCTCGTTGTTCTGCGCTGAGTAGTTTGCTATCACGCAACCCGTGAATCTTTGCATTCTTTGGAAGGATGACCGCCGCCGCAACAATCGGTCCGGCAAGCGCCCCCCTGCCCGCCTCATCTGCCCCGGCTACTAAAGTAAAGCCCTGCTTGTGAATCGCTCTCTCGTACTTAGATAGTTCTTTCTGCCTCATATCCTCGGCCTCAAACCGCTTGATTTCGTTGTGGTAGGAAGTTACTATTCTCTGAACCCCCTGGCGGGGATCGTTTCCAAGCCGGGATACAAGACGGGCGCGCTCACTCGCTCCTGCCTGATCCAACATAGTCTTAATCTCGGCAATTGTGTACTTGGAGAAATCCATAGGAGACCAAATTAATGTAAATATATACAATACTGAAATAGAGTGAAAATTTAAAAGCTAATTCAACAGCGTCATATGGTCGAGCGGCCAATAGACCGTGAACGCCCGCCCTAAAATTGCGTTTTCGTCGAGCGGGCCGAATACGCGCGCATCCATCGAATTCGGTCTGTTATCCCCCATGACAAAGACGCGTCCCTTCGGGATTTTTTTCGCCGGAAAGTTGCTATAATCCCCCGGCATGGTCTTGTAGTCGCCCTGGGACGGCTTACCGTTTACATAAAGCCGGCCCTCTTTAACCTCGACGGTATCGCCTCCGGTGGCCACGATTCTCTTTATAAAGTCGCGGCCATCCCCGTTTGGTGCGATAAAGACGATGATGTCCCCCGGCTTTGGCTGAACAAACCGGTAGATAAACTTACTGACCAGAACCCTGTCGCCGGGAACAAGCGTGGGCTCCATCGAGCCCGAAGGAATGTAAAAAGGCTGTACTACCAGCCATTTTATTACAAAGGCTATTATTACAGCCGTTATTACCAGAACGGGCAGCTCTTTGAGAAACGAGACAAAAGAGTCCTTGCCCCGCGGTTCACTTTTTATTTCATTCGACTCACTAGAATCATTAGCTAACGAGTTCGCCAAGCCAATGCCCGAATCGGCACCGGCTTTCTCGCTATCGGACATATTTTCGCTCTCTTCCGCCACAAATATTAGTATCTCTTCTCTTTGATGCGGGCCTTTTTGCCGATTTTCTCTCTTAGATAGTAGAGCTTCGAGCGCCGTACTTTACCCCTTGAGAGAACCTCGATCTTTGCGATCTTTGGCGTATGAATCGGAAACGTCCTTTCGACGCCGATTCCAAAGGATATCTTGCGCACGGTAAATGTTTCCCTGACGCCGCCGTTCTGTTTCTTTAAGACGACTCCCTGGAACATCTGCGTTCTCTCTCGTCCGGCCTCAACAACCTTATAGTGAACCTTAACGGTATCCCCAGGGCCGAAGCTTGGTATATCATCTCTAAGCTGTGCTCTTTCAATGCTTTCTATGCGATTCATCGTATCCTCCTTCTTGGCATAACACTCAAATTATAGCGAAATCAACTTCGTATAGCAACCCCATAAAGAAGCTTTCAGCTTTCGGCACCCGGCAATCGGCAAAAAACCCAATACATGCGGTTGCTTCTTATTGTTCACCCGGTTCTTCTCGCAACTGTTCCAGCATCTTCAGATCCTGGTCCGATAGATGCGCTTTAGCAAGCAAATCAGGCCTTCTTAGCAAGGTTGCCTTGAGACGTTCCCTGCGGCGCCACTTGGCGATCTCCCCGTGGTGCCCCGAGAGCAGTACCTCCGGCACGCTCCACCCCATAAACTCGGGCGGCCTGGTATATTGAGGATACTCGAGTAGCCCTTCCTCAAAGCTCTCCTCGACAAGCGACTCCTCGGCACCCAACACACCCGGAATAAGCCGCGTAACCGCCTCGGTCAACGCCATCGCCGGTATCTCCCCGCCGGAAAGCACGAAATCACCAAGTGAAATCTCATCCGTTGCAACATGCTTATGAACCCGCTCGTCGATACCCTCGTATCGCCCGCACAGCATAATAATATGCTCTTCCCGCGCGAATTCTTCAACTAAATCTTGTTTAAGAATTCTACCACGCGGTGTAAATAGCACAATCCTGGCCTTTTGCCGGATTTGCTCAAGGCTCCCCGGCGCCCCGATATCAAGGACCGCTTTATAAAACGGGTCCGGCTTCATCACCATCCCGAACCCCCCGCCATAAGGTATGTCGTCTACCTGTCGATGCCGATCCACGGTCCAATCGCGCAGGTCGCGCACCTTAATATCAATAAGATGTTTTTCCTGAGCGATTCGCATCATGCTCTCGCTTAAAAAACCGGTAAAAAGAGGCGGAAAAATTGTTACGATATCGATCTTCATGCTTTGAATTCTCCAGTAAAAAATGCATGCCCGCAGCATGCGCCCTAGCGGTTCTGTAGAGCTTTCGATATGCCCTGCACGAAATTAAATGCCGGAACGTTTTGCATATAGACATCGTACTCGTGCCCGATGTTCTCTTCGCCGTGCCTGTCCTCTTCCCTGGACGCGGCAAAAAACGCCCCGCATGCGATTGCGCCAAGGGCCATAACCGCGATGTTAGCCATTAGCAGCGCTATACCCAACGTCGCCAGCATCCCGCTAAGGTGCACGGGATGCCTGATGATACCGTACACTCCCTGGGTCATAAATAACTGCGTACTACCCCATAGCGAAATTAGACTACTCATCTTGCGCTTTGATACAAACGCCCCAACCAGTAAGACAATCGAACCAACCAGCAAAGACAGGCCGATGGATTGCAAAGTCATGTTGAGGTTCTTCGCCATCCTCACGCGCAAGAACTGCCCGGCGAAATTGGCGACAATAAATATCTGAGCCGACAGCACGACAACCCCCGCCCCCAGGAGCGCCTCAAAGTAGAGCTTGTCTATCAGCGACTTAATAATCCAATAGACCAGGTAAATCGCAAGTATCCCAAAAACCGTTAATTCCAACATAGTAACCTAATTGTAGAATGAAA
>PFFU01000089.1:0-4832 GCA_002783345.1 Candidatus Aquicultor secundus
CACATAAGGTCGATCTCATTGCCTGCGCCGGTGCCATACAGAACATGCAGCTTATGGCCTGGTCGCTGGGACTTGGGGCGGTATGCTTGACCTCGGCCCTATGGGTGGAATCGGAGATTATGAACTACCTTGGTTTAAAAGGCCGGGAGCTTGTCACGGTGATGC
Organism: Candidatus Aquicultor secundus; assembly: GCA_002783345.1. Taxonomy (GTDB): domain Bacteria; phylum Actinomycetota; class Aquicultoria; order Aquicultorales; family Aquicultoraceae; genus Aquicultor_A; species Aquicultor_A secundus. The sequence goes on from PFFU01000089.1 coordinate 166, forward strand.
CGATAGGATATCGACTCTTCGATCCGGACCCACAGCCCCGGGATCACTTTACTACCACCTGGCTGGGATTTTAAAAAGAACCCATTCCACGTTTATTAACAACATTTATTACAACAATATTTATTACACTTGCTAAAGCAAAGGGTTGGACGTATTATTTTTTTATCCGGATTTTTTCAACGAGGTAATCTGATTGCAACCGCGCATGTTGCTGGTTATAGATATCGGAAATACGCATACCGTGTTGGGCTGTTTTGAACAGCGGCGGCTAAAAGCCAGCTGGCGCATTGCAACACGCCGTGATGCAACGGCTGATGAGGTGGCCGTTGCAATCTCCAACCTCTTTCATTTAAACGGGTTTACCCTGGCGGATGTCGAGGCCGTTGCGATTGCTTCGGTCGTGCCGTCGCTCACCGCATCATTTTTAGAGATGTTCACCGAAATATTTAAAACCGATGCCCTGGTTGTGGGACCGGACACGGATACGGGGGTACCGATTCTCTACGACAACCCGCAAGAAGTCGGGGCAGACAGGATCGCCAACGCCGTTGCCGGCTTTGAGTTATACGGCGGCCCGCTTATCGTGGTCGATTTTGGTACCGCGACGACCTTTGACGCGATTACCGAGCGCGGGGAGTATCTTGGCGGCTCGATTGCTCCGGGTATCGAAGTATCATCCGAAGCCCTGTTTAAGCGCGCTGCACGGCTCTCGCGAATCGACCTCGTTACCCCGTCGCGCGCCATCGGAAGGGATACGCGCAGTAGCGTTCAATCAGGCCTTATTATCGGTACCGGCGGTATGGTCGATCGGATTGTCGAGCGTTTCGAAACTGAAATGGGCCACCTAAAGCATGTCGTTGCCACGGGAGGTCTCGCCGGGCTCATAGCCCCGGAGTGCAAGCGTCTTACGGCGGTCGATCCTACACTTACACTTACCGGCCTGCAAAGAATTTTTGAAAGAAATCAGTCCAACCGAATCCATCCACTTTCTCACGATAGCGGCCTTATATAAGAATTTATGTAATAAATTACTCAGTAATTACTCAGCAAACTATGCAATAAATCATATAGTGCATATGTAATAGACATCATATTGAATATTTTCCAGAAAGGAAGGATGTTTGTGTGGAAGACGGCTTTAACTAGTTTAGTGTCGGCGGTAATAGGCGGGTTGTTGGTGTTTTTTGCTCTGCAAGCGACAGTGCCCGTTACCAAGGGGAAAGTCATCAATCAGGTCGTCCGGGAATCGGGCGGGCAAAAAACAACCGGAGGGTTAACCGGAGGCGACATATACAAGCGTTTTGCCCCGGGTGTTGTTCATATAAAGTCGGTGTTTACCGGTGTGAGGAGCGACTTTTTCGGGTTTAGCGTTCCCTTGCAACAGGAAGCCGATGGCTCAGGTTTTATCGTCGACAAATCGGGCCTTATTGTAACCAATGCCCACGTGGTCCAGGATTCGAACTCCACGGCGAACAAAATCACGGTGCTTATGGGTGATCAGCAAGAGGTGAGTGCAAAGCTTCTCGGTACCGACCCCAGCACGGATATCGCCGTGCTAAAGATCGATCCGCAAGGAAAGACGCTGAGGGTGCTCGATCTCGGCGATAGCTCGAAACTTCAAGTAGGCGACGACGTGTACGCAATCGGCTCGCCGTTCGAACTTGACGGTACGCTAACGCAGGGTATCGTAAGCGCCATAAATAGGACCATCGACTCACCAAATCAACAGTTTAAAATCAGGGGTGCTATCCAGACCGATGCAGCGGTAAATCCTGGTAACAGCGGCGGACCGCTTTTAAACGCATTTGGCGAAGTTGTCGGGATAAACTCGCAGATCGCCTCGAACTCGGGTAGCTTTGCGGGTATCGCATTCGCCATCCCAAGCAACACGGTAAAAGAGATCGTCGGGCAAATTGAGAAAAGCGGAAAGGCCAGCCACCCGTGGCTCGGCATCGGCGGCATAGAGGTCGGCAAAGATATGGCAAAGCTTCTCAAGCTTCCGGTCGACCACGGTGTTATGATAGCCCAGGTAGTACCGGGAAGCCCGGCTGAAAAAGCAGGACTTAAAGCCGGCAGCCAAAGCCTTGTTAATAGCCAAACGGGCCAGCGAATTCCGGTCGGCGGCGATATCATCGGCAAAATTGATACCATCAGCGTCCTTACGATGGATGACATCTTGAATTTTGTTGAAAAACACAAAGTTGGCGATAGGGTTACCCTCGAGGTATATCGCGGTAAAGAAAAGAAGCAAGTCACATTTGCACTGGGTGAGCGCCCGCAGAATTTAGTGCAGAGCCCGCAAAACTAGGTATAGAGCCCACCCTACATATTGTAACCAGAGGCCTCTTGGTAACACGGCACGGGAGCCGGTTAAACCAAGAGGCTTTTCTTGTTGAACTATTATTGTGCTTGGTTTAAAATGTGGTTTGAATGTACACAATTTTGTGCACAAAGGAAGATATGAGACTAGTAAGGATCGGCGACAAATTAGTCGACCGCGACCGGCTCTCAAATATTATTACCGAGATATTGCATCGTCGTGCCGTCGGCGCAACGCAGCAGGAAGTGGCCCTCTCGATGGGTGTTGAGAGGTCATTTGTGTCGCATTTGGAAGGCCTCGCCGAAGTCAGACGCGGTAATCGTATAGCGGTTATAGGGTTTCCCATAGCAAACAAGGACGACATCGAGAACGTGGCGCAGGACTTTGCGGTTGATTTCGTTTATATCTTAAGCGAGGCCGAGCGCAAGGAATATGTAGGCAGAAAAAGCAGCGCCGAGATATTTAACGAGCTGCTCGACATTCTTGCCAGCCTGAAGGACTACGACGTCGTTATATTCCTGGCCTCGGACAAACGCATCGCGACCATGGAAAAGATACTGGACAGGGAGATTATCGGTGTACCGATCGGAAACTCGCCGATACGGCGCGACCGGAAGGTCGACCCGAAGATGCTCTACGATGTTCTGACGAATGTGACAGAAGGGAAGGAACCGGGCGATGAAGCGTATAGTAAGCGCAAGTTTAGGATCTTCAAAAAGAAACCACAAGGTCGAGGTTAACCTCCTTGGAGAAGACTTGACAATCGAGCGCATCGGGACCGATGGAGATTTCGATAAGGCCAAGGAAATGCTACGGCAACTCGACGGCAATGTTGATGCCATCGGCCTTGGCGGCATCGATCTTTACCTGGTAGCGGATGGTAAGAAATATATTATAAGAGATGCGCAAAAGCTCAGGTCGGTTGTCAAAACGACACCGGTTGTAGATGGAAGCGGCCTCAAGGATACACTTGAGCGTGAGGTGGTGCGCTACCTTGCAAATGACGCGAAACTGCCGCTGGCGCAGAAAAAAATCTTGATGGTGAGCGCTGTCGACCGCTTTGGCATGGCTGAAGCACTCCACGAGCTTGGATGCGAAATCCTCTTCGGCGACCTTATTTTCGGCCTTAACCTGCCAATTCCGATACACACGATGGGCTCGTTTAAAGTGCTTGCCAAGATGATATTACCGGTAGTTACCAAAATGCCATTTAAGATACTTTACCCGACCGGCAGCAAACAGGAAAAAGAGCCATCCGAGAGTTATGCCAAGCACTATCGGGAGTCGGATGTCATCGCCGGCGATTACCTCTTTATTCGTAAATACATGCCGAAAGATATGCGTGGCAAGTGGATACTTACCAACACCACCACCAAGCAAGACGTTGACGATTTGCGCGAACGTGGTGTGGAGCTGCTAATCACAACAACCCCCGTCTTTGAGGGGCGTTCGTTCGGCACCAACGTGCTCGAGGCAGCCTTGCTATCGCTTTTGGGTAAGAAATGGGAAGAGGTAACGCCTCAGGATTATCTAGATATTTTAAAAAAACTTAATTATATACCCAGGATTGAGAAGTTAAACTAACGATGCATGGGCTTAGCCCTGCGTTGTTTCATTAAGGAGATGCTATGGAGACTTTTGGCTTTTTAGTGCATCCAATGGATATCAACGATGTCACGAAGAAGTATAAAATCGCGAATAAAATTAATCCCAAAGTTGTCGCCAGCGTGCTGAAGCGCCGTAGGCCTTTTGTAATCTCTGAGATAACCGGCATAAAATCGATTACCGGCAAAGAGGCCATGGGCTGGTTTATCATTGTTCCGTTCCTGCCGCACCAGTTTTATGATCTTGATCAGGATTACGTGATTGAAAAAATCGCCAAGGCATGTGAGATCGGCAGAAAAGAGGGCGCCGGCATTATTGGTTTAGGCGCCTTTACGGCGATTCCCGGAGATGGCGGCAGAGTGGTCGATAACCTTTCTAAGGTACCGATTACCACGGGAAATACTTACACCGTTGCGACTGCGATCGAGGGGGCGGTAGAGGCGGCGTCGCGCATGGAGATAGATATCTCAGCCGCCACGCTTGCTGTGGTCGGTGCGACCGGATCGATTGGAAGCGCAGCTACCCAGGTTTTGGCAGATCGGGTTGGCGAGGTCGTACTGATCGGGCGGGATCAGAAAAAACTTACTAATCTGAGCGAGCAGGTAAAGGCCAAAAACAAACATGTTAAAACTTCCACATCTGTTTCTTCAATCCGCTCCGCAGATATCATCATCACCGTGACCGGAGCCGCGAATACCGTTATCGATCCGGATGACGTAAAACCGGGTGCGGTCATCTGCGA
>PFFU01000089.1:4866-21594 GCA_002783345.1 Candidatus Aquicultor secundus
CCCAGGGATGTCGCAGAACTCGTGGTGAAACGCCGAAAAGACGTGTTGGTAATCGATGGCGGCATTGTAAAAGTCCCCGGGCAGGTTGATATACATGCTCTCACAGGATTGCCAAAGGGAACGGCGTTGGCGTGTATGGCCGAGACTATGATGCTTGCCCTAGAGGGAAAATACGAAAGCTATTCAATCGGCAAAGATATAAGCCTCGATAAAGTAAACGAGACCCTGGCGTTTGCGAAAAAGCATGGGTTTAAACTGGCTGGGCTTAGAAGCTTCGAGAAAAAACTCTCCGATGCCTACATTAACAAAGTGCGTGAAAATGCGGGCATTAAGATGGCAGCCATACGATAATTTCGAACTTCGAATTACTAATGTCGAACGAATGTGGTCGAAAATGAGGGTTCACCACCTAGCCCTCCCTTGAGGGAGGAAATTTAATCAATTGTTTTTAATTCGAATTCGTAATTCGAAAGCTAATCCAATATGAGTTTCTGCCGATATTACTTTTAAGTTTTTAGAAGTAAATTCGCATCCCCGTTTAAAGTTTTTTTCGTTGCACAAATAGTCGCATGAATAGTTGATATAACTAAGTGATCTTAACATTAATGCTGTCGTTCGACCGTGTTTAAAATGCAGGTAGGGACTTGTCTCCCTGCAAAAGCGCGAAATATTTTGACAAGTTAAGAGCATTTTCCTATAATACGTAGCTAGTTCGCATGAAACCAGCACTGTTGGTGAGTGCTTCTTACATGTAAAGGAGCGAAAGGTTTTGTCAGAGAAAGAAATTATACTCACAAAAGACGGTCACAATAAATTAATTGAGGAACTACGTCATTTAGAGACGACTCGTCGCAAGGAAGTCGCCGCGAGGATCAAGGAGTCGATCGAGTTCGGTGACTTGAGCGAGAACTCTGAGTACGATGATGCAAAGAACGAGCAGGCGTTTGTCGAGGGCAGGATCATGCAGATCAATGATATGCTCTTACTGGCAAAGATCATCGAAGATGGCAACAACGGCGGTAAATCAAGGAAAGTCTCGGTTGGCTCGTTCGTCTTGCTGCTCGATCTTGAGTTTGGCGATGAGGAGGAGTACCAGATTGTCGGCTCGTTTGAGGCGGATCCAACGAATCACAAAATATCCAACGAATCTCCGGTCGGATGCGCTATAATGGGTAAGAAGGCGGGGGATGTCGTCCGGGTACGTGTTCCAGAAGGATTCCTGGAATATAAAATTATTAAAATCAGACAAAATAACAAAGCAAAGACCGACGGAGAATAATGCAGAAGGATTCGGAAGTAGAAGTATCCGAAAATATAGAGAACATAAATCAACTTATGAAACAAAGACTCCAGAAGCTGGAAGAGATGAGGGCTTCTGGAGAAACTGCGTTTAAATCTAAATTCGCACGCACCCACCTTCTGGCCGATGTCATCCATGCATACTCTGAGATCGAACCGGGTGAGAACACCGGGCAGGAGGTTACGGTAGCCGGGCGTATTATGGCTATCCGCAGGCATGGCAAGGCAAGCTTCATGGCCCTTAAGGATCGCACCGCGAGCATTCAGCTGTTCCTCTCTCTCGGCACGCTTGGGGAGGAGAATTATAAGAAGTTTCTCGATTATGATATCGGTGATATCGTTGGCATAACCGGTACGGTATTTAAAACCAGGCGCGGTGAGCTTTCAATCGATGTAAAGGACTTTACGCTGCTCACCAAATCGTTGCGGCCGCTTCCTGAGAAATGGCACGGCTTAAAGGATGTCGAGACCAGATACCGCCAGCGTTACGTAGACCTTATCATCAACCCACATGCGCGACAGACGCTTCTGACCAGGGTTAAGGTGGTTAAAGCTATTCGCAAATGGCTCGACAACCGCAATTTTCTGGAGGTGGAAACGCCCATGCTGCAGGCGATCCCCGGCGGGGCGACCGCACGGCCGTTTATCACACACCACGAGGCGCTTGATATCGATCTTTATATGAGAATCGCACCGGAGCTGTACTTAAAGCGCCTTATCGTCGGCGATCTTGAGCGCGTGTACGAACTCAACCGCAACTTCCGCAACGAGGGACTCTCGGTCAGGCATAACCCGGAATTTACCATGCTTGAGGTTTATCAGGCTTATGCTGATTATATCGATATGATGAACCTTTGTGAGTCGCTAATCAAATATGCCGCCGAAGAAGCCGTTGGTACATTAAAGCTTACCTATCAGGAGCAGCCGGTCGATCTGTCGGGAGAATGGCAGCGCCTTACCATGATCGAGTCGATTGAAAAATACGGTGGGGTGAAAGTATCCTTCGACCAGAGCCTTGATGAGCTAAGAAAAATCGCATCCGAACACGGCATCAGGCTGGAAGAGCACTACGGCAAGGGACGTATCATAAACGAGTTCTTTGAAAAACTGGTTGAAGGCAAACTTTGGCAGCCCACCTTTGTCACCGATTATCCAACGGAAATCAGCCCGCTTGCCAAGAAAAAACCCGACAACCCCGATGTTACCGAGAGATTCGAGCTGATTATTATCGGTCTTGAAGTCGGAACCGCGTTTTCAGAGTTAACGGACCCCGTCGACCAGCTTACGAGGTTTGAGGCGCAGGTAAAACTGCACGAGTACGGCGACGAGGAAGCCCCGAAAGCAGTTGATTACGATTACGTGCGCGCCCTCGAATACGGTATGCCCCCAACGGGCGGGCTCGGCATCGGTATCGATCGCCTCGTCATGCTTCTTACTGATAACTACTCGATTCGCGAGGTTATCAGCTTTCCCCACATGAGGCCGGAGAAGGGTTAAAACCCCTGTTTTCTTTCTACAAGCCGGTATCTAAATTCACATGTAATTGCTATCTAGTCTTTAATGAATTAGGGTATGATAACCGATATATAGTACCAATACTTATGGGATCCTTAAACTTGTTATCTTGTTAGAATCAACGAGCTAGTGGATAGAAACCGCTATAGGTACTTACGACACCTTGGTTGCTTTCGCCGTGAGTGTTGATACATGGTAAAATGAACTCAACTGTTTGTCTCAAAATAAATGTGGGCATATTACAGTTGATAGCTGCGCAAATATTGTTTAGAAGGTGCATTGAGGCTAAGCTAGAGATAATAGAAGGGAGAATAAGCCGTGTTTGAGCGATTCACCGAGAGAGCGCGCCGAGTCGTCGTCTTCGCACAAGAAGAAGCGCGCATGCTGAATCAAAACTACATAGGAACAGAGCACCTTCTCCTGGGCTTGATTAGGGAAGAAGAAGGAGTGGCAGCTAGGGCACTTCAGAGTCTGGGCATCAGCTTGTATGATGTTCGTGCGCAGGTTGAAGAGATAATCGGCCGGGGCACCTCCGCTCCGGTTGGTCATATCCCGTTTACGCCACGAGCCAAGAAAGTGCTTGAACTTTCTCTCCGGGAAGCTCTTCAACTCGGGCACAACTACATTGGAACCGAGCATATCCTTTTAGGTCTTATTCGAGAAGGCGAGGGAGTGGCTGCGCGGGTGTTGTACAACCTGGGTGCCGATCTTGACCGCGTGAGAAACCAGGTTATACAGCTCTTGAGCGGTTATTATGGTAAGTCTGGTAGCGAGACCAGTAGCTATGGTAGGTCATATGGCGGCAGTTCTCTGCTTGATGAGTTCGGTCGCAATCTCACCCGGCTTGCTCACGAGAAGCAGCTCGACCCGGTTATCGGGCGCGAGAAAGAGATCGAGCGGGTTATGCAGATATTAAGCCGTAGGACGAAGAACAACCCTGTCCTAATCGGCGAGCCGGGCGTCGGCAAAACCGCAGTTGTTGAGGGGCTTGCCCAGAGGATAGCCAACAACGAAGTGCCGGATATCCTTAAGAATAAGGAGATATACACCCTTGATTTAGGCGCGCTGGTCGCCGGGTCGAAGTACCGCGGCGAGTTTGAGGAGCGCTTAAAGAAGGTTATGAAAGAGATACGCGAGCGGGGGGATATTATCCTGTTCGTGGATGAGATGCATAACCTGGTGGGCGCAGGTGCCGCCGAGGGTGCGATTGACGCTGCAAGTATACTAAAACCCGCACTTGCAAGGGGCGAGTTGCAGACGATAGGTGCGACCACGCTCGACGAATATCGCAAGCATGTGGAGAAAGACGCTGCTTTGGAAAGAAGGTTCCAACCGATCAAGGTCGGTGAGCCTTCGGTTCAGGAGACCGTAGACATCTTGAAGGGTTTACGCGAACGCTATGAGGAGCACCACAAAGTAACCATCACCGATGATGCATTGATCGCTGCAGCGCAGCTGGCCGACCGCTATATAGCAGATCGATTCCTTCCGGATAAGGCTATCGATCTTGTGGACGAAGCCGCTTCCAAAGTACGCATGCAAAGAATGGTCATCCCGCCGGAAACGATGACGATCGAGGAAGATTTGCGTAATCTGCGGCGCGAGAAGCAGGCGGCAATCGCGGTTCAGGATTTTGAAAAAGCAGCGGTGATTCGGGATAAAGAGCGAGGCATTGAAATAGAGTTGAGCGGCCAGGATTCGACCTGGGATGCGCTCGCTCAGATGCCGGTAGCAACGGTTACCGAGGAGCAAATAGCGGATGTCGTATCAACCTGGACGGGAATTCCGGTTTTCAGGCTGACGGAGGAAGAAACAACGAAGCTTCTTCGTATGGAAGACGAACTTCATAAGAGGGTTATCAGCCAGGACGAAGCCATTAAAGCCATCTCTAAGGCGATTAGACGGACGAGGGCCGGTCTTAAAGACCCGAAGCGCCCGTCGGGCTCGTTTATCTTCCTGGGACCGTCTGGCGTGGGTAAGACCGAGCTTGCAAAGGTACTTGCCGAGTTTCTCTTCGGCGATGAGGGCGCGCTTATCCAGCTCGATATGTCGGAGTACATGGAAAAGCACACCGTTTCACGTATGGTGGGCTCACCCCCGGGATATGTGGGCTACGACGAGGGCGGCCAGCTTACCGAGCAGGTTCGCAGGCGTCCGTATTCGGTTATATTGCTCGACGAGATCGAGAAGGCGCATCCGGATGTATTTAACATCCTGCTGCAGATACTTGAGGACGGCCGCTTGACCGATGCGCAGGGCCGTACCGTCGACTTTAAAAATACCATCCTGATCATGACCTCGAACCTTGGCGCCCGCTACATCCAGAAGAGTACGCCACTTGGGTTCGGCAAGAGCCAGGAGGGTATCGCCTACGATGATATGAAGAATAAAGTCATGGGCGAGATCAAGAAGACGTTCCGTCCCGAGTTCTTAAACCGTGTGGACGATGTCATCGTCTTCCATGAGTTGAGCAGAGACGACATCAAGCAGATCGTCGATCTCTTGTTTAAGAGGGTTATCGACCAGCTTAGAGAACAGGCCATCGATGTTGAACTCGATGAGGAGGCAAAAGATGTCCTGGTAAAAGAGGGATATGAGCCGGCGATGGGCGCACGGCCTCTGCGTCGCGCGATACAGCGCTTTGTTGAGGACCCGCTCTCTGAGGGTCTGCTCTCGGGCTTCTTTAAGGCTGGTGAAAAGATAATAATTACCGGGAAAGATGGTAAGATCGACTTTACCAAACTGGAGCCGGCGCAGATCGGCGCAGCCGGTGGGCGTGAATGAGTAAAACCAAATATATAGTCAGATGTCAGGCTTGTGGGTGCACCGCTCCAAAATGGTTGGGGCGGTGCCCCGATTGTGGTGAGTGGAATACCATGGTCGAGGAACCTCTTGAGCCTGACATTTCGTTTTCTTCCAGAAGGTTGGCCCCATCCGAACAGGCGCAGCCGATAACGGAGATTGCTGTTGAGAAAGAAAGCAGGATTTCAACCGGTCTGCCGGAACTCGACCGAGTCCTTGGCGGCGGTGTTGTGCCGGGATCGCTGGTGTTGATCGGTGGAGAGCCGGGCATCGGAAAATCAACACTGCTTCTTCAGATGGCAAATCAACTTGCGGGAAGAATCGGACGGGTGCTTATCGTCTCCGGTGAGGAATCGGTGCGGCAGATATCGTTAAGGGCAAACCGTCTCGGAGTGCTCTCACCGGATTTGCTGCTTCTCTCTGAAGTCGACGTGACTATGATCGATCACCAGGTGCGGATGCTTGAGCCGCAGCTGCTGGTGATCGACTCAATACAAACCATGTTTCACCCGGACATTCCGTCCGCTCCGGGCAGCGTGAGTCAGGTGCGCGAATGCACGCATTACCTTATGCGAATTGCAAAAAGTATCCATTTACCGACGTTTATCGTGGGCCACGTGACCAAGGAGGGCTCGATTGCGGGGCCGAGGGTACTCGAGCACATGGTGGATAGCGTCCTCTACTTTGAGGGGGACAACTACCAGTCATTCAGGATTATACGCGCTGTTAAGAACCGCTACGGCTCGACCAACGAGATCGGGATTTTCGAGATGACCGATGCGGGCTTGATCGAGGTCACGAACCCTTCGGCGCTCTTTTTGAGCCAGCGCCCGGAAAACTCATCCGGCTCGATAGTTATCGCTACGATGGAGGGTACCAGGCCGCTTCTTGTCGAGCTGCAGGCCCTGGTAACGGATTCGCACCTGTCTATGCCCCGGCGAATGGCGACCGGGCTTGATTACAACAGGCTCAACCTCATGGTAGCGGTGCTTGACCGCAGGTTTGGGGTGCGCTTGGGCCAGGAGGATATTTACGTCAACGTGGTTGGGGGCGTTAAGGTGAACGAGCCGGCCGCGGACTTAGGGATTGCTCTGGCCGTGGCATCGGCGCACAAAGATCTGGTGGTGTCGCCGGACGTGATAGCGATCGGCGAGGTGGGTCTGGCCGGCGAGGTACGGTTCGTAAACCAGCTTGAGCATCGCCTCAAGGAAGCCGCAAAGCTTGGTTTCAGGAGGGCGATTATCCCTGATCAGGAGCTGAAAAACCCCGGCTCTTTGAAACTGGATTTATTAAGGGCAAAGAACCTGGGTCAAGCGCTGGACTACCTTAGTTAGCTAAAGTTAGCTTAAACAGCTGAATTAGCATTAAAAAGCGAGCATTTCCCGCCGATGGATTTAATATTAAAAATTGGTTATCATTATCAACTAGTGCAAGCATAAGTGCAATAATAGTAACTAGTAGGCAAGTTTACATTTGGATATCTTTATCCAAATTCATGGTTCATGGTAATAGACCGGAGAATAGATTAGGAATCAACTTTGGGAGTATATATGCACTTCGACCGTCGAGCAGAGAAAGAGCTGGTAAGAGCGCTTGAGAAGGTCGCTCCGGGTACCGAACTTAGGGAAGGCCTGGAGCACATCTTAAGTGCACGCTTCGGTGCCCTTATCATCATCGGCGACGTTGAGGAAGTGGAGTCGCTCTGCAACGGCGGCTTTGAACTCTCGGTTGAATTTTCTGCACAGCGCCTTTTTGAGCTTGCGAAGATGGACGGCGCGATAATTATGGATCAGGGTCTAAGCCGTATTCTGCGGGCGAACGTGCACCTTGTCCCCGACCCAACCCTTCCAACCAGTGAAACGGGGATGCGTCATCGCACCGCCGAGCGTGTGGCCAGGCAGACAAAAGCCCTTGTCATTTCGATCTCGCAGAGGCGAGATATCATTTCGCTCTACCTCGATGGGATAAAATACGCCTTGCAGGATATCAGGATTCTGCTTGCAAAAGCCAACCAGGCCCTGCAAACGCTCGAGAAATATAAAGTCCGTCTGGATGAGGTTCTGGCGAACTTAAGCGCGCTTGAGTTCGAAGATCTGGTGACGCTTCTTGATGTGGTAACCGTATTGCAGCGCTCCGAGATGTTTGGGCGCGTCTCGCGTGAGATAGATCGCTATATCAGCGAACTGGGAACCGAGGGTCGTCTGATACGGATGCAGCTCGACGAGCTGTCCGGAAACACCGAAGAAAAGTCAACCACGATTATAAAGGACTATGCGCTTGAACCGGACAAGGTAGACGAGATTAAAGACAAGCTCGCCGATCTCACCCCCGAAGCGCTGCTTGATCTTAGTAAGATCGCTCAGATACTTGGATATGAAGAAGTCGTTGACTTGTTTGAGCAGCCGGTCCACTCCAGGGGATACCGCCTGCTAAGCGAAATCCCGAGACTTCCTTTAAGCGCCATAGATAAAATCGTAGGTAGGTTCCACAACCTGCAAGCAATCATGAACGCCAGCATTGATGAACTTAATTTGGTAGATAACATCGGTACCGCCAGGGCGAAGGCGATCAAAGACGGGCTTCAGAGACTTAAAGAATACAATATCCTCGAGCGCTACATCTAAAAGCGCAGAAGCCAGAAGCCAGAATCCAGAAGAAAACTTAAACTACATGAGGTTATACATGCCGAGCATTTCGAGGCGATTATTTTCCTTACACATTATCCTATCCATGTCCAATCCCAGAAGAGCACATATGCCTGCCAGGTAGAATAATGCATTTCCGAGTTCGTTTTCGAGGACTTCGGCGCAGTTTGGGCACAGGGAGCCCTGTAGGTGGGTTTGCATGAAATCGGCCAGCTCAGGAAGCGTTGCATTGTGGGGGATCGACTGCTTCGAGGCGTCTATCTTAAGACAGCCGCATGTTGTAACCGATTTTACGATCGCGCGGTTTACGTGGGCGCTTGCCTCCTGGAGCTTTGACATTACATCCAGAACGCTGCGATGGCGGACAAGGTACTCCGACACAGAATTTTGAAATTGCTGGCAGTTCTTGTCTCCCATATTCACCCCTTCGAGACGCTTCCGGCTTAATTTATGGTAGTAAATAATTCTTGCGTTTGTCAAGTTGAATTAGGGCTGGTACTATGTATCTTCTGTATCTGCTCGTAGCTAATGATGTTATTTCTATGCTATTCTAAAAATGCTAGTCGGTGCAGTAGTATAGTGCTGGAAGGGAGGTGACGTTGTAGAATACGCACATCGAAATAAAGTATAGGGGTGTTAGTAGTGTTACAGTTAATACGCATTGTATTCATTGTAACCGGCGCCATCGGAGCTTATGAATTGGCGAGCACCATCCAGCAAAACAAAACGATACCGTCCGATCAATATATATATGCACTTATCCTTTTTGTTATCTTAGGGGTCGGTATCGGTTATGTGCTAGGTGGTATCATTGGCCGTCGGTTGCTAAAATCGCTAACCTGGCTAGAAAATAAAGCGCAAAACCTACCGACAGCCGATCTTATTCTTGCACTTGTTGGTTTGCTTATCGGGCTGGCCCTAGCCGAACTAGTCTCGCTGCCATTCGGATTCATCCCGGGATCTTTGGCAATATTGCGATTCTCAATCACGATATTAGCATTTATACTGCTTGGATACTTGGGAATCAGTATCTCCCTAAAGAGGAAGGATGACCTACAATCGTTCTTGCGCTCAATACCTATTCCTAAAGCGCATAATCCCGAAAAAGGTCGGCTTGATCTTGGAACGTCAAAACTGCTTGATACAAGCGTTATTATTGACGGGCGTATAGCGGATGTCGCGAAGACCGGCTTTATTGAGGGCTCGCTTACGTTGCCGAGATTCGTTCTCAGGGAGCTGCAGACGATTGCGGATTCGGAAGACTCACTAAAGCGCAACAGGGGAAGAAGAGGGCTGGATATTTTAAAAAGCCTCCAGAATGAGCCGAGGTTGCGTCTGGAGATTCTCGAGCGCGACTATCCGGACCTGGGAGATGTCGATGCCAAATTGGTGAGGCTGGGCAGTGAGACGAAGTCTCCGATAATGACCAACGATTATAATCTTAACAAAATAGCCGAGTTGCAAGGCGTGCAAGTGTTGAACTTGAACGAACTTGCAAACTCGCTTAAGCCGGTTGTCCTGCCGGGTGAGGAGATGTTTGTCGGTCTTATCCGCGAGGGCAAGGAGGCCGGTCAAGGCGTGGGATATCTGGATGACGGCACCATGGTCGTCGTCGATGGTGGGAAAATCCACGTCGGGGAAGAAGTTGAAATAATGGTGACCAGCGTTTTGCAGACGCCGGCCGGTCGCATGATATTCGGCCGGATGAAAGATGGCGATAGACGCAGGTGATACAGGCGGTGAAACGACCGAAATGAATCTGGCCTTGATAGTTGCTGCGGGAAAGGGCACGCGTATGGGAGCGGAGGGCGGCAAGCAGTTCTTGCCGCTCGCGGGAAAACCGGTGCTTGCCCATACGCTCGCCGCTTTCCAACAGGCTTCATCGATCGACGCGATAATCGTTATTACCGCGGAAGAAAATTTCGATAGGTGTCTCTCCGTTATCGATACGTATTCTATTATAAAAGCGAATGGAGCGAATAGAGCGAATCGGATAGTCATAGGCGGCGCAGAGCGGCAGGACTCGGTCTATAATGGCCTTCAAGCCGCACGTGAATTTGAACAGGCCAAGGTTGTCGTGGTTCACGACGGTGCGAGGCCGCTTGTCACGCCGCGCCTTATTGACGATGCAATAGTGAACTTGGTGGAGTGCGATGGCGTGGTTGTCGGCATTCCCGCAAAAGACACGATCAAGCTTGTGGATGACGGTTTTGTAATCGAGACTCCCGATCGCTCGAAAACATGGCAGGTCCAGACCCCGCAGGCATTTCTTTTTGAGCCGCTTTTACGTGCCCATGAAAAAGCCAGAGCCGAGGGTTTTTATGGGACCGATGATTCCATGCTAATGGAACGGTATGGAAGCAAAATAAAGGTAATTACGGGCTTAGAGGAGAATATAAAAATCACCACCCCGATTGACCTGGTATTGGCTGAAGCAATCTTGAAAAACCGGGCCTAATGGTGAATCGGTGAATCGGTGAATCGGATGTGGGTCGAGGGTGTGGGTTTTTGGAGTTGAAGTTGAAGTGGTGGGGGTCGGATGAGAATTGGGATTGGGTTTGATGTACACAGGTTTGTTGAGGGGCGTCCGTTGATCCTTGGCGGGGTTGATATCCCATTTGAGATGGGGTTGGCGGGGTTCTCCGACGCCGACGTGCTGACGCATGCGATTATTGACGCCATACTGGGCGCGGTGGCGGCCGGTGACCTCGGGCATTACTTTCCTGATACCGATCTGCAGTTCAAGGGTGTATCCAGTCTTAAACTGCTCAAAGACGCCGTTGTCATATTGCAAAACCGGGGATATAAGTTAGCGAATATCGATGCGATCGCCATCCTCGAAATGCCGAAGCTTGCCCTGCATAGGCAGCAGATGCGGGAGGCCCTTGCCGAGGCTACGGGGCTGGATGTGTCGCAGATCAGCATAAAAGCCACCACAACCGAAGGTCTTGGCTACACGGGACGAGGCGAAGGCGTGGCCGCACAGGCGGTTGTACTGGTGGAAGAGGTTTTGGAGTGAGGGATAGCTAACAAAATGAGTGATATACGGGTTAGGTTTGCGCCGAGTCCGACCGGGCACCTTCATATAGGTACCGCGCGCACGGCGCTTTTGAATTGGCTGTATGCCAGAAAAACACAGGGCTCTTTTATCGTTAGGATTGAAGATACGGATAGAAGTCGCTCGACAATTGAGTTTGAGGAATCGATTCTTGAGGACCTCGCATGGATGGGGTTGAACTGGGACGAGGGACCGGATAACGGGGGCCCGTACGGCCCTTATCGGCAAAGCGAGAGGCTTGGGCTTTATCAGCACAAGGTTGACGAGTTGCTTCACTCGGGCCAGGCGTACCGTTGTTATTGCACCCCCAAGGAGCTGGAGGAGCGAAGGAAAACACGGCTTGCCACAGGATTAATGCCCAAATACGAGGGCACCTGCCGCAACCTGACCGCCGAGCAGGAATCCGAGTGCGCCGCTCAGGGCAGAAAGCCCGCCATCCGCTTTCGCGTGCCGGACGAGAAAATAATCGTCCGCGACTTAGTACGGGGAGAGATAGAATTCTCCAGCGACGTCATCGGGGACTTTATTATCCTGCGCTCCGACGGTACCCCGTCGTTTCACCTGGCCGTTGTGGTCGATGATGGCGAGATGAAGATAACCCACGTGATCCGGGGGGAGGACCATATCACGAACACCGCCAAGCACGTTCCCCTGATTAAAGCGCTGGGCTATCCGGTACCTAAATTTGCGCATAATGCCATGATTCTGGGCCCCGATGGCGGAAAACTCAGCAAGCGCCATGGGGCTACCGCGGTTGGCGATTACCGAGCAAAAGGGTATTTGCCTGAGTCGATCAACAACTACCTGGCGCTTTTAAGCTGGGCCCCGGAGGACACCCGCGAGGTGTTTGAGCTCGATGAACTTGCGAAGATGTTCAAAATTGAGAGGATCTCTAAAAGCCCGGCGATTTTTGATATCGGCAAGCTCAACTGGCTCAACGGGCAGCATATACGCTCGGCGGATTTGCAGCGCCTCACCAACCTCTGTATTCCGTATTTAAAGGAAGCGGGCTTAATCCCGCAGGGCGGGGTTTCGAAAAGCGAGTTTGAGTATCTTCTTAAAGTCGTAGAGGCGGTACGCGGAAACTTGACCGTGCTATCGGAGATTCCTGCATATGCTACAATATTTTTGGGCGAGTACGAGATACGGCCCGATGCGCTTGAATGGCTTAGAAAACCGCATGTACCAGAGGTTTTAACGGCCCTTCTCGAACTTCTTCGCCGCCACGGAGAACTCGATTTTGACGGCGGCCGCGAGGTGGTGAATGCCTTGCGTGATAAGTTCAAGCCGCTCGGCGTTACCGGAAAAGACCTGTTTATGCCGATACGAGTGGGGCTCACCGGTGCCGTTAAAGGCCCTGAGCTGCCCTATGTCTTGAATATTCTAGACAAGGAGCAAGCGATACGCCGCATCGAAGCGGCCATCCAGGCTGCAATCCAAGCGGCTGGCTAATTTGAGGTGGTGTTGTTTAAATGTCCTTAAAAGTCTACAACACGATGAGCAGGGAAAAGGAAGAATTTATCCCCCGTTATGCGGGTAAAGTGGGCATGTATGTCTGCGGACCGACGGTGTACAACTATATTCATATAGGAAACGGTCGCACCTACCTGTCCTTCGATATCATTTATCGCTACTTGAAGTATAAGGGCTATGCTGTTACGTACGTGCGTAACCTTACCGACGTCGATGATAAGATTATAAACAAGGCCAATGAAGAAGGGGTTGCCCCGAGCGAAGTCGCCGAGCGTTACTCGGAAGCGTTTGACGAGGATACGACGAATATGAGGCTTGTCCGCCCAACGATTATTCCTAAGGCAACCGAGCATATTAAGGAAATGATCGAGATTATCGAGGGTCTGATCGAAAAGGGGCTTGCATATGTCATCGATGGGGACGTCTACTACGAGATCGCTAAGTTTCCCGAGTACGGCAAGCTCGCGCATCGCGATCTTGAGGACATGCGGGCCGGGGAGCGCGTTGAGATCGATCCGAGAAAACACCACCCGATGGACTTTGCGGTCTGGAAATCCGCCAAGCCGGGGGAGCCGTCCTGGGACAGCCCCTGGGGAAAGGGGAGGCCGGGCTGGCATATCGAGTGCTCGGCGATGTCGTTAAAGTATCTGGGTGTCACCTTTGATATCCACGGCGGGGGACGCGACTTAATCTTCCCGCATCACGAGAACGAAATCGCCCAGACCGAGGGCTATACGGGCAAAAAGTTCGTCAAGTACTGGTTGCATGGCGGTATGGTCAATATCGGTGACGAGAAGATGGCGAAATCCCTGGGAAACATCATCCTGGTCAGGGATTTATTAAAAGAATATGATCGAAACGTATTACGTCTGCTTGCGCTGGGAACGCAGTACAGGAGCCCGATTAATTTCGGCACGGACAAGCTTAAAGAGTCCGAAACCGCGTATGAGAGGTTGTTGAACGTGCGAAGGAGAATCGAGGATGCCCTGGGCGCGATGACGGTTACCAGAATGCCCGAGAAGGTTGAGCAGATCGACCGGCTCGAGGGAGCGATCGACGAAGCAAAGAAAAAATTTATTGAGTCGATGGATGATGACTTCAATACGGCGGCGGCGCTCGCTGCAGTGTTTGAGCTGGTAAAAGAGACAAACACGTTTATCGAAGCCTACGGCGAGATGAGCATGCACGCCCAAGATATCTTGAAAAAAGCCGACGCGATGCTGCTTGAACTCTCAGGTGCGGTGGGTCTTAATCTCACACTTCCGGGGGCGGAAGAGGTGGGTAAGAAGCTGCCCGACACGATTTTCGATCTTGCCGGCGACGTTTTGGGATCAACCGACAACAAGGGCAAATCCGAGCTGGTCGATGAGATACTGGAGCGCAGAAACATCGCCAGAAAAGAGAAGGATTTCGCTACGGCGGACAAGATACGAAACGGGCTTACTCAGATGGGTATTGAGATCGAAGATACACCGCTTGGCTCGAGGTGGAAACTCAAGTAAGGGTCCAGAGGCCGGGGTTAAGGGTCTAGGGGTGTGGGTCTAGAGCGTGGGATTGTAGGTCGAGAAAGTGGGTCTGTAGGTGGAAACTGTTGAGGGCCGGCGGGCGGTATATGAGGTACTCAAAAGCCGCGGCCGGGTCACCAAGATATATATAGCCGCACAAACGAAGCCGTCCGACATCGTTGAAAAAATCGAAGCCCTGGCCAATAAACAGGGCATTCGCGTTGATAGGGTGGATAAGCAGAGGCTGGATGAGCTTTCCCGTTCAAGGGCTCATCAGGGCGTTATCGCGACCATCGAGTCGTACAGGTATGCTTCGTTCGCCGAGCTTGCAGAGAGTTTGGACATCACGCAGAACCCCGTTGTCGTACTGCTCGACGGGATAACCGATCCGCAAAACTTCGGCGCGCTGCTGCGCTCGGCTGAGGCATCCGGTGTGGCCGGCGTCATCGTCGCCAAGCGGAGGGTCTCGCCGGTAACCGCAGCCGTGCATAAGGCTTCGGCGGGCGCTACAGCCTATGTAAAAATCGCCCAGGTCAGTAATCTCGCTTACACTATCGATGAGCTTAAGGAAGTGGGGTTTTGGGTGGTCGGGGCAAGCGAAAAATCCCGCGAATTGTATTTCGAACTCGACCTCAACCGCCCGATTGCGATCGTTTTAGGCAGCGAGGGGGCCGGCATCTCACGCCTGATTTCGGAAAAATGCGACTATCTGGTCGCCATCCCCATGCAGGGCCACGTGTCGTCTCTTAACGTAAGCGTTGCGGGGGCGCTGATGATGTTTGAGGCGTTACGGCAGCGATTAGCGATTTAAAAGCAGCGAAGAGCGATCAGCGATTGGGTGTGGGCCGAGAAAGTGGGTGATCGCCAATCGCTGATAGCCAACGCGTTAGAGCAGAAAAAGTCTGGCAATAGTGAATGAAGGGTCGATAGAATATGACTCGACTTCTAATAGTAGACGGATATAATTTAATATACGCAACGGACAGGTACAGGAAATGGCGGGATGGCGACCTTGAGATGGCGCGCGTTAAGCTCATCGAGGATTTGGCGACGCTTCAGATGTTTGAAGATTATAAGATCATGCTGGTTTTTGATGCGGCCAAGACGGGGGCGAAGGGAAGCCACCACGCGAACATCCTTGGCATCGACGTATGGTTTACGCGATCGGGGGAAACCGCGGATCAGATGATCGAGCGTGTTGTCTTTAAGGGCGGCTATGAGGGAGATATTGTTGTCGCCACTTCGGATTATAACCAGCAAAAGGTTATTTTTAGGCCCGGAGTCTTGCGTAAGAGTGCCCGCGAACTCGTAAACGATCTCGAATCAACCGAAAAAGAGCTGAAAACAACAGCAAAAAAAGGCGGTAGATTCCGACTTGAAGAGCGCCTCGATAGTGCCTTACGCCAAGCGCTTGAGCGTATGGCCGGCTTCCCCGAATAGCCATTATTTTCTTGACGTACGCCGATGCGGCGAGTATAATCTTAAAGCGTTCTCCCACTCGGCCATTGGTGGCCAGCCGCAGCAGCAGGGGCAAAAGGGATGAGCCTACTATAACCGGAACAACTTAGTCGAAGGAGCGTTGGTAGTGCAAATCCAGGCAGATATTTCGTATTTTAATGCTCATGTTCTTCTTCAAACGCTTACTGATTCTCAATTAGTTATCGCCGCCCGAGAGGGCAATGACTCCGCTCTTGAATTTCTCCTGGATAAATACAAGAATTTTGTCAGGTTAAAAGCGCGCGCCTATTTCTTGATCGGCGCCGACTGGGACGACCTCGTTCAGGAGGGGATGATCGGTCTCTACAAGGCAATCAGGGACTACCGGGAAGGCAGGCAGGCTTCGTTTCGGGCGTTTGCCGAACTGTGCATAACGAGGCAGATTATCACCGCGATAAAGACGGCGACACGGCAGAAGCACCGACCGCTCAACTCATATGTATCGCTTAACCGACCGGTCTATTTTGAAGATGAATCCGACCGCATGCTTATGGACCTGCTTTCAGGCGCCGAGATCGCCGATCCGGTCGAACTGGTTATAAGCGGCGAAGAAATACAAAGTATGCAAACGAGTTTCGGTGAGATTTTGAGCGACCTCGAGGCCCAGGTTTTGAAGCTCTACATCGACGGCAAGTCGTATCAGGAAATAGCGGATGAGCTTAACAGGCACGTGAAATCGATAGACAACGCCCTTCAGAGGGTCAAACGCAAAGTCGAGCTGCACCTGAGAAGACGGCAAGCGATAGTTTAGCACTTTTTTCTCTAGCCCTCCATCATATATTAGTCGACCGGTAAGAAATTAGACATTCCCGTCCTCTATGTCTATTGCTTGATTGTTCCATTACTAGTTCCAGAACACCATAATTATTGTGTCATTCTGAGCAGGTCCTTCGCTATCGCTCAGGATAAACTCCGAATCCAGAGAACACTCACA
>PFFU01000022.1 GCA_002783345.1 Candidatus Aquicultor secundus
TTACGGCTTAGTGCTATGCTTTAGTTGTGCTGGTTTACTTTGGTTTTGTTTATATTTTAGCCCTTATTTGGCGGGAGTTTTGCAACAGGCTCCTAGCTCTTCTAAGGCTATCTTCAAAGAAACGCAAACCTCAGCAATACCTAGCGTATGAGCCATAAAGAGGTTCTCGACTCGGTTGTGTCGCCTTGCCCAATTAATCTGTTTCTTGTTTACGCCACATTTTGCAGCGATAACCTCAATACCTACACTATCTAAAGCGTACACCGCCTGGGATGAGCCAAAATCAACCGGCTGATAAATCCTGTCTAAGACTTTGTGCTGATAGAGTTTCTGTAGGCGTTGATTGCAGGCTGAGGTGGTGCTAAAGAAAAGCCTTTCGATTTGGTCACGTCTTAAAAACCTGTTCTCGTAAACGGTTAGGATGATCTCGATGTCTCTTGACTGTAAAACCATCCTTTGAAAATCCTTTGTTCGCTTGTGTCTCGGAAATTTTCCCATGTGTCCTTCCTTTCTATATAGATTTCATCCTTTTAAGAAAATTGACGGAAGGAGGGGTCGGGGGAGGAATTCCGTCAATTTTGACCCGGAACGAAGTGGAGGCTGCAACGTCGGGCGTTAAGCCCGACTACCCGCGCTTTGCCCCTGAGGAACGAAGGGGTGTAGCGAAGCGGAAGGTGCAACCCAAAGGGCGGGTAGTCGGGGTTCAAAGCCGCATCAAAAAAGCTGTTGCGGATTTGAGCCCCGACGTTGCCTGGTTGTGAGTGGGCTCGATGCCCCTCACGAGCAGCCTTCCTCCCCCGATAAGCTTTCATCTCCTTTCCTCACTTGTTTTTTAAGGTATTGTTTTGGCTTATCGTTACCGGAAACCAAGGGTAATGCAGGGTCAGTTGCAAGGGTTTTATCCTCTTCAAGATGAGCATCTTCGCTGGATTCTTTAAGGTCCTCTTCTAGCAAAAGCTCCTCAGCAAGAGCAATAAAAGCCATAGCCAGCTTTGAAAAATCAGCCTCTATTTCTTTTTTGCTTTTTAACTGAGCGTAAAATCTCATCTAAACCTCTTGCTTCTTAGTGTTGCCAAAATATCATACGTTTATGATATTCCTGGTTAAAAATAAAATCGCATCTAAGTTTTGCGATTTTCCTGCTTAGCATGTTAAGGGATACTTGAAATCCGGTTGACAAACAACCAATATCGTAATAATATTATAAACATCTGATAGCTGTCAATACGGCAAAAATACAAAATAATAGCCTGTATTGACTATGGTAGGTTGTCAGAACTACTATAAACAAGCGAAAGATATCACATTATTATGATTAAGGAGTCATTATGGGGTTCGGCGATAAATTAAGAGCCATACGGCTACAAAAAGGAATCACCCAAGAAAAGATCGCTGACAAGCTTGGTTATCAAACCAACAGCTACGTAAGCTCTGTTGAGAATAACAAGTTTATTCCAACGGAGGATAAGCTCAAGACTTGGGCGGAAGCTATGGGAATGCCCTGGGAAGAAATGCAGGACCTTCTTTTAGAGCAAGAACTTGAGGAATTAGGAGTTACCGATCCTGGTTTTCAGATGATGCTAAAAGATGTACCGAGTATGACCTATGAGGAGAAACGCTCCATCCTCGACGCATATCAAATGGTCTTACTTGCCCGGGCTAAGAAATTAGAGAGACAAGACAACTAACAAGAGAGCATATGAATATAGCAAGGAAAACAGCATTAGAAGTAGTTGAAAAATACGGAAACGGTCTTCAGGGTATTTTAGATGCTGAAGGCGTTCAGATTATTTACTTTGCCTTGGCTGGCCGCCTAAAAGAACTCTATTTTGGCGATTTTATTATCCTAAAATCAGGACTGCCTGAAGCCGAGAGACATGAGCTGATTGCCCATGCGCTAGGACATCATTTTCTACATGCTGGCAATCATTTCTTTGTTTCAACCAGCGATACCAATCCCTGGGATAAACTGCAAGAGCGGCAAGCTGAAGTATTTGCCGCTTATCTTTTAATGCCTAAGGTGAACAACTTAAGTGTTCAAGAGATCGCAAATAGCTTCACAGTAACAGAAAAGTTTGCAAGCTTTCGCTTAAAACTTTTGAAGGCCTATAAGCAATAGGCTGCATAAAATATCAGCTCAATAGGAGTCTTTATATGAATTGCTTAATTTATCTTCGAGTTTCAACCAAAGAACAAGCCCAAACTGATGAAAAAGAGGGCTACTCTATCCCCGCTCAAAGAGAGGCTTGTCTTAGATATATCCGTGAACGAGGGTTCAACCTAGTTGATGAGTATGTGGATCGTGGCGAGTCTGCCCGTTCGGTAGACCGCCCTCAGCTACAAGAAATGCTCTCTCGTATAAAGAAGGATCTGACGATTGATGCCATAGTGGTACACAAAATTGATCGACTTGCCCGCAACATGGAAGATCACGTTGCGATAAAGGCAATCCTGAGGCGAAAAGATGTTTCCTTAATCTCGGTTGTTGAAAATATCGAGGATAGCGCCTCTGGTCGATTAGTTGAAGGTATCCACGCTTTAATGGCTGAGTTCTATTCGTCGAACCTCGCGATGGAGGTTAAAAAGGGCTTAAACCAAAAGGCGAAAAACGGCGGCTGGCCGGGTCTTGCACCGTTAGGGTACAAGAATGAAAGGGTGAAAATTGAAGGCCGGGAAATTTCCAAGATTGTAATCGACAAAGAAAGAGCACCTCACATACGCAAAGCCTTTAAGCTTTATGCTACCGGCGACTACTCGCTGACCGAACTACGGGATATATTAACAGCAGACGGCTTAACAGGTATGGTAACTAAATCATACATGGGAAAACCGGTTAGCAAATCAAAACTCGCTACACTTCTCCAGAACAAGTTCTATATCGGAGTTGTTCCGTGGAAGAACATGGAGTTTAAGGGAAACCATGAGCCGCTGATTTCAAAAAACTTATTTGAAAAAGTTCAGGAAATAATAAAAATACACGACCATGCTGGCGAGCGGAAACGGAAACATCCGCACTATCTCAAAGGTACGGTCTATTGCGGTGAATGCGGCTCCAGAATGTCATACATCGTCGCTAAAAAACAATATGCTTACTACTATTGCCTCGGGCAGAAGAAGCATAAAGGCTGTAGTCAAAAATACATAGCCATCGAAGATATCGAAAAGGCTATTGAGCAGTTCTACAAAGACATACAACTGCCGAAGGAATGGGCTGATAAAATTATAGTTAATTCGAGAAAAGAACTTGCTGAACGAGAGCTAGACATCTTAAGGGAAAAAGAATTCTTAAATAAGCGTATCAGTAAACTAAACCGCGAGCGTCAAAGGCTGCTAGATGCATATTTAGCCGAAGCTTTAGCAGTCGATCTCCTAAAAAAGGAACAAGGCCGGATATCAAAAGACCTTCTTGAATCCGAATCACGACTCGAAGCTTTATCTGCAAGAAATGACCATTTCGAGAAGATTGTAGATATGTCTATCAAGATGGCTTCTAACTGCCATCTTGCTTACAAGAAATCATCGCCAAAAGTTAAGAGAATGCTTAACCAAGCCTTCTTCAAAAAGATATATATAAAAGACGAAAAGGCCAGCACCACTGAGTTTGCTGAGCCTTTCGATCTTATTTTTTGCCCTAGTTTGAATAAGGACTCTCTGGTCGGGGCGACAGGATTTGAACCTGCGACCACACGGCCCCCAGCCGTGTGCGCTACCAAACTGCGCTACGCCCCGTTTTTTGTTTCGCGCT
>PFFU01000147.1:0-16423 GCA_002783345.1 Candidatus Aquicultor secundus
ACAGCTATCGATGGCCGGTGATAAACAATGGAAGAACGGTTGCAAAAATTTATGGCGCGTGCGGGGGTGGGGTCTCGGAGGCATTGTGAGGATCTCATCAAGGAAGGGCGCGTTAAAGTTAACGGTCATGTGGTCACCGAGCTTGGGACCAAGGTGAATCCAATAAAAGACGTCGTTGAAGTCAATGATAAGCCGGTTCGGGTTAAGGAAGAGAAGCTCTACCTTATGTTAAATAAGCCGGCGGGGTTTATCACGAGCGTAACCGACAAGTTCGGGAGACCGACGGTAATCGATTTGCTGGGTGGGGTAAGCGATAGGGTTTTCCCTGTGGGTAGGCTTGATTTTGATACCGAGGGGTTGCTGTTTTTAATCAACGACGGGGAGCTTGCATTCAGGCTTACGCACCCGCGATACAAGGTTAAGAAATCATACATCGCCGAGGTGGAAGGGCATCCATCCAATAGCTCGCTTGCTAAGTTGAGAAAAGGCATCGTGCTTGAGGACGGGATTACCGCCCCGGCGGAAATCAGCGCCATAAAGGAAACAATGACATCTACATTCCTTAACGTTGCCATCCACGAGGGAAGAAAGCGCCAGATACGCAGGATGTTTCAAAAGATAGGCCACACGGTTATCTTCTTAAAACGGGTGGCGGTGGACGGGGTTCTGCTCGATAAACTGCCCGTGGGAAACTTCAGGTCACTTACCCCAAGAGAGATCGAGTCTCTTTACAAAGCCGTCCGCTTAATATAATCCACGTTAATCTGCATTAATCTGTGTTAATCCACATTAATCCGCATTAATCCGCATTAACCTGCGTTCTGCAAACTGCTGAAGGGCCGCTAAACAAGCCGCTAAATGGGAATTACTTTAGTAAACGCATTAAGGGGATTTCCATGTATTACAGGGTGGCCGATTGGCTTAAGGCAATTATCTTCGCACTGGCTGTGCTTCTGCTTTACGTATTCATCGGAAACATCCTGCACACGATATCGTTATTTGTTACAGCGGCTATCATCGTATTTGTCATTCACCCCATAATTGGATTCCTGGAAAAGCAAAAAGTGAACCGCGGGCTTGCCATCGCCTTAACATACCTGGCCTTTTTCGGGTTGCTTACGGCGATACTCCTCACCATTGGGCCGATTATCGCGGATGAGTTTAGAAGTTTCTTGGCGGACCTCCCAAAGTACGTCGCTTCTTTAAGGACACAGACGGCATACGTGACCAGAGCACTCGAGCGAGTTGGGCTAACGCGGCTGCTCCCCATAGACCCCAATTCGCTCGTCAGCCAGGCAACCAGTATAGCGACATCGCAGGTACAAAACGTGTTCTCGTTAATACCGTCGCTGGTTAGCCTGATAACCGACATGTTTTTGGTCTTTATCGTGTCGCTTTACATGCTGATTTTTCTTCCCTCGATTGATAGGTCTATGCGAAGCGCGTTGCCATCCGAACTTTCGAGCGTGTACGACCGATTTTTGGTCTCTATGAAGACGGCATTATCGAAATATTTGCTCGGGCAGCTTGCATTTATGGCGACCATCGGAGTAGCGTCGGGCATCGGCGTCTGGATTGTGGGGTTGCCGTTTCCCGCACTCCTGGGGTTCTGGGCAGGTTTGACTGAAATAATACCGGTGCTTGGGCCGGTTCTCGGCGCAATCCCCTCCATCATCGTCGCGCTTACCATTAAGCCGATCCTCGCGCTTTACGTGGTAATTGTCTTTATCGTGATCCAGCAGCTGGAGAATAATGTGTTGGCCCCGTTTATCCTTGGCGGAACGGTCGGCTTGAATCCGTTGCTCATAATGTTTGGGATTATCGCCGGCGGAGAAATCGCCGGGATTGTCGGGATATTTCTTGCAGTTCCCGTCCTGGTCGTCGTCTCCAATATCATCAGGTTTATATCGCATAACTTCAACTACGAACGGGTTAAGGACGGACCGGACAGGATTATTATTAGAAAGTAGGATCGTCCGGTGAGAATTCGTCAAGCGGCGGAAGCTCGTTGAGGCTTCTCAGGCCGAAGGATTCCAGGAAACGGTTGGTGGTACCGTAGAGAATCGGCTGGCCTGGGGCATCTTGCTTGCCGAGTTCTTTTATCAATCCCCTGTTGATAAGGGTATTAACAACGCCGTCTGAGTTCACTCCCCGAATGCTCGCTATATCCGCCCTGGTGACGGGCTGTTTGTAGGCGATTATGGAAAGCGTCTCGAGGGCGGCCTGGGTAAGCCTTCTGTGGTCGAAGGAAAGTATCAGTTTCTCGATGTACGATGCATAGGCAGGGTGGCTGTAGAGGCGATATCCGCCCGCAACCTCTCGCAACTGAAAACCGCGGTCGGCTCTGCTGTATTCGTTGGTGAGGTCGGTAAGGATTTGGTTGACCTCTTCTTCGGGGATATCCACTACGCTTACGATTTTCGCTTTGCTTAACGGTTGGTCGCTTATAAAAAGAAGCGCCTCGACGATGCTTCTTAAGCGTACTTTCAGATCGCTCACACTACCACTCCCGGCTTATCGTTTACAATTATCATTATCTCGCCGAATACCTCGGCCTGCCCCAGCTCGACTTTTCCCCGCTTATAGAGTTCCAGTACCGCTAAAAACATGGTTATAAGCTCGACTTTATCGGTACAATCGTTGGTAAGCTCGCGGAAGCTTTTCATCTTTAAGCCCTTAAGCCGTTCCTTGAGCCTTTTTACATACTCATCGACGCTCAGCGGTTTTGGGGTTATGTGGTCGGCCTGCATCAGGTTTATCTCTTTTTTATCGTAAACAGCCAAAAACATCCTGCGCAACCTACCGAGGGAAAGCCCCGCTAAAAAATCCGGGATAAGGCCATCGAACTGCTCCTCAAGACCGGCATCCCGGGGATAATACTTGCTTTCGGCTTCGTATCTGGCTGTAAGTTCGCCCGACACGTTTTTGAATTTTTTATATTCGATCAATCGCGCAATTAAAACCTCACGTCCTTCTTGCGGAGAGACGTCGTCTTCGTCTGCGGGTTCTTCTTTTTTGGGAAGCAGATTTGCCGCCTTAATGTCGAGCAACGTCGCGGCCATCAGGAGGAACTCTGTACCGATTTCGAGGTCAAATTCCTGAAAAGAATCGACGTAGTCGAGGTATTCCCTGGTGATCTGGGCTATTGGTATCTCATATATATCGATTTTCTGGCGCGATATCAGATTAAGAAGCAAATCAAACGGGCCCTCAAACATCTCGAGCTTCAGCTGATATGGTAATGCCATAACCGTTCCCCGTTTCTACTACGATGCTTACAAAATCGTTAGTGCTACAATACCTAGTTTTTAGCCCTGAATCATTTTAGTACCAATGTGCTTCATAGTGTCATTCTGAGCCCTGAATCATTTTAGTACCACTGTGCTTCATAGTGTCATTCTGAGCGTCAGCGAAGAATCTAGAGGGCACTCACAGACTTCTGCCACTGAGCTTGTCTAAGCTTTAATCTACCTTCCTAAGAAGAATCTTTCAAATCTATCAACCGCATATAAACCATCCGTCTCACTCAGGTTATCTAAGCTTAGACCCTCCTGCATAAAAAGAAGGTTTCCGCACCCAAGATTCTTCAGTCGCTTTGCTCCTTCAGAATGACAATCAATTGCTAATCACTCCTTCAGGATGACAACTAAGCGCCGTTCACTGTTTGCTATAAGAATGACAATTAATCGCCGTTCACTGTTTGCTATAAGAATGACATCTAATCGCCGTTCACTGTTTGCTATAAGAATGACAATTAATCGCTATTTGCTCCTTCAGAATGACATCTAGCGGACGCTGCCATCTCATTACTTCACTATGCAACCGATGTGGACCCTAAACAACCGTTGTTTCTGAGAAAATGTTTAGCTTGCTTCTAACATCGTGAATCGTGCTGCGGCAGATCGGGCGCACCTGGTGAAGACCCTCGCGCAGTACCTCGTTGACGATTCCCGGCTCTTTTTCGATTTCGGCGCGGCGCTCTCTGAAGCCCGCCAGCGAGTCTATGATCTTATCCGCCAGCTCACGCTTGCAGGCCATGCAACCCCATGCGGCCTCGTGACACTTTGTCTCGATTTCTTGCAGCTCGGCGTTAGACGAGTAAACGTGGTGCGTCGGGTAAACCACCATGCAGGCCTCCGTGCTGCCCGGATCGGTCTTTTTCTGCCTGGCCGGGTCGGTTATCATCTGGTTTACTTTCGCCCTTATCGTATCGGGATCATCCGAGAGGAAGATCGAATTACCATAGCTTTTGCTCATCTTCCTGCCATCGATTCCGAGGAGCCGTTTTACCGGGGATAACAACGCCTCCGGCTCGTCGAAGTAGTCGCCGTACAGGAAGTTAAATCTGCGAACGATCTCTCTCCCCAGCTCAAGGTGCGGAAGCTGGTCTTCACCCACCGGCACCAGGTTTCCCTTTGGCAGTATTATATCCGCTGTCTGCAGAACAGGATAGCTCAAAAAGCCAGCCGTTTGTATATCTTTCGATGTTATCTCCCGGAGCATTTCTTTATAAGTCGGGTTCCGCTCGAGCCACGACACCGGCGTTATCATTGTGAGGTACACAAAAAGCTCCGCCACCTCGGGGATATCGGATTGTTTATAGATAAAACATTTCTTGGGGTCGAGCCCGACCGCGAGCCAATCGATCACCATCTCGCGAGTATCCTCGGATATCCCGCCCACATCATCGAATTTAGTCGTGAGGGCGTGCCAATCGGCCACAAAAAAGAGACACTGATACTGGTCCTGCAGTCTCACCCAGTTTTGTAAGGTGCCAAAATAATGCCCAAGGTGCAACCTGCCGGTAGGCCGCTGCCCGCTTACCACTCGTTTAGTCAAAAATCATCCAACTCCTTGCAAGCAAAATCTATTGGTATCAAAATCTATTGGTATACATTATATCAGGTTAAGCGCTATTGTTCCCCGCTATGAGACCGGAATGCCGAACATTACCAACTTCAACATAAACTGAAGCGGTACGCCCAGCACCACCCCGGTGAATCCCGGGACGATGAAGAGCAGTAGAATGAGCACCAGCATCCCGTACTGCTCGAAGTGGTACCAGCTTTGCTGCCACTGGCGCGGCAGAAAATAAGGGATTATCTTCGAGCCGTCGAGCGGCGGGATCGGGAGCAGGTTAAATATACCGAGCATGACGTTAATTTGAACCGTTACTTCGAGTAACAGCTTTAGAACATCGGGCATCGGAAAATAAAACAGCCTGGCCAGCAAAAACGCTGCGATGAAGTTGGCCGCAGGGCCGGCTATGCCGACAAACACCATGTCTCTTGCGGGATTTTTAAAACGATACGGGTTTACCGGTACGGGCTTCGCCCATCCGAAGCCGATAACGATAAGGCTGATCGTACCAAGTGGGTCCAGGTGCTTTATTGGGTTGAGCGAGAGCCGCCCCTTTTCTTTTGCGGTTGTATCGCCGAACATGTAGGCAACCTGGCCGTGCATAAATTCGTGTACCGTAACGGCGATAAGAAGTGCGGGGATCCTTAGAAGGTAAATTATTCCCTGAAAGTCCAATTAGTTGTTCAACTCCCCGGTAAGGTGACCGAAACGCTCGGCCACGAATTTAAGTTCCTCTTCAGGCGTCTCGGCTTTTCCGTCGAGTTTGGCCGCGAGAAGTTCTCTTAACACGATATTATACATCGGCGAAGGTGGAAATCCCATTTTTCGCAGGGTACGGCCATCCACCGATAGCCGTACCCCTTTTAGGCTTGTTAGATAATAGTGAATTAGTTTCTGCGCTTTCTGTTTTAAGGCAAGGGCATAGGCAAAGACCAGCGCTTCTGGTGAGAGCGGGTGTAAAATCTTGTAGATTGCGCTATTCTTCATCCTCAGCTCGGCCTCAAGCTCTTTTACGGCTTGCGGCACCTCGAGCACCATTTCGGTCAACCTTGCCCTGTCGGCCTTTCGCAGCTTCATCCGTTCACACCATGCATCCGGCCCCTCCCCGGATAACCCTCGCAGGAGAGCCGCCAGGTAAATCAGGCGTTTTTGGATGCCCGCCGCGAAGTGATGGTCGAGTTCGCGGACCGCTTCGTCTATCCCGGTAAATAATGACTTGAGGCTGTTATCGACGACGATACTCGGCTCGAGGATTTTAAGCGCTCCAGGTCACTTAGCCTTTTTAGCACCTTAAATGGGGTGTCTTCGGCGAGGATAAGCATTAGCTCGTCACGTATTCTATAGTCTGATAGATGGCCGATGAGGTCCATATCGACGGCTTTTCGCAGGAGTTCCTCGGTGCCCGATTCAAGCTTGAACCCCAGGCGCTGTTCGAAGCGAACACCCCTAAAGATGCGTGTCGGGTCTTCGATAAAACTAAGGTTATGCAAAATCCTGATGCGCCCGTTTTTAAGGTCGCGCTGGCCGTTAAAGAAATCTAGGAGCTTGCCGTAATCTTTTGCGTTGAGACTTACCGCCATTGCATTGATGCTAAAATCCCGTCGCGCCAGGTCCTGGCGAATGGATGTCGGCTCGACCTGGGGCAGGGCTGCGGGTCGTTCGTAAAACTCGGCACGGGCCGAGGCGAAATCCACCCTGAACTCGTGCGGCCCGATGACCACCGCGGTGCCGAATTTGTGGTGCGCCCGTATCCGTGCGCCTGATTTTTCGGCCACAAGTTTTGCGAATTCTATCGCATCACCCTCGACGACGATGTCGACATCCAGGTTCCGATGGTTAAGAAGTAGATCGCGCACGATTCCCCCAACAAGATACACCGAATACCCCGCCTCGTCCGCCAGGTCGCCCACCTCGCGCAAAAACACCTGGACATCCGTCGGAAGCAGCGTTTTTATCTTCTGGGCGATCTCGCCACGGCTGTATTGCGGCTTTGCCGTCTGCATGGTTTTCGACCTGTTAAAGTAATCGATACCGCCGAGCGCTTTTAAGACATCGGTGCGGCTGATAATACCGATGACCTTATCATCCTCAACAACCGGGACGCGGCCGATATCCTCGTCGCTTAAGAGCCTCTGGATATCGGGAAGCGGCGTATCGGGCGAAACCGGCTCGATACGATGCATCATAAATCCCTTAACCGGCGCATGGCTCAAGCCGTGGTGGGCGGCTTTATCGATCTCGCGCCTGCCGATTAGGCCAACGAGTTTGCCGTCCTCAACAACCGGTAGGCCACTGTATCCGTACCGGATCATCAGCTTGTTCGCTTCGCGTATGGTAATATCGGCGCCGACCGTCCTCACCGGCGTCGACATGATCTGCCGCGCAACCGGGGGCTTCTTAATGTGGTCGGAAAGCTCCCGGATAAGACGCTGCTCGACTGTGTTTATGTCGGTATCTTTTAGCGTCGCCGAAGCGGCCTGAGCGTGGCCTCCCCCGCCCATCTCCTCAAGGATTTTCCCTACATCGACCAAATCGGTACGGCTCCTGCCGATGATATAGACATGGTCATCCTGGGAGAGAACGGCGAATATCACCTCGATGTTTTCGATGTCGGCGATCTTATGCACTACCACCGAGCCACCCTCGATATATTCGGTCACCACAGCCTTCGTGAGTATCACGGGAATCCCATGGATATCGATAACGCTGGCGGCGTGAAGCAGCCGGTCGAACAACTGGTGCTGCTCGGGGCTGAGCGCCGGGTTTAGAAACCGGTATATCATATCGATGTTGGCCTTGTTGGCCATTAAAAACGCGAGCGCATCCGCATCATCGTAGGTCGTCGTCTTAAAGGTGAGCGACCCGGTATCTTCATGTATCCCAAGTGCAAAAAGCGTTGCCTCGAACGGGGTTATCGGGATGCCTTTATCCCTGATAATGTCGACAAGAATGGTGGTTGTCGCCCCCACCTTCTCCGAGAAATCCCTGGCAATAGGCACATCCTCAGATGTCGGTGGATGATGGTCGAAGATGAATACCTCAACCCCCGGCTTATACGCAAGGTCCTGCAGCTCGCCGAGGCGCCGACCGATTTTCGTATCGACAACGATCAGCCGCGAAACGGTTTTTTTATCTATATATTTGACATCATAGGTTTCGATCACGTCGTCATGCAGCGCCAAAAAATCCCTGACGTTGCGGTTCTGCGCCCCGCCCAGCACGATTTTAGCGTCGGGATAGATTTTCTGGGCCGCGACCATAGCTGCAAACGAATCAAAATCCGTATTTGCGTGACTTACGATTAGTTCCATTATTTATACCAGGGGACGTTGTTTCCTTTGAGTCCTAACTCGTCGAGTTAGGACTCAAAGGAAACAACGTCCCCTTACTTATTCCGCTTTACACTTTGCCGTGGCTTTTGGGCCGCATTTTCTGCGGTAGGGGCAGGTGTAGAGGTCGGTGCTTAGATATTTCTCGCCGCCGTCGGCCAGAATGACCGCTATGTTGCCTTCCTTCATATCTTCGGCCTGGCGAAGCGCCTCGGCTACGGTCGCGCCGGATGAAACGCCGCAGAACAAGCCCTCGATCCTGGCCAGGTCTTTGGCGGTGTCGTAGGCATCATCATCGGTGACGTTTACTTTCTCATGGAGAATGTTAATATCGAATATCGGCGGGATATAGCCTTCGCCAAGGTTACGCAAACCCTGGATTTTATGGTTCGGATACGGCTCGACGCCGACGATTTTCGTGCGGGGGCTCTCCTCGCGCAAGCGGCGGCCTACGCCCATAAGCGTGCCGCCGGTGCCGATGCCGGCAATAAACATATCCAGCGGTTTCACCTGCTCGAGCAGCTCTTTGCCGGTAGTTTCGTAATGCGCGAGCGGGTTGTTCGGGTTTCCGAATTGGTTGATTAAAAAGTACTTCGGGTCGGCCGCAAGTTGGTTGGCCATCTCGATTGCGCCGGGCATCCCCTTGCACCCCTCTGTAAGAAGCAGCTCGGCGCCAAAGGCCATCAATATCTGACGGCGCTCGAGGCTCATGGTCTCGGGCATTACGATGCGCAGTTTGTAGCCTTTAAGCGCGCAAAGCAGCGCGAGGCCGATGCCGGTATTGCCGCTCGTCGCCTCCAGGACGATTTTTTTCTTTGTAAGTTCGCCGCTCTCCTCCGCTTTTTCGATCATGTATTTTGCGATACGGTCTTTTACGGAGCCGCCGGGATTGGCGCTCTCGAGTTTGGCGAATATCTTTACTTTTTTGTGTTTGTTCAGTCGCTTGATCTCGACAACAGGAGTGTTGCCGATTACATCTAGAAGATTATTGCTCACATTAAACCCCTACAGTAAATAGTTGATTATCCGAAACATTACACCTTAATATCACTTTAAAACTTTATTCGATAATTTCATAGATTAAAGGCGGTATTTCATGTGGTGCGGCGGTTATCTCGAACGCATCGTTGACCAAGCCGCTGGTCGCCGCGAGCATATGCGGGTCGTTACTGTGCATCTGGGCCAGCGTATCGCCCGGGCGGACGTAATCCCCCGCTTTCTTAGGAATAATAATGCCCGCACCGTAATCGATTTGGTCACCGAGTTTCGTGCGGCCGGCACCCAGATATCGCGCTGCAACCCCCAACTCTTCCGCGTTTATGCTGCGAATATACCCGGCGGTAGCGACCTCGATCTCCTCGATAAATCGCGCATGCGGCAAGACTCCCCTGGGGTCTTCGATCGCCTCGGGATTACCGCCCTGCGCGACAACCATCTCGGTGAACTTCGCTAAAACCCGGCCTCCCTCAAGGACTTCGCTTAGCTTGCCCATCGCCTCTTGCGTTGTCGGGACAATACCGGCTTTCACCATGAGCTGGGCGCCAAGATTGTAGCAAAGCTCGAGCAGGTCGGCGCCGCCGAATCCCCTCATCGTGTCGATGGCCTCTTCGACCTCCAGCGAGTTTCCGATCGAGAAACCGAGCGGCTGGTTCATGTTGCTGATGACCGCAACGGCCTGCTTGCCAAAGTTTTTCGCGAGAGACACAAGCTCCTGGGCAAGCACTTTGGCCTCATCGAGCGATTTCATGAACGCGCCGGAGCCGGCTTTTACATCAAACACGATAACATCCGCCCCGCCGGCGACCTTTTTGCTAACGATACTGCTCGCAATAAGCGGCACGCTTGAGACGGTTGCGGTAAGGTCGCGCAAAGCGTATATCTTCTTATCCGCAGGGTCGATCTCTTCCGTTTGGCCCATGATGGCGATGCCGATATCGCTTACTTGTTTAATAAACTGTTCCCTGGTCAGATTTACGTTAAACCCCGGAATTGATTCAAGTTTATCCAGCGTACCACCGGTATGCCCAAGACCCCTCCCCGACATCTTTGCGACTTTCAAACCGACCGCCGCCATCATCGGGGCCAGCACCAGTGTCACCTTATCGCCAACCCCACCGGTGCTGTGCTTGTCTACTTTTATGCCCTCTATCGGGCTAAGATCGACTACCTCGCCGCTCTCTACCATAGCTTTTGTAAAGACATATGTTTCCTGGGCATCCATCCCCTTGATATACGCAGCCATCAAAAACGCCGCCATCTGGTAATCCGGGATAGCGCCCGAAACAAACCCGCTGATTAAAGACTCGATCTCATCGCGAGAAAGAGCGCGACCATCCCTCTTTTTCGCCAACACCTTTTCAACCCGCATAGTTCTCCTCCACAATAGTCCGATACAATCGCCGGCAGGATAAGCGGTGCTCTGCCAAAATCTCCCGCCATGAGTATTTAACCATTAACGGCTATCCATACTAAAGCTTCTCTATTAAGCCTAGGCCAAGATATTGATTTCGGCAACTTAAAGCTACTGTTTGGATTCCATAATCCGCCGGGATTTACACATCCAACATCGAGCTACCGAATAAAGGAGAGAGGTAGTGCCCGGCCATTTGCATCAGGGTTGGTTGCGGAGGATCATTTTTTACCTCAAGATCTGCGGTAGCCACAACCCGCCCGGCCTGGTATGAAACCACCCTTCCAAGAACAGCGCCTTTCTTAACCGGAACCGGAATATCCTGCGCATAGTGTGTTTCCGTATATACGGGAAGCGTGTGTCTCACGGCTGCGCTTGCATTCTCTTTGGCGACCAAATCAAGCTTTTGACCGTAGGGTGAGGTTATCGTCTTATAAACAACGCCCGCCGATGTAAGTTGCCGTTCTCTGTAAAGGCTAAAACCGTAATTAAGTAACGCGGCCGATTGCGCAAACATATTCGGCCGCCATTTTTCGCCGAGCACCACAGTTATCAACGACACATCCCCCTTGGTCGCTGAGGATACAAGGCAATTTTTGGCACGGTTCGTAAATCCTGTCTTAACCCCTGTCGCCCCGGAATAGGTATACAAGAGCTTATTGTGCGTGGTAACGACCTGAGAACCACGCAATCTCCAGCCCTTTGTGGAAACGATCTGCGAAAACGTCGGATTCCTCAAAGCGTACCTGGCGATGAGCGCAAGGTCATACGCCGTCGTATAATGAGTCGGGCTATCGAGGCCGTGCGGGTTATCGAAATGCGTACGATTCGCGCCGATTTCGGCCGCCTTTTTATTCATCATGTCTGCGAAGTTGCCGACCGAGCCGCCGACATGGTCGGCTATTGCGACCGCGGCATCGTTCGCCGATGGCAACATAAGCGCATACAACAAATCCCTTAGCGTCATATGCTCGTTTTTGGCGAGACCTATGCCCCCCTGCGCCCCGGGCCCGAGCGCATCCGCGTTGACGGTTACTATGTCATCGAGATTACCGTGCTCGATGGCAACCAGCGCGGTCATTATCTTTGTCGTGCTCGCCATCGCGCGCCTGATGCTCGAATTCCTTCTCCACAGCACATCGCCTGTTTTTGCATTGATAAGCATGGCCGACCCGGCTGTAACAGTAGGTTGTCGAGGCAGGCCCGCCACGCTCTGCTGTGTTGCCGCAACCGCACTTGCAGCGCCGGCGAACGCAATGCCCCACGATGATGTGATTACCGTTATAAGTAATGTGATTGTTACTAGAATAGAAATATGTCGCTTCATTTTTCACCAACCTAACGTAGTAATTTTTGCATGATACGATGTAGTGGCAGAAAATGGAAGCTTCAAGCGGTGTGCAGGAGGACAACTAAGCGCCGCCCCGTTATAGTTCTCACGCAGTTAAGCTATGGGTGTATCTTATTTTCATCTTGACTGACTGTATTCAGGTACATATACTTTACTTGCTAAATTATTTATTTAGTAAGTATTAGTAAATCGAAACCGTTGCAGGTAAGAGAAGTGGATAAAGAACAAATTACGGAACGCGCCCGCGAACTGCAAAGCGCTATGAACATGTTCCGGCGCACTAATTTCATAACCAAGGACAACTCGGGGTTGCGGCACTCCGAGAAATACTTCATGTGGCTTCTCGCCACCCTGAACAAGGGAGCGCCCGTAATGCCATCAGAGGCCGCAAAGGAATTGAATGTTACTTTAGCGGCAATAACCCACTACATTAATTCACTCGAGAAACAGGGATACGTAACGAGATCGTCATCGCCCGAAGATAGGCGTGTGGTTTTTGTCAGCCTTTCCGATAAAGGCGCAGAGATGGTTGCCGCCATGAGAGAAAAACACTCCGAAAAGATATATGGACTTGTCGAATACTTGGGAGATAAAGATAGCTCTGAACTCATCGCTTTGATGACTAAGATATCTAAGTATGTCAAGAAAAAGAGTGATGCGTAAAACGTGACAAAATTATTAAAGTATCTGAAACCATACACTTTGATGGTAATTGCCGTACTCGCTTTAACGTTTGGCCAGGTAATGGCGGATCTTCAACTACCTGACTATATGGCGCAAATCGTAAATAAAGGTATCGTCCGCCAAAACAATTCTCTTATTTTCAATACGGGATTTCGCATGTTACTTATCTCTTTGTTGGGAGGCGCGTGTGCCGTTGGCGTCGGCTTCCTGGCATCCCGGGTGGCAACCGGCGTTTCGATGAATGTGCGCGAAAAAGTCTTCGCAAAGGTAGAAAGCTTTTCGCTAAGAGAATTTGACAAGTTCTCGACGGCCTCCCTTATAATCCGTTCGACTAATGATATCCAGCAATTACAGATGGTATTGATAATGTTGCTACGGATGGTGCTTATGGCCCCGCTCATGGGTGTTGGCGCCGTGTTTAAGGCTTATGCTTTGGCGCCTTCAATGACGTGGATAATAGCCCTCGCAATTACCGTAATGGTCGGTATGATGATAGTTCTTTTTGCAATCGCAATGCCGAGATTTAAACTGCTGCAGCAGCTTGTCGATAAGCTCAATCTAGTGACGCGGCAAAACCTTACCGGCCTCCGCGTTATACGGGCTTTTAACGCAGAAAAGCACGAAGAGGCAAATTTTGAAAAAGCAAATGTCGAGCTTACCGGGGTCAATCTTTTTGTAAACCGTCTCATGGTGATCATGCAGCCCATGATGATGCTTATCTTTAATCTTACCGCCGTCGCCGTGATATGGGTCGGTTCGCATATGATCGACACGGGAAACCTCATGATCGGCGATATGATAGCTTTTATGCAGTATGCGATGCAGGTGATTATGTCGTTCTTATTCATCTCGTTTATCTTTATAATGGTGCCCCGCGCCTCCGTATCCGCACAGCGGGTGGCCGAAGTCATCGATACCGAGCCGCTGATAAAAGATCCACAGAACCCGATTGCTTTTCCTGTAGATACGAGAGGGCTTATCAAGTTTGACGATGTCACGTTTTCCTATCCCGGCGCCGACTCGCCCGTTTTGCAAAACATCTCGTTTACTGCAGGGCCGGGAGAAACGACCGCATTTGTCGGCAGCACCGGAAGCGGAAAATCAACGCTTATTAATCTAATCCCCCGCTTCTATGATGTAACCGGCGGCCGGGTGCTCGTAAACGGCATCGACATTCGAAACGTCACCCAAGAGGATTTATGCGAGAAGATAGGCTACGTACCGCAAAAGGGTGCTCTATTCTCAGGAACGGTAAGCAGCAACATAAAATACGGCGTTCCGGACGCATCGGACGAAGAGATGCACGCGGCCGCAAAAATCGCCCAGGCCTCTGAGTTTGTCGAGAACCTTGAGGATAAATTCGCAACGCCGATCGCACAAGGCGGCACGAACGTCTCCGGCGGCCAAAAACAGCGCCTTGCAATCGCGAGAGCGCTTATTAAGAAACCGGAAATATACATATTCGACGACAGCTTCTCAGCGCTCGATTTTAAAACAGATGCCGCACTTCGAGAAGCGCTTAATGATGAAACAAGAAAGGCAACGGTACTGATTGTAGCGCAGCGGATCGGCACGATTATGAATGCCGACAAGATCATCGTCCTCGATGGCGGCAAAATCGTAGGTACGGGCCGGCATAAAGAACTAATAGAGAGTTGCGACGTCTATAAAGAGATCGCCTCCTCACAACTATCCGAGGAGGAGTTAGAAGGGATACTGGGGGAGGAACTAGCATGAGCGATCGCAATGCCGCACCCCCGCAAAAGCCCGGAGGCCCCGGTCCCTTTGGAGGCTCTGGCCCCCGGCCCGGAGGCAGGGGGCCATTTGGCGGCCATGGCCCCATGATGCAGGGCGGCGAAAAAGCTAAAAACTTCAAGGGCACGATGAGCAATCTTATTACATATATGCGTCCGTTTTGGGTTTCGATCATAATCGTGCTCGTGTTTGCCATCGCCAGTACGGTCTTCACGATTGTAAGCCCGAGAATCCTTGGAAACATAACAAACCAGGTGGTCAACGACTATACCAATAGGGCGCTCTACGATCAAATCACCTCAAAACTGCCTAAGGGCGTGACACTTCCCCCCGGAACAACCGGTGCGGAACTATTAAAACAGGCCCCGCCGGCGATGCTTAAAAAGATACCGGCCAATAAGTTGGCGACGATTAAAGCGCTCGATTTCTCCAAGCGGCCCGGTATTAATTTTCAAAAGATCGCGGATATCGCCTTATTGCTGATCGTCTTATATCTATTGAGCACGCTCTTCAGCTACATTCAAGGTTGGATTATGTCCGGCGTATCACAAAAAATCACGTACCGATTCCGAAGAGATATCTCTGAGAAAATCAACCGCATGCCGCTTAAATACTTTGATACTAAAACACACGGCGAAGTATTAAGCCGCGTGACCAATGACGTTGAGACAGTGAGTCAAACGCTCAACCAGAGCATGACGCAAATCGTCACTTCAATAACCATGATTGTCGGCATCCTCGGTATGATGTTCTCCATAAGCTGGCTTTTGACGTTGGTTACGCTTGTTATTCTTCCGTTTAGCTTCGGTTTTATCGGCGCGGTTGTGAAGAGGTCGCAAAAACATTTTAGGAACCAGCAAGCGACTCTGGGCAAGCTTAACGGTCATGTCGAAGAAATGTACTCCGGGCACAATGTGATGAAGGTCTTCAACGGAGAAAAACGCTCTATTGAAAAGTTTCAGACAATTAATAGGGGCCTCTATGAGAGCGCGTGGAAATCCCAGTTTCTTTCCGGCTTGATGTTTCCGATTATGAACTTTATCGGCAACCTGGGGTTCGTTGGCGTCTCCGTGGTCGGCGGCTGGCTTGCAATTAGGGGCAGCATCAATATAGGTGACATCCAGGCATTTATTCAATACGTGCGCCAATTCAATCAACCGATCTCGCAGACAGCAAATGTGGCAAACATACTTCAATCAACCGCTGCGGCGGCCGAACGCGTATTCGAGTTTCTGGGTGAAGAAGAAGAGATTCCCCAGGCCGAACAACCGGTTGAGATTAAATCAGTTAAGGGCGCCGTCGAATTCGATAATGTGGTATTCGGTTACAACCCCGAAAAAACCATCATAAAAGGCTTCACGGCAAGCATACAACCGGGCCAAAGAATCGCCATTGTCGGCCCGACCGGCGCGGGCAAAACAACAATGGTCAATCTGCTCATGCGCTTTTACGATGTCAACCAGGGCTCGATTAAGATTGACGGCATAGACATCCGCGACATGAGGCGCTCTGGCGTCAGAAAAATGTTCGGGATGGTTTTGCAAGACACCTGGCTGTTTAACGGCACTATCAAAGAAAACATCGCCTATAGCAATCCTGAGGCGACCGACGAGGAAATCCTGGCGGCGGCCAAGGCGGCCCACGTCGACCGCTTTGTGCACTCACTTCCGAACGGATACGACATGGTGCTCAACGAAGAGGCGGATAATGTTTCCCAGGGCGAAAAGCAGCTTCTTACGATAGCGCGGGCTCTCCTTGCAAATCCGCCGATGCTTATTCTCGACGAGGCCACAAGCTCGGTCGACACAAGAACCGAAGTGCTTATACAAAAAGCAATGGAAACCTTAATGGAAGGCAGAACCAGCTTTGTTATCGCACACAGGCTGTCGACCATTAGAGACGCCGACCTGATACTCGTCATGGATAACGGCAACATTGTGGAGCAAGGCACCCATAATGAGCTACTTTCAGCAAACGGTTTCTACGCCTCGCTCTACAACAGCCAGTTTACAGTACCCGCTGTGGTGTAAAGCG
>PFFU01000147.1:16476-16801 GCA_002783345.1 Candidatus Aquicultor secundus
AGGCACATCCCTTTGGGTTCTTATTGCTATCAGGGATCGCGCGAAAGTAGTCCCCCACTTAAGTGAAACGAGCGCTGGGATTTTTGAGATCGTAATATTTATACTCGCCGCGATCACGCTCGTGCAAATACTCACCCACTACAGGCTCTTCGACTGGCTGCGCTACCAGATCGCCAGATGGCGGCTCAGCGTGACACGTCAGCTGTGGCTCATTTCCGCTATGACATTCGGTCTATCAGCGATGCTCGACAACATCACGATGACAATCGTTTTCACACAGCTCACGCGGCTCTTTTTTAAAGGGAAAAACCTTCTGATCGCGGTA
>PFFU01000193.1:0-2401 GCA_002783345.1 Candidatus Aquicultor secundus
CGCTCAGGATAACTATACAGATAGTAAGTCTGATCTGTTTGCGATGTTTATTGAGCGCAATCTTGATATGGCGGTAAACGCTCAGGATAACTATACAGATAGTAAGTCTGATCTGTTTGCGATGTTTATTGAGCGCAATCTTGATATGGCGGTAAAAAAGGGTTCGGTTGCAATGATCACGATGCAGAGCTGGATGTTTTTATCTTCGTTTGAAAAGCTGCGTGCCAACATACTTAATAACAACACCATTCTTTCGATGGCTCATCTTGGTGCTCGGGCGTTTGACAGCATCGGGGGTGAGGTGGTTTCCACTACATCCTTTGTAATTGAAAACGCACATCATCTGGATTATAAAGGGACGTTTCTGCGACTTATTGAGGGAAGCTGTGAGGCGGATAAAACTATCGCGTTGCAGGAAGCATGCAAAAACCCGAATTGTGCGTGGTTCTTCCGTGCCTCGGCTGCCGACTTCAAAAAAATCCCCGGCTCGCCAATTGCATATTGGGTGAGTGAGCGAATACGGCATCTTTTTGGCGAGGCGAAGTACCTTGGTGATTTTGCCACACCAAAAATTGGAATGCGTACCGGTGATAATGAGCGGTTTCTGCGTTTTTGGTTTGAGGTGGAATCGAAGGATTCTTATTATCCACACGCACACAGCTATGAAAAGCATAAAGATTTTAAGTGGATTCCCTACAATAAAGGCGGCGCTTTTAGGAAATGGTACGGCAATTTTGATTACTTTGTGAACTGGGAAAACGATGGTCATGAGATAAGAGAAAATACGCTCGTCAATTATCCGCAATTAACCTGGGATAATCTTGGTTGGAAAATATCCAACGAACCTTTTTATTTCCGTGAGGGTATCACTTGGACAGGTTTAAGTTCCTCACGCTTTGGTGTTCGCTATCTCCCAGAAGGTTTCATTTTTGATACTGCAGGACCATGCTTGTTTGGCGATAACCTAGATGAGCATCTTGCATTCTTAACAACCAAACAGTGCTTTGAACTCTTAAAGATCCTGAATCCGACCCTCAATTTTAACAACTATAACATTGCAGCACTCCCGGTAGTTATTCCTTTTGATAAGAGAACTGTTAGAGATATATCATGGAAATGCGTTGATATAGCACGCGCCGATTGGAACTCCTACGAAATATCCTGGGATTTCACTGCGCTCCCACTTCTCCAACCTGCCCATCTCCAACCAACACTCAAAGAAATCTACACCAACCTTCGCGCTCACTGGCTCAATACAACTCTAGAAATGCAGCGCCTGGAAGAAGAAAACAACCGCATCTTCATCGAA
The DNA here is from genome assembly GCA_002783345.1 of Candidatus Aquicultor secundus. Taxonomy (GTDB): domain Bacteria; phylum Actinomycetota; class Aquicultoria; order Aquicultorales; family Aquicultoraceae; genus Aquicultor_A; species Aquicultor_A secundus. The sequence continues at coordinate 1,310 of PFFU01000193.1, forward strand.
GCCTACGGCTTACAAGATGAACTAACGCCGGAAGTACCACTAAACGAAATCACGCTAACCTGTAACCCGCACTACCGATACGGCAACAACAGAAGCGACGAAGAACTCGAAGCGTTACTAAAAGCAGATACCTTGAAGGAATTCATCTCATACGCAGTTGGTTGCATGTTTGGACGCTACTCGCTGGACAAACCAGGCCTAATCCTAGCCAACCAGGGCGAGACGATCGAAGATTATCTAAAACAAGTTCCAGAGCCGACCTTCCCAGCGGACACAGACAACGTCATCCCCATTCTCGACGGTGACTGGTTTACCGACGATATTTCCGAGCGTTTCAGAAAATTCTTGCGTGTAACCTTTGGCGACGAGCGCTATGAGGACAACCTCAAATTCATAGAAAGCGCCCTCGGCAAAGATATCCGCAAGTACTTCCTTAAAGATTTCTATAACGATCACGTAAGGCGCTACAAGAAGCGGCCGATTTACTGGCTGTTCTCAAGCCCTAAGGGCAGTTTTAACGCACTTATATATTTGCATCGCTACCGTCCGGATACGGTAAGCGTTGTGCTCAACGATTACCTGCGCGAGTTTCGCAGCAAACTTGTTGCGCGCAAGAATCAAATGGAAGGACTAAACATCAGCGCTTCAGCCTCACAGGCGGAAAAGACCAGGGCACTTAAAGAGATTGAAAACATTAAGAAGATGATTGAGGAATTGCAAGACTACGAGCGAGATGTGCTCTATCCTTTGGCTACCGAACAAATTGACATTGATCTCGATGATGGGGTAAAGGTCAACTACGTTAAATTCGGACTAGCGCTAAAGAAGGTTCCCGGTCTGGATGCCAAGGAAGAGTAGCATTAGGAGCATGTATGGATAAACAAATAGCCCAGGCTTTACAGAGATTATTTGAGCGGCACCGTATAGTCTTTTGGAATGACACCAACCGGGAGTTACGCTCGGATTTTGACGCTCTGAAGCTTGCCGGGGTCGAAAAAATAGAGCTGACCAACAACGAGTTTGGCGTAAAATACCGCATACTTCGCGAACAACCGGAAGACAGGTTCTTGCTATACCGTGAAGGGGTGCAAC
>PFFU01000193.1:2441-18188 GCA_002783345.1 Candidatus Aquicultor secundus
CGCAAAGACGCCTTGAAACGCCTCTTAAAAAAAGACGATACGGAGGGCATAATCAGCTTGAAAATGCTGGCGATATGCGCGGGTGCCGAGCCTCGCATGGACGCAGTTATTGAGAATCTATTGGCGGAGTTGGCCGACGGTCAAGAGGAAAAGATCAAGCTCATCGGTCGCTGTGGGCTTGATGTGTTTCTCTGGCAACAGATGAACCGGTACTACGGATACAGCTCTTCTGCACCGGGGGTCCAAGATTTTGTGATCGAGCTTTTCAAATCCTGCTACTCCATGGGAGTTGAAGGCGAAGTCCGGTTAACGGGTGATGCGCTTGTCTTCTTAAAGCGCTGGAAGGATAGCCGCCAGTATGAGGACACCTTCGAAATGCTTTCCGATGAGTGTGCGGATATGCTTGCAATCGAGCAGGATTTGGCCAAGCGCGATTTTCGTGACCTCATCGACCTCGACTATTTTGAATTGATTGATAGAAAAATCATTAGCGACCTGGCAAAGAGTGTTGCCGAGCGTACTGTTACAGCAGGCGATGTGGCGCTTTGGGTTCGTCAGAGACGCCAGGGACATTGGTACGATGAATTTAAGGATTTATACCAGGCAATCGATCATGCGGCGCAATTCTTCCATATACTCGGTAAGGTTAAATTGTCCATGAATTCTATTACTGATGGCGCTCAACAGTATAGTAGTTTCTTGTTTAAGCTTGACCAGCACTATCGCAAATATATTTACCATGTACGGTGCGCAGCGCAGGCTTCATTGATGGGGCCTGTCACAGAGCAAGTCGAGAATTATTATTCAAATAATTATCTTCTGCCAGTAAATGATAGCTGGCAGTCTTTTGTAGATACCACTGATAAATGGGACGCAACACCTATCCCGTTGCAGCGAGACTTCTTCGAGTACCACGTGCGCCCATTCTTAAGTAAAGATAACAAAGTTTGTGTTATTGTCTCGGATGCGCTGCGCTATGAGATAGGTGAAGAATTCTTGCGCCTTATGAATAAGGAAGATCGATTTGAGGCAAAGTTAGAGGCTGCGCTCGCGATGCTGCCGACCTACACTCAACTGGGTATGGCGGCGCTCTTGCCGAACAAAGAACTATCCCTAGCAGACAACGATTCAGGAGTTGTCTTAGTCGATGGGCAAAGTTCACAAGGCAGACCAAATCGTATCAAGATTCTTTCTCAAGCTATGGACAAGAAAGCAACAGCCATTAAAGCTGATGAGCTGATGGCTATGACTAAGGATGAGTGTCGCATATTTATCCGTGATTACGACGTGGTCTACATCTACCACAATCGCATCGATGTAACCGGAGACAAGCGCGAATCCGAAGAGCGGGTTTTTGAAGCGGTTGAGGAGACCCTACAAGATTTGATTAAGTTGGTTAAGAAGCTTACTAGCGCTAATGCCAACAATCTTCTGGTAACGGCAGACCATGGGTTTATCTATCAAAACCGCGCAATCGACGAGAGTGATTTTTCGGGGCTCGATGCGGAAGGCGAAAAGATCAATTTCCGCGACAGGCGCTTTGTGCTCGGGAAGGGGTTAAAGGAAGTTTCCAGTTTGCGCAGATTTACCTCTGCAGAGCTGGGGCTTACCGGTGACGTGGAAGTGCAGATTCCCAAATCTATCAATCGCCTTCGCTTAAAAGGCTCCGGCAGCCGGTATGTGCACGGCGGAGCGTCTCTACAGGAAGTGGTTATTCCGGTTATTAAGATTAACAAAAAACGACAGAGCGATATTTCTATGGTCGAAGTCGAAATCCTGCGCGGTGCGAGCACGATTATTACATCAGGGCAGCTCGCGGTTGCTTTCTACCAGACGCAGGCAACTACCGATAAGGTGCAGCTCAGGAGTTTGCGAGCAGGCATTTACACGCAAGCTGATGAGCTGATCTCAGACAGTCATGAGCTTACCTTTGATCTGTCATCCGAAAACCCACGGGAGCGCGAACTCAAGGTGCAGTTTGTACTGACGCAAAAAGCTGATGAAGTAAACGGCCAGGAGGTTATCTTAAAACTGGAAGAGCAACAGGGAGAAACAACACATTATAAAGAGTACAAGTCGCTCAGATACACGATGCGAAGATCATTTACCAGCGACTTTGATTTTTAGATGCTTAAAGATACTGTAAAGGCGGGTGAGGCATGAGCGAGTTAGACCAAAAAATAAATGAACATTTCCCGGGGCTTGTCGTTCGCAAGGATTTAGTTAAAACAGTTAAGGGCAATGCTATTGTTCCAACCTATGTTCTTGAATACCTCTTAGGGCAATACTGCGCTACGAATGATGAGGCAACGATAGAAACCGGCATCGAAACCGTCAAAGAGATATTGCGGAAGCACTACGTGCACAGAAATGAAGCTGGTCTCATCCGGTCTACGATACGCGAGAAAGGCCGCCACAAGGTCATAGATAAAGTTAGCGTATCCTTGAACGATAAAAGGGACGTCTATGAGGCTGAATTTGCCAATCTTGGCATTAAACAGGTGTTGGTTGATACCGGTACAGTTAAAGCCCATCCCAAACTGCTGGTTAGCGGCGTTTGGTGTATAGCCGATCTCGAGTATGAGTTTACGGAAGATAAAGATGTCTCACCCTGGATTCTCGCAACATTAAAGCCAATCCAGCTATCGCATTTTGATTTTGATACGTATGTAGAGGCCCGTAAGCAGTTTACGACTGATGAATGGATTGACTTGCTAATTCAGAGCATCGGTTTTAATCCGGAGATGTTTGGACGGCGCAGTAAGCTGAGCCAACTTCTCAGACTCGTTCCGTATTGTGAGCGCAACTATAACTTAATCGAACTTGGTCCAAAAGGCACCGGCAAGTCGCACATTTACTCGGAGTTTTCTCCACACGGTATCTTAATCTCGGGCGGCGAGGTCTCGGTACCGAAGCTTTTTGTGAACAACGCGTCGGGTAAGATAGGGCTGGTCGGTTACTGGGATGTCGTTGCCTTCGATGAATTTGCGGGTAGGAAAAAGAAAGCCGACAAGGCTCTGGTCGATATTTTAAAGAACTACATGGCAAACAAATCCTTCTCTCGTGGTGTTGAGACGCTTGGGGCTGAGGCGTCGATGGTCTTTGTCGGCAACACGCAACATACGGTGCCGTATATGCTTAAGCACGCCGATTTATTCAATGAGCTTCCCGAGCAGTATCACGATTCGGCGTTTCTGGATCGTATTCATTTCTACGTTCCCGGCTGGGAAGTCGATATTATTCGCGGCGAAATGTTCTCCGACGGGTATGGTTTTGTGGTTGATTACCTTGCCGAAATCCTGCGCTCACTGAGAAACCATGATTACTCAGATCGCTACAACGACTACTTCTCACTATGCACCGACATTTCTACACGCGATAGAGATGGCATAAATAAGACGTTCTCTGGCTTGATGAAGATATTATATCCTCAAGGTGAGGCATCTTCAGAAGAAATCGAGGAGATACTTAAGATTGCCATTGAAGGTCGAAAGCGAGTCAAAGACCAGCTCATGCGACTTGATTCAACGTATGCCGAGGTTCGCTTTGTCTATGAAAGCAAGTCCGGTGAATCCCATGCGGTAAAAACCCTAGAGGAAGAAGAGTATCCGAATTATTATTACAGAATTGTGGGCGATGGTTCAGATGGCGAGGAAGTTGTCGTAGATGGAGATACTGGGGCGGGAGAAACCATTGTCGAGGATGAGCATGTAACTGCTGAAACGCCTGGCACCATAACGCAGGCAACTGAAATACCAACCCTAGAGGAGCGCCACTTTGTATTCCAAGAAAACCAAAGAGGAATCTCATATGAGACACTGTTTGGATCATACCTTAAGGATGCCACCAAGATTACTATCGTTGACCCATATATTCGGGCGTTTTACCAAATCCGTAACCTTATGGAACTTCTGGAGTTAATCACAAAGATTAAGCCAAAAGAGAACGAGGTGAAAGTTCACGTCGTTACATCCAAAGATCCTGATGGGTTTAAGCACGAACAGCAGGAAGAAAACCTTCAGAAGATAAGTGAATCCGCTTTGGCCATAGGCATTTACTTAACATGGGATTATGCGAAGCAAAATAGTATCCATGCTCGCAGCATAACAACCAATCATGGTTGGAAGATATCACTAGACCGAGGACTAGATATTTTCCAACATTACGATATGAACGACGACCTAGCATTTGCAAATCGACTACAAGAAGCCAGACCGTGTAAGGCTTTTGAAGTTACGTTTTTGAGAAGTGAGAAGTAATAGCCAACTCAAAATTATCGCACAAGAGCATCCAACCTTATGATTGATTTCATTGTTTGTTTTGAACGCTCGCAGGGTATTCGCTCCTTATGAGCGAAATAATCTAGGATACTTTTTATAAACGAATCCCAGGTTGAAAATTATGCGCATATTAATTGATACGAATATCTTTATCCATAGAGAAAGTCAATCTTTAGTGCCTGATGCGCTGCAAGGATTGCTAAAGATTCTGCACAATTCTGATGTTAGGATTCTAATACACCCGCTCTCGATTAAAGAGATTGAAGGCAATCGCAATAGTAATCAAAAGGAGATATTGCTCTCCAAAATTGAGACGTATCCGCGGTTAGAGAGTCCGCCCGAGTCCAAAGAGGACGATAAGTTTCAAGCGATTGTCGGTGAGCCTACTAAGATAAACGACTATATCGATAATAGTTTGCTTTATTGCGTCCTTAAGAATGCTGTCGATTTTCTGATCACCGAGGATAAAGGGATACGAAAAAAAGCGGAGCGGTTAGGTATTGCGCACCGCGTTCTAAATATCGACGAGTCTTTTGAATACTTCAAAAAACAATTCACGGGAGTTGAAGTTCTAGCACCGCCCGCGTTAGAGGAGTTACCCGTACATAATCTGGATTTATCGGACCCGATTTTTGATTCACTCAAAGAAGACTACCCCGAGTTTTCGGAGTGGTGGGGAAAAATTAGTCGAGAGGGTAGGAAAGCGTGGGTTTATCAACGCGAGAATGAGTTGATAGGCGCGATTCTTATGTATAAAGACGAGAATGAATCAGTAGATTCAGAGCCGAGTTTGCCGGCAAAGCCTAGGATCAAGATATCTACCCTAAAAGTTACACACGTCGGATATAAAATTGGTGAGCTTTTCATCAAGATGTCGATCGATTTTGCTATCCAAAAAGGTATAGACGAAATCTATCTTACACATTTCTCAAAAACAAACGATGAACTCGTCGACTTAATTGAACAATTTGGCTTTCATAAAGTAGCCGTTAAAAAGACGGTGAAAGGCGATGAAGATGTCTTTGTTAAGAGGACAATATCTGATAGGAAGCTAGAACCAATTACTCTAATCGCTAAGGAGTTCTACCCCAGCTTTTATGACGGGGAACAAGTGAATAAATTTATAGTACCGATTTGGCCTGAATACCATGCGCGACTATTCCCCGACTATGGAACGAGACAACTGTCTTTGTTGGAGTACGGTGGCGATCTCTTAGCCGAAGGGAATGCGATTACAAAGGCATATCTCGGCCATCCGCGAGTAAAGAAGATGAGCGATGGTGATATCTTACTGTTCTATCGTTCAAGAGTGGAATCAGGAATAACGGCCTTAGGGGTTATCGAGGATGTTTATTATGATATAGCGAGCTCAGACGATGTCATTCGCATTGTAGGAAAACGGACGGTTTTTGATAGGGCAGGAATAAATGAAATGACAGAAAGTCCTGTTACAATCATCAAATTTCGTTTTCATTTTTATTTAAAGGATCGGTTGAATCCCAATGATTTACAGGAGATTGGAATATCAACAACAGCCCTCCAATCGATACTACAGATAAACCATGAGAATTATTTACAGATAAAGAAAAAAGGTGGGATTGATGAGCGTTTTACTGTCGATTAAGCCCAAATATGTAGAGAAGATAATCGATGGCGACAAAAAGTATGAGTTCAGAAAAGCCATATTTAAAGTCGATTGCCAAATGATTTACATATACGCATCTATGCCGGTTAAAAAAATCGTTGGTGCAATATTCCCGGGGCAGGTTGATGAGGACACCCCTAAAAACCTGTGGTTGAAATATAAAGATCTAGCTGGAATACAAGAAAACGAATTCTTCGAATATTATGCAGGGAAAGCAAAAGGTTTTGCTATAGAAATAGGGCAAGTAGGTTTATTTGAGAATCCTATCGATCCTCGGGAGTGTTTGCCGGATTTTTCACCCCCACAATCCTTTTGTTATGTTAATGATGAATTGCTAGAACGTCACGACTTAATAGTTGATGGTGACGTTTTTAAGCCTGATGTTATGCAGCGGTCTCTATTCGATATTGTTCAATCAGCAACGTAGTGTGATTAGCGACTTGTTAAAAGGGAGAAAAATTGAGTATTTTTTGGACGCAACAAGGCGCTTTCAGGCGAGTAGATTATGAAAGCGAAAATGACTTAGAGCAATCAATCCTCCAAGTTAAACGTGAGTTGTTTGGACTGAACCGTATTTACTTGGATGTGAAAAAGAAGTAAGCGTAAAAGTGTGTCCTGAAGAATGAATTGCACTGAAAGGAGAGTGAAGACGCAACTCATTCATGCTTTGTAAGAGATGAGGGAAGGCCCCTCGAAATCGGTATTCAGGTACAGGTTTCAAACCGCCTTTGGGTGCTGCAGTCAAAAGCTGTGGTACTGAGCGCAAACGGAAAAGGCTAATACATTAGTCAGGTGCGTGCCATGAAGCTGAACGAAAGTGAAGAACCGACGAAGCGTCGTTAATACGAATAATGCAGTCAAAACCAGGGGCTTTTTACACTGCTGGGATAAATCTGACGGAAACCTGATTACTGGTCAGGTGGCTGTCGGCGTAGAGGTTACAGGAGCATGGCACAGGCTCTTACAAGGAATCTTAATTGTCGATCAAATGCTATTGTGCTCCGCTAACAGATAAGCTTTCCGGCGTGTAGGCAGCAATATAATTGTTCTGCTAGAATAAACACGAGGGTCAAGTGCTAAGTAACTAGTGAACTTTAAACCGAGGATTATGTCGATAAAGATCGTTAGAAAGCTATCATGACCAACATTGTAATCGTGACAGAAAGCATAGACAGCGATGGCGTAGAATATGGCCCGATAAAGGGTGTACCAAAATCCGAGGACCCTATTGAGAAAGCTGTAGCCGTAGCAGAGGCAAGGGGCGCTGACTTTACTGGAATAACGATTAAGAGCAGCGATTACCACGATGGCTCGTCGTATGGATTTATCCTCGTCGGCCGACCAAATATCTATCTACAGGGCGTCGATTTAGCGGCAGATTGCGCGTGGTATTGTGACAAGATGCGAAGCCTTTATGAGAAATTAAGCGTGCATGAACCGCTTCCTGCCGAGCTGCGGCGCCGTTATAAGAGGCTAAGCGCTGATGAAGCTCTTGCTGATAGGTTGAATGATGTCGTAGAATCAATAGTAAGAACATTATTGCACGAATATTGCCACCTAAAAACACTTGATGCTACAGGAATTATCTAGAATTTGGTTTTGATAGCCGATTTACTGAGTATATAGACCATGTGGCCATAATGAGAAATGGTGGCCCAGAAGCGCTGCTTCAAATGAAACAACGCGACCGTTATGAAGCGATAGGCGAATGGATTGCAGAAGATTATAGGCTGCTTTTAGATCCAGACTCGCGTACCATAACTGCAATTCAATAACACAGGATTTAGTATATCCGTACCTAGCTGAGGACCGGCGCGATTATTTGAAAGGGGCTCTCGGATTATGAGAGACAAACGACCGAATTTGGATATCTCCTCTGAAGATATCGAGAGAATCAGAAAAGAAGTTGCCACCAGAGTAGAGAAGGGCATCCCCAAGAGTGAGGTCGAGAAGATCATGGCTCCGGCGAAGAAGAAAAAAGTAGGGGTTGCACACGCTGCCTCTAAGAAAATCAGCCAAGCTCATTTCTAGCGCGCTCTAGGCCTCAGCGAGGTTATGTTCTCGCATCTCTTATCATCATCGAGCTCCACTCAAGCTGCCAACACAAAGGGAGCGAGGTTACACCATGACCAAGGGATTGCATTTGCTAACGACTGGACTTAGCACTTGTCTTTCATAGCGCTTCCATCAGTTAAGATTTGCTCAAACTCGAGGGGTCAAAAAGGGGTCAGAACCCACATCACGCCATTCTCTTGGCGACAACCAGTGCATAATGGCCACTTCAAATGTGCAGGCCAGAGCACTGAAACACAAACCATTCAGGCTATTCTTAGCCACTGTAGCCACTCATAATCCCTTGGTCGTAGGTTCGAATCCTACAGGGCCCACAGCCGATCCTTGGTAGAGTGCCGGGGGTTTTTGTTTTGGTTGAGAATCCGTAGAGTCCGAGTAATGTCGCTGCGGTTTTTGTTATGACGGGGAGGTTGCATTATGCTGGCTTTAACGTTTGACGTTTAACGCGTAACGTTATAACATTAAAACCGATGATAAAATCATTCAAGGACAAAGAAACTGAAAAGGTCTACAGTCGGGAGGGCTCCAACAAGCTACCTCGGGATATTCAGCAGGTTGCGTTGCGAAAACTACGGATGATAAATAACGCCAAGAACCTTAATGATCTACGAATTCCGCCCGCTAATAGATTAGAGCGGCTTAAAGGAGATCGTGAAGGCCAGCTTAGTATAAGAATTAACGATCAGTGGCGTATCTGTTTTGTATGGCAGGGCGGGGATGCCTATGAAATCGAAATAACAGACTACCATTAGAAAGGGGTATCATGAAAAAAAAGCTACATTCGGTACATCCCGGCGAAGTACTCTTAGAGGAGTTTCTCAAGCCTATGGATATGAGTCAGAACAGGTTAGCTATAAACATCGGTGTGCCGGCGAGAAGGATAAACGAGATCGTTCTCGGTAAACGAAGCATTACCGCAGACACCGCGCTGAGGCTTGCGAGGTTCTTTGGCACCTCTGCTGAGTTCTGGCTCGGCCTGCAAGCCCAGTATGACCTAGATGTTACAGCAGAAGCGCTTGGGGAGAGGTTAGAGCGAGAAGTGAAGAAACGTGCCGATGCTGGATAAAATTATCGACTTATTTTGAAAACGTGATATTATATCACCGCAGTTCAGGCATACAATCTGCAGCCTTTCTTATCAATTCAAAGTTATTGATTTTATTATTTTTGGTAGTCGGATGGGGTTCGGAGGAATCTTCTTCTGGTCTAAGCCGGGGCAAGATGGTTATCGCATGCCTTTAAGACTGGAATATTTTGGATTTGCCGGCTCGAGGTGAAACTTAAATTTACCGCAAGCCTGGCAAGATTGTACTCTCGCTTTAAGCTCGACAGGAACCTGTACTCGCCACGTTTTACCACATTTTTCACAGCTAAGTTCTTTGACCAAGGGTGAAACCTCCAACGGCAAATAGTTTTAAAGAGTTGGTATTGGAGCGGATATGTTAGTCTGTCCGTCTTGCTGAGAACCCATAATCTGGAAGAGACTTTATAACCGCTATGAAGTGTTCCTCTGAGCCGGGTTCAAGCAGGTCAGCCATGTTGATGGATAGAACGGTTGTCCCAGAAGCGGTAAATTGTGGTGCACTAAGTGGCTTGCTCATAATGAACTTGATTTCCCGGACGGCTTTGGCATCATGCCCGGTTACAGCGACCCTGCCGTTGGCAAATTTGGCTTCAACTATGCCCAAGGCAGGCCTTCCCTTAAATCTATCAATCACAAACCTAGACATATTACCTCCAGCTCTTCTTTACATTATTTATTATTATCGGTATGAGGCGTAAGGGTCTTAACGATGTTTCTAGAAGCTAATGCTCAGTTTACCATTAAAATTAAAGAGCTGTTCAGCCGCTAAGATAACACTATCGTATATTTCTATCGCCGGCAAGGAAGTCCCGATCGATGAGGCCGAAATTCTGCGGGCGATAGAAGAGGCGGTTAGGTAAATTTCTCGAATTCACTAGACGAAACCCCTGCTTGATAGCGTATAATTAGTCAAACGACGGATACTCATAGGGGTACGGGTGTTATGGTGAAGAAAGTATTGGTTGCTATAAGCATCCTGTTTTTTCTAGCGGTAAATAGCATTGCTGCGTTTGTTATTGTCGAGCGACAGCATGAGATCGCTCAATTCAATTTTTTAGTCGAGCAGGCTAAGGCGCTTTCGCGGTTGGATGAGACGATTGCGAAGGATCTGGCGAATACAGGTGACAGCCGGGGGCTGGGTGTGGTTGAGGATGAGGCGCCGCAGATTAAGAGCAAGCTTGTCGACCGGTCCGTGGTGAATGATCTGCGCGCGCTTAAATCTAACCTGGTCTTGATTAGCGAGTTTCAGTATGAGCTGGCGCGGTTTGAGGGAAAGAGGAAGTCTGACAACCGCGATTCCAGGTCTGCGCTGGGAGAGAGCGAAAAAATGAAGGATGAGGCGTATGAGTTCTTTAAAGCCCATGAGCGCGTCAAAAAGGATATAGAGCGCTTCTGCAAGAAATGGAAGCTGAACTCGGGTGACTTTAAAATTAGGGGTAAATTGTTTTAAATTACCATAATTCGGTAGAGCGAGTGCAAATCATCTGAAGGTCTGTCCGCCGGAGTCGAATGTGTGGCTTATGTCGAAAAACTGGTCGGAGGGCACGGCACCCTCACCGCGTGACGTGATCGGGCATCCATATCTCAAGGGCATTGAGTTTTCCGGGAAGTTGCTTGTAAACGTCATAGAAGCTACTGGGAAAGAAGATAAACCTCTGTAAAGTTTAGCGCCTGCTAGATAATGGGAATTATCTAGCTAAATTCATTATTACCAAGCAAGGACCCTCTTGTTTATGAAGAGGCGCGGTCCGGTATAAAGGTATAAGACCCGGAAAAGGAGAGAAATGAATCATGGATAACAAAGTCTTATATAAGATAAGCTACGGCCTTTACGTTGTAAGTTCGAAGAAAGGGGATAAGCTCAACGGGCAGATCGCAAACGCGGTCGTTCAGATAACATCCGAGCCCCCCACGATTGCGGTTAGCATAAACAAGCAGAATCTTACCCACGAGTTCATCGCGGATAGTGGGGTGTTCATCGTTTCAATCCTGGCCAAAGAGGTTCCGATGACGACTATCGGGAACTTCGGCTTTAAATCGGGCAGGGAGCTGGATAAGTTCAAGGGTGTGAACTATAAACTCGGTACAAACGGGGCCCCGATTCTTGTGGATGATACCGTGGGATATTTGGAGGCTAAGGTCGTCGGCAGCCTGGATTGCGGGAGCCATACTATCTTCCTTGGCCAGATAACCGACGCCGAGGCGTTGAGTAATACCGAGCCCATGACCTACGCCTACTATCACGAGGTAAAACGAGGGACAGCTCCGAAGACGGCGCCGACCTATATCAAAGAAGAACCTGTAGAAGAACCAAAGACATTGGAGAAGCGCATGGATAAATATATTTGCACGGTGTGCGGATATGTATACGACCCCGAAGTGGGTGATCCCGATTCGGGTATAGCACCTGGAACCGCGTTTGAAGATATCCCCGACGACTGGGTGTGCCCGGTTTGCGGAGCCGGCAAGGCCGATTTTGAGAAAGCATAAAAAGAATATAAACCGATATTAAAAAAAGATTGAAGGGCTCACGATGAGCCCTTCAATCTTTATAGCGCAATTCCGTGAATTGATATTAGCGGCGTTTTAGTCTGTTCGCGAGGTCTTGCTGGTTTTCCTTGCTGCTCTTGCGAAGTGCTTTTAGTTGGTCTTCGATGCTTCTATTAAACGGTTTGTCCTGATCACGATTATCGCGACCATTGCTTGTCCTCGGTCTGTGTTCTGAGGGCTGTTCGCTGCGTGAGATAATCTTCACGTCAATCGCATTCTCACCCTTCGGTCCGCTGGAGACACTGTACTCGACGATATCGCCTTCGTTCAGGTTCTTAAAGCCTTCACCCTGGATAGCCTTGTGGTGCACAAATAAATCCGGGCCGTTTTCTTGCTCAATAAAGCCGAAACCCTTTTTGCTGCTAAACCATTTTACTTTACCTTGAGCCATTCTTTTCACCTCCAGGTGACCGGTACACCGTGCCCCGGTTTTTTCGTCCAACTCACGGCAGCAAGCGGTTGCCGTTACCCGACCATAATCATCTGGTGGTTATTTCAGATATAGTGGACTTTTATATTATCCACGATAGATGCACTTTTGTATAGAACCACCTGAAAAATCGCTATTGTTATGCTAGCAAAACTAGGCAATGGATGGCCGGCGATAGCTAAATACGCCGAATGGGCATATTGTGTATACGAGACGGCATTGATACTATGATTGGTACTATGGGCTTGCGGCCCTAGGGGGCAAGCTGATTACGAGGAGGGTCAATGAAACTCACCCAAATTACTGCACGAGATATTCCCGATGCCTGGTTCCAAGCGATCAACGCGGTTGTTAATGATGGGTTCGAATACAAGATCGATCGTGGGAGCTACCAGGGCTCGAAGCGCAGAGAGCTTGACTTCGTCACGATTCAAATAGAATACCCGGGCACCAAGCCGCTCGTGCCCGACATTCCGGCGCATCTCGGTCTTATCCCACCTGCTTCCGAGGAATACGTTCAGGATTATCTGAAATATCTTATGACCTCCGAGAAGCAAGAGAACGAGCAGTACACGTACGGCGAATTTCTAGAACCGCAGCTCTTCGAAGTTATACGCATGTATAAAGAAGACGGTCTCATGACCAACCAGGCATGTATGGCGGTTTGCGATACAAATTCCATTTATCTGGAAGATCCGCCGTGTCTGCGTCAGGTCGATACAAGGGTGCGCTACGGCAAACTTCACTTCTATGTGTATTTTCGCTCCTGGGATTTATGGGGCGGCTTCCCGGCAAACCTCGCGGGTCTGCAGATGATGAAAGAGTTTATGGCGAGCGAGATAGGCGTAGATGACGGGGAGATTATCGCTGTCTCAAAAGGGCTGCACCTATACGAGTATGCATGGCCGTTGGCGAATATCCGGCTCGGCAGGAAGTAAGTACTTAAACGGTGGGTTTAGGCGTGCCGCTTAAGGACCGGAATTGCAACGTCGTCGATGAGGTTTCCCCGCGTAAACTCTTCACAAAGCGGTTGCTGGTTCTGCTTGTTTTAAGTTCCGGCTAGCTATGCCGATAGCCAGTATTATGGGGAAATCACCAAACGATGCTAAGTTAATAGACTGGCCGTATATAAAGAAGTTGCTGCAGCCCGGAACGCAGGTTGACGTGCAGTTTAGCGATGCCGATGAGCCGTTGCCGTATACTGTTGTAATGACGCTCGACACGCCGCTTATCTTCTGCCGTGCAATTGAAGACGTACGCCTCCCCTTTGTTGAGGAAGGCGCGACCCCGATGATGTTCATCCCGGCCACGCGAGATCTTTGTTCACTCAGAGTGGTTATAAAACAGCAGGCCGACAATTGCGCATACCTCGCGCTAAGCCCGATTGCGAGCGCACAGATATTAAAGCGCAGGAGGGCAATCCGCATTAAGTCCGCCGATGATATCAGCTACCGGGTTCGTTTTGAAGGGAAGAGCAATATCTATAAAGGCATCGCCGTGCAGGATATTGGGCGCGGTGGAGTGGGGCTACTGGTATACGCGGCGAGCCCCATCCAGGAAGGCATGCAGGCCGAGATCGAAATCGTCCTGCCGCAGGCCAGCGAAAAAGCCTGCGCGACGGGTTCGGTCTCTTATTGCATTCAGCACGGGAATCTTGCACGAATGTACCGGATCGGTATCCGGTTTACGACGATAAGCCCGCGGGATAAACAAATGATCGCTATGTATATCGACAGCTCCCTTAAGGCCGAGAAATCCAGCATTACTTAACAAGTAGGGAGAGATAATTAAGGGGAGGTTAAAGAATGACGGAACAGACAGGTCTGACTGTACTTGAGGAGGATCAAATGGTGCTCCCTCCAAGGCCGGAATTTAGCGCAAACGCTTATATAAAGAGCATGGAAGAGTATGAGGCTCTTTACAAGAGGTCGATTGAGGATCCAAACGGGTTCTGGGCCGAGATAGCGGAAAAAGAACTCACATGGTTCAAGAAATGGGATAAGGTCCTCGATTACGATTTTAATAAGCCGTATATCAAATGGTTTCAGGGTGGCAAGCTAAACGCCTCATACAACTGCCTTGATAGGCATCTGGATACCTGGAGAAAGAACAAAGCGGCTATTATCTGGGAAGCCGACGATGGTACATCCAAAACTTACACCTACCAGCAGCTCCATCGTGAGGTTAACAGGTTCGCAAATGTTCTCAAGAAAAAAGGTGTAAAGAGAGGCGATAGAGTATCTCTCTATCTTCCTATGATTCCGGAACTTGCAATTGCGATGCTCGCATGTGCAAGAATCGGCGCAATTCACAGCGTGGTGTTTGGTGGATTTAGTTCCCAGGCCTTACGCGATAGGATCCAGGATTGCGAAGCGAAAGTACTCGTCGTAGCGGACAACGGTATGCGTGGCGGAAGGGTAGTACCGCTTAAGAAGAATTCAGATGCCGCACTTGAGCAGTGCCCGTCAATACAGAGCGTAATCGTCGTCAACAGGGCCGGCGATACCGAAATGAAGGAAGGAAGAGATACCTGGTGGCATGAAGAGATGGCCGCAAACGATATCTCTAGCTACTGCGAGCCGGAGCACATGGATGCTGAAGACCCACTCTTCATCCTCTACACATCAGGCTCGACCGGCAAGCCAAAAGGCGTTCTTCACACAACCGGCGGCTACACCCTCTACACAGCGCTTACATTCAGGTTGACTTTTGATTATAAAGAAGAGCAGACCCACTTCTGCACGGCAGATATCGGTTGGGTTACCGGACACAGCTATGTCGTGTACGGACCTCTGACATGCGGCGCTACAAGCATAATGTTTGAAGGTGTCCCGAGCTATCCGGATGCGGGAAGATTTTGGGATATAATCGACAAATATCAGGTTAATATATTCTACACGGCCCCTACGGCCATCAGGGCGCTCATGAAAGAAGGCGACGGCTGGGTTGAGAAATACGATCTTTCATCACTAAAGGTTCTCGGAACCGTCGGTGAGCCGATCAACCCGGCAGCGTTTATGTGGTACTACAATAAGGTCGGTAAAAGTAAACTCCCGATTGTTGATACCTACTGGCAGACAGAGACCGGCGGTTTCTTAATCACACCGCTACCCGGTGCAATGACATTGAAACCAGGTTCGGCGACAAGGCCGTTCTTCGGCGTCGAGCCAAAGGTCGTCAAAGAGGACGGCTCACCGGCCCCAGTAGATGAGCAGGGCTACCTGGTAATCGATAAGCCGTGGCCGGGAATGCTGCGCGGTACGTATGGCGATCCTGAGAACGCCAGAATTAAAGAAGTATATTTCAGCCGCTTCCCAGGCAAGTACTTCACGGGAGACGGCGCAAGGGTCGACAGAGACGGCGACTTCTGGATCACGGGACGAATTGACGATGTTATCAACGTATCCGGTCACAGGCTCGGCACGGCCGAGGTGGAATCGGCTCTCGTAAGTCACCCATCCGTAGCCGAGGCCGCAGTTGTCGGATTCCCGCATGACATTAAGGGCGAGGGTATCTACGCATACGTAACACTCAAAGACGGCTTCAAGCCATCGCCTGAGCTTAAGAAAGAGCTGGTAACCCACGTAAGGACCATCATTGGCCCGATCGCAAGTCCCGATAAGATGCAATTCGCACCGGGACTTCCGAAAACGAGAAGCGGTAAGATTATGCGGAGGATTTTAAG
>PFFU01000193.1:18208-21206 GCA_002783345.1 Candidatus Aquicultor secundus
TAAAAGGGCCGGTTTGAAAGAAACCGGCCCTTTTATTGTTCATTGACTCCTGACTCCGCTCACATTTTATGTTTTGCATTCGGCGTTTCGGGAATTATAAATAAAAAGGAAATTTTTGTGCACAGTTTTATCAGAGGTGATTTATAGTTGCAAGAAAAACAATTGAACGATTTAAGCATACGGAGGATGATGGTTAACAACGTAGACATGATCGTTGCTGGCGGGGAGTGTGATATTTGTTCGGTTCAGCTTCTAAAGGATGAGATCGCTGAAACTATTAACGAAGGAAACAAAAAACTTATTGTTGATGTGAAGAAACTGAACTATTTAGACAACAGTGGTTTGGCCGCAATTCTGTGGGCACGGCATAAGATTGAAGAAAACGACGGGAGGCTTGTGGTCGTAGGGTTAAATGGAAAATTCAGGCGCAAGCTCAGCTCATTTGGCAATCTCCTCAGCATCGTTTCCTCTGTGCGGGAAGCGCTCGGAATTCTTAGTAAGAGCGGTTTAAGCTACAAACAGACTTCTAATTTCTAACAAGCTCTTAGAAAACAAGGAAAACAAGGAACATGGAGATTAAAAGGCTAGTGGCTCAGGGGAGCATAATCGCCCTGAGCCACTAGCCGTATGTGCCTAAAATCTTGTGTTTTTGTGTTTTAATTATGCAGCATCAAAGAAATAATCTTACACGCTTCGGCCCTTGTAGCGCGGTTTTGTGGTCTGAATGTGCCGTCCGTATAGCCGGAGAGAATGCCGGTCTCTCTTAGCGTTGAGATATACCCATCCGCCCAATGCCCGCTGCAATCCGTGAAGCCGCTTGGGGTACTCTTCAGGTTCATGTTTTTAGCGTTACAAATCATCTTGCATATCTCTGCCCGCGTCACATAATTGTTCGGCTTGAAAACGTCGCCCGCGTATCCGTCGGTTATGCCGAGTTTTTTGGCCTTTTCTATGTAGGCTGATGCCCAATGTGAGACCGTATCGTTGAACGACGGAAACACATTCGGATCCGGTTCTTGGCCCAGCGCTGCGAGAATCATTTTACAGAATTCCGCGCGGGTTATGTTGTTTTGAGGCTTAAAGCTACCATCGCTGTAGCCGTTTACAACGCTGCTATCAACAAGAGACATAACATCCGCATAGAACCAGTCTCTCGACCAGATATCGTTGAAATTGGTTGAAGCCGAGTTATGTGTGGGTTCTACCTTATCGCCCTCAACGACGGTTGTTGATTCCTTAGACCCATTATCTTCAGAGCCGTCACCGGAACCACCTGAGCCTCCGCCAGAGCCACCACCGGAACCACCGCTGTCATCGCTACCTATTTCATATGTAGCAAAGCCGTCATCGGGGACCGAATCGAAAATCTTATAAGTGCTGTCATCAAAAACGCACATAGACCAGTTGAACTTCGTTATATTTCCGAGAAAACTTGCCGGAATCCGGGCAATTATACTTGTGCCATCCGCGGTTTGAGTAACCTCTTCCGATCCGCCAAACTTTGTATGACCATCATGTACCGTGGCAGTGAGTTTGCTGATGCCGTTCTCCTCGAAATAAATTATCTCAACAAGACGTTCTATCCCGGGAAGATCGGGGATACCCGTATCGGCGTTCTGGTCGGTATCAATAAAAAAGCAAATGTGCTGGTTGGCAAGAAGGCTTTTATTAAAGGAGTCATAGGCTTTTACCGTAAACTCCACATTTGGGCCATCATCGGCGATCACCACTTTTTCAACATCAATCGCATATATCCCCTCCCTAGCATCGGTCCATTCAGCTTTGTTTTGTGGTATTATCTCTTGTTTTGAATATGTTGCGCCTATGGCCGGCGACCCCAACAATGAGCCCGATAGTAATAGTGTGAGTAGTGTGGTTGCACATAGTAAAACTAACTTTCTTGTCATATAATCTCCTCTCAAAGCTGACTCTCTAAATTGAGTGATCGCCCTTCGCTCGGTTAGATGGTAACCAATTGAAATTTGCTCAAGACCAGGCTTATTACCAGCATGTATGCTAATAACGCCTCGCCTGCAGGGCGGTCCGTTCTACCCCGAGCTACTAGCTTTTACCCGGAGAGAGGGTTTTTAAACTGTCCGACACAAAAGCTGCACTATCGGATAGGGATGTTGGAAGTAAACGCGTAAGGCATTGGTTATTACGGAAGCTGGAAGTTACTGTTAAAATATCGATAAAAATGAGAAACCACATGGTTGGATAATAATTAAAACTGCGTTATACTAAGAGCGAATTCTAAAACACGTGACAGCGGTGCTTAGTGGTCCCTTTTGGGAAACTTCGCACATAGTCTGAGCAACAGGTTTTTGCTAAAATGTAAGCAACCATCTAAGATGGATTAGAAGAGGTGAATTGTTTGTGAAAAAAAAGGTCATAATTGCAGTGATCGTCTTAGTGGCTATCGGCGGATTGATTTATGCAAGATCGAGGGCCATAGACTACTATAGTCTGCAGACGGCTATCGCTGAAGCTAAGGGCGATTTCCCAAGGGCGATAAATAGTTTCGATAAAGTTGTTCTTCTCAGCCCCAGGGATGCAGCAGCGTTTGTTTATCGGGCCAGGCTTTATTTTAATAACGGCAACACCAATGCCGCCATTGATGACCTTAATACGGCAATAAATATCGATAAGAAAAATCCGGAAGCCCACTTTGGAATATCGTTAATCAGGCTGCAGGAAGGCGATTTGAAGCAGGCCGTAAAAGAACTCGATCTTGTGATCAAGGAACGTCCAAAATGGATCGAAGCGTATCTTAGCCGCGAGGTCGCTTACAGGAAGCTCGGTGATAAAGACAAAGCGATCAAGGATCTTAAGCAGGTTTTAAAGCTTGAGCCGCAAAATCCGGCAGCGCTTAATTCGCTACGAGCCTTAGAATAGAATTTAATAAGAATTCGAAATAGCCCACCAGATACTGGTGGGCTATTTCTTTTAGTGTGCGCCCGGCATGGGCGATAGCTTGGCGGTGAAAGTCCGCTATGGG
>PFFU01000069.1:0-438 GCA_002783345.1 Candidatus Aquicultor secundus
ACTTTTAATACATGGGTAACGAGTGGGCCCATCAAGCCGCCTTGTACGAGTGCCTGCCCGGTTAACGCGGACGTGCAATCGTTTGTTACCCTGGTAGCGCAAGGCAGATTTAAAGAATCGCTCGATGCGGTGCGTGAGCGCTGCACGCTTCCCGGAAGCTTGGGGCGCATTTGCCACCACCCGTGCGAGGGTGAGTGCCGCCGCAACGACGTCGATGGCGCGGTCAACATCCGTGCGATCAAGCGCTTTGCGGCGGATATCTGCAAGGACGAGCCGGACTACGGGCCGGTTCCAAAAACCAGGGGCAAAAAAGTCGCCATCATCGGCGGCGGACCCGCAGGTCTTACTGCGGCTTTTGACCTTTCTAAAGATGGCTTTGACGTAACCATTTTTGAGAAAAACGATGCCTGCGGCGGCGCTATATACACCGGCGTGCCG
>PFFU01000069.1:454-3832 GCA_002783345.1 Candidatus Aquicultor secundus
AACACCGCGATCGGCACGGATGTCCAGTTTGATGATTTAGCCAAGCAGTATGACGCTGTCTTGATAGCCATAGGTCTTTCCGTGAGCCGAGGAATCCCGATTCCCGGGGCCGATGCCGACGGCGTTCTTCTGGCGCTGCCGTTTTTAAAGGAAGCCAACTTTAACGATAACGCAACGGTTGGCAAGAAAGTGGTCGTTATCGGCGGTGGAAACGTCGCCTTTGACGTCGCCCGTTCCGCTA
Organism: Candidatus Aquicultor secundus; assembly: GCA_002783345.1. Lineage (GTDB taxonomy): Bacteria > Actinomycetota > Aquicultoria > Aquicultorales > Aquicultoraceae > Aquicultor_A > Aquicultor_A secundus. The sequence goes on from PFFU01000069.1 coordinate 696, forward strand.
AGCGCCTCGGTGCGCAACAGGTCAACCTCTGCTGTCTCGAGAGCCGCCCCGAGATTCCCGCCTTTAGCTGGGAGCTCGATGAGGCCGCCGAAGAAGACATTGCGATCAACCCCTCCTGGGGACCGAAAGAGATAAAGGTCGTTGACGGCAAGGTTGTGGGGATCACCTTTAAGCGCTGCACCCATGTCTTCGATGAAAACCGCATGTTCAGCCCGGCTTACAACGAGGACGAGCTTCTCGATATCGAGGCCGATAACGTGGTCTTTTCTATTGGTCAGGGAGCGGATATGAACGGGTTTACCGGTACCTCCCTCGAGGTTGACGGGCGCGGGCGCATAAAGTGGAACCCGGCCACCTTCCAAACCAACCTGCCGAACGTCTTCGCGTGCGGCGAGGTTGTTACCGGCCCGGGTGCTGCGGTAGCGGCCATGCGAAACGCGCATGACGCCGCAACATCGATTGAAACGTTCCTTACCACCGGCAAAATCGAGCCGGTCACCGTACTTAAGCCGGCACCGATCGGCAAGCTGCCCGATTTTACGACTCTTAAGATTACGCGCAAGGACAAAAACGACATTTCGGTTATGGACCCGGCGGAGCGCTTAAAAAGCTTTGTAGAGGCCGAGGGTGGTTTCGAGCTTCAAACCGCAGTTTATGAGGCCCAGCGCTGCATGAACTGCGGTCGCGGCGCGACGATGGCCCGCCCGGAGGATTGCGCGGCGTGTCTCTCCTGCGTGCGCGTTTGCCCGTACGGCGCACCGTATATTTCAGAGGCCCGCGTGGCCGGCTTCTCCTGGGAGAGCTGCCAGGCGTGCGGAATCTGCGCGAGCGTGTGCCCTGGCCTTGCGATCGATATCGCCTACAACGACGATACGCTTATCAACGAGCAGATCGATAAAGGCACGAGCGGAGTCACCGTCTTCGGCTGCCAGTATGCCGTTCCAACAATTAAAAACCCGGCCTCCATGGCGAGCCCGTCGATACCGGGCGTTAACATGGTCAGACTCATGTGCACCAGCCGCCTCGATACGCGGCATCTACTGCGTGCGGTTGAAAACGGCGCTGACGGTATCGCGGTCCTGGCCTGCCCGGACGAGGAGTGCCGCCATCGCAAGGGCGTCAATTGGGCGGAGATTCGCACCAATGAGGTTAAAAAGGTCCTCGAAGCGACCGGAATCGGCGCGGGCCGTATAGCCTTTATGGGTGCGCCGGGCGGCCCGGAAGCATTCGGCCGGATGATGGGCGAGTTCAAGGCAAAGCTCGACGAACTCGGACCGAATCCGGTTTCTAAAGTGCTCGCTGTAGACTAGCGTTAAAGAAGAGCACTTGAGTATAGATGTAAACGTGAGGCTGTATTTAAGTCGGCGCCGGCAGATGTAGTGAGGCGCCGGCTGCAAGCCCCGCGTCGGGGGAAACCTTAGAAGCTCCATTAGGGATTAAGGAGTGTGCACGAGAAATGATTGTTGCGGAGCCAAAAACCTTAGATGAGATAAAGGCGATGGTGGACTCGTACGACCGCGTGTTAATGGTCGGATGCGGCACTTGCGTTGAGGTATGCTTAACCGGCGGTGAGCGCGCGGTAAACCTTACGGCAACCGCCCTGCGCCTATCCCGAAAAGTCGACGGGCGCGATATCGAAGTCGGCGAACAGACCGTCATCCGCCAGTGTGATTTCGAGTATCTGGACGAGGTAAAAGATGCCGACAAATACCAGGCGATAGTGTCATTGGCCTGCGGCGTCGGCATTCAGGGAATGGCGCGAAAATTCCCAAACATGCCGGTGCTGCCGGGTGTTAACACCACGTTTATGGGCTTTAACGAAGAGTACGGATATTATACCGAGATGTGCAAGGGCTGCGGCGAATGCGTCCTTGATAAAACCGGCGGTATCTGCCCGGTAGCCCGCTGCGCGAAGAGCCTGCTTAACGGCCCGTGCGGCGGCACGAATAACGGCAAGTGCGAGATCGACTCAAGCCGTGATTGCGGCTGGGTGCTTATCTACAACAAGATGAACGCTATGGGCCAGGTCGACAAATTTAAAGAGATCAACTCGCCGAAGAACCACCAGAAGGCAAACAACCTTCGCTATATGGATTTAAGAAAGTAGGGGGAAGAGCGGTGGGATTTAAAGAAGAAATCCAAAGTGGAACATTTGTAGTCACCGCTGAAGTCGGCCCTCCGAAGGGAACCGACTTAAGTGAGATGAAGCACCACATCGAGGGGCTTAAAGACAAAGTAACCGCCCTCAATGTAACCGATAATCAGAGCGCGGTCATGCGTGTCTGCACGCTGGCGATTGCTCAAGTAATGATGGATATGGGTCTTGAGCCGATTTACCAGATGACCTGCCGCGACCGTAACCGTTTAGGTCTGCAGTCCGACCTTCTTGGCGCATCGGTTCTTGGTATCAAAAACGTGCTTTCGCTCACCGGTGACCACCCGGTACTCGGCGACCATAAGGATGCCAAGCCGGTATTCGATATCGAGTCGGTCGGGCTTCTTGAGGTGATAAGCGGGCTTAATGAAGGTCACGATATGGCCGGTCTTGAGCTACAAGGAAAAACCGATTTCTTTGCCGGGGCCATCGTAACACCTGAGGCCAATCCGCTTGAGCCGCAACTCGCAAAATTTGAGAAGAAGGTTAAGGCGGGCGCAAAGTTTTTCCAGACCCAGGCGGTCTACGATATGCCGAAATTCATGAAGTTCATGGATTACGCCAAGCAGTTTGATGTGCCGATAATGGCCGGTATCCTGCTCTTAAAATCAGCCGGTATGGCCAAGTACCTTAACAAGTTCGTAGCCGGCGTTTCAGTTCCGCAAGAGCTTATTGATGAACTCGCGCCTTATAAGGGCGAAGACGCGCTCAAAAAAGGCATCGAAATCGCCGGTCGCCAGATCGCCGAGCTTAAAAGTATCTGTGCCGGCGTTCACGTCATGGCCATCGGCGCGGAAGACAAGGTTCCGGATATTCTGGCCGCCGCCGGCCTGTAAGATAGAAGGTCTAGAGTGTAGCTCAGCTCTCAGCATTCAGCAATCAGCTTAAGAATACGGGTCGAGAATATGGGTCGAGAATGCGGGTTCTAGTAGGCAGTAGGGAGTATGCAGCAGGCAGCATAAAGACGGTAGCTGTCATTCTG
>PFFU01000024.1:0-3467 GCA_002783345.1 Candidatus Aquicultor secundus
CTGAGCGATAGCGAAGGACCTGCTCAGAATGACACAATAATTATGGTGTTCTGGCACTAGTGACGCTTTCGGGAAAACGCTGACGTTTGGCCTGGAGAGGGGATGCTTATACGTGGATCCGGTGGTCTGGTTGCGGGCTCGGCCTGGCTTCATTCGGCAGGTTAGAGTGTGCAGCGGCCGTTAGTGGGGGTTTGCCGGCTTGGATAGGCGAGCGCTTTAATTTGGAGTAAGCCGTGCGTTTTTTAGTAAGCGCGGGGTATGCTTTGGCATGACCCTGGACCTTGAAATGCGGACACTGGTATGATTGATTAGCGGAGGAGAACGTGCAAGTAAAAAAACTCAAGACTATACTTACGGCGGTTGCCATAAACAACATAATCGGTGACATAAATAAAGAGATATCGGGCCTTGCATATGATTCACGCAAGGTTAAAAAAGATGATCTCTTCTTTTGTATTAACGGATTTAAGGCCGATGGGCATGCTTTTGCTCTTAAAGCGCAAGAGGCAGGGGCTACGGCGGTTGTCGTTGAGAGAACTCTACCAAAGGTTACCATAACCCAGATTGTCGTGAATAATACGCGCGAAGCCATGGCGAAGATAGCGAGCGCGTTTTTTGATTATCCGACGAGAAAACTTAAGCTAATCGGTATTACCGGCACGAATGGAAAGACGACCACCAGTTATATGATTGAGAGCGTGATGAGCGCTGCAGGATACAAGACCGGCATGCTAGGCACGGTCGAGTACAGGATTGGAAGCGAAAAAATTCCTGTGGATCGAACAACCCCGGAGTCGCTCGATTTACAGGAATTCTTTGCGCGGATGGTGGATGCAGGTGTAGACGCGGCGGTCATAGAGGTTTCTTCACATGCCATTGATTTGCTACGGGTTGAGGCGTGTGAATTTGACGTTGTCGTTTTTACTAACTTAAGCCGGGATCATCTGGATTATCATGGGACGATCGAGGAATATTTTGAGGTAAAAAAGCGCATATTTGACAAGAGGTCTTGCGCACCGAAACAAGCTGTCGGTAAAGCAACCAACCGCAACGCAAGCCGGGGACCTCATCAAGTTATTAATATAGACGACGAATACGGCCGCAAACTTATACAGAGAGGCGAAGGGAAGCAACTCAGATATAGCCTTAAAGATAAAACAGAGGTATATGCAAGCGGAATCATGCTCAGGGCCGATGGCTCAGCCGTAAAAATTCATACCGGTTCGGGGACAGTGGACGTAGATTTAAAAATGCCCGGTCTCTACAACATATCCAACGCACTGGCCGCTGCAGGCGTAAGTATTGCGCTGGGCATTGATTTAGAAAAGATTAAAGTAGGGCTTGAGAGGTTGGGGTCTGTTCCGGGGAGATTTGAGCGGGTGGATACCGGTCAAGAGTTCACTGTAATTGTGGATTATGCCCATACGCCCGACAGCCTTGAGAAGGTCTTGAGCGCCGCGCGACAGCTGACCGAGGGAAGGCTAATAACGTTATTTGGGTGCGGCGGTGATAGGGACAAGGGGAAAAGACCCATGATGGGGAGAATTGCGGCGGAGTTGAGCGACCATGTAATAATTACGTCAGATAATCCGCGAAGCGAAGATCCAAGAGAGATAATTATGGAAATAAAGAATGGGATAGAAGAGAATTTACTCCGCCGATGTGAGATCGAAGCGGACAGGCGAAACGCGATAGCGATGGCGCTGGAAGGGGCGCAAAAGGATGATTTTGTGGTAATTGCAGGAAAAGGGCACGAGCAAGGACAGGAGATAGCGGGCGAGAAAATACCATTTGATGATGTGCAAATAGCGAAGGAATTACTCGGGGGGATGGTGAAATGGTCCCGTTAACCGTAGACGAAATAGCGGATAGCACCGAGGGAATACTGCTGAGCGGCTCAGCGGGTTTTAAGGTTCTTGGAATAAGCATTGATAGCAGGACGATTAAAAGCGGTGATCTTTTTATTCCGCTAAGAGGAGAGACGGATGGGCACCAGTACATCTTTGATGCCTTAAGAAAAGGTGCCGCCGGTTTTCTCGTAGAAAAAGGTTCGTACCAAAAGGAACGGCTTGTTGGGCTGGCCGGGTCGCAGTTTGTTATTGAAGTGAATGATTGCCTGAAGGCACTGCAGGATATCGCCGCGTATTACCGGTCGAAACTCCCGATAAAGGTTATCGGGGTAACAGGCAGTACGGGGAAGACGACCACAAAGGACATGTTAAACTGCGTGCTGGCGCATAAATTCAGGGTTGTCAGCACCGACAAGAATTTTAACAACGAAATCGGCGTCCCGCTGACCATTCTCAGGACGGATGCCGAAACGCAGGTGCTGGTAGTCGAGATGGGTATGCGTGGGCAGGGGCAGATAAAAGAGCTTGCGCAGATTGCAAAGCCCAATATAGGGGTGGTCACAAACATCGGACAGGCGCACATGGAGCTTCTTGGGTCGGAAGAGATGATAGCCAGGGCAAAAGCGGAGCTTATCGAGTCGTTGCCGGAGGACGGAGTAGCGGTATTAAACGGGGATGATCTCTGGACGCCCGATATCACACAGTACGCTTGCGCAAAGACCGTTACTTATGGGATTGCCTCCGGTGATATCCGCGGAAGCGAACTCGATGTCGATGAGTTGGGCCGCGCATCGTTCAGGCTCGATATCGGCAAAGGGACGGATTATATCGTGCGCCTGGCGGTGCCGGGCAGGCATAATGTCTATAACGCGCTGGCCGTTGCCGCTGTCGCCACCGAGTTGGGCTTAAGCGTTGACGAGATACGCATAGGGCTTTCAGGCTGCAGGTCTACATCCATGCGGATGGAGGTTTTTACAACTGCCGATAATGTGCTAATCTTAAACGACGCGTACAACGCCAATCCGAGTTCGATGCAGGCGGCACTACTAACCCTTATGGATATATCGACCCAACCTCAGGGAAGACACGTTGCGGTCTTAGGTGATATGCTGGAGCTTGGGCCCGTTTCAAATGAGGCCCATAAGGAAATCGGGGAGCTCGTCGCCTCTCTAAGGATAAACATCCTGGTCGCGGTAGGTATTGAGAGTCAGGCGATGGCGGACAGCGCCATTAAAAACGGCATGAACGCAAAAGCGGTTGTGACGTGCCCGGATGCGGCTACTGCCGCGCAACTGTTAAAGCAACTTATCATGCCTGGGGATGCTGTATTAGTTAAGGCATCACGCGGGGTTGGTTTGGAAGTAGTCGTAAGAGCACTTGTAAAAATAGTCTAATAACAAAAAATAGTCTAATAACACTCTTAGGAACACACTTTAGAAAATACTTTCGTATACACTTGGGAACATACTTGGGGCATTTTAAACGATGATAACCTTTTTGCACTATCCAACGTATCAGATATTTTTGACCGCTGTTCTAGCCCTGGTTATAACAGCGGTATTAACGCCGATTTGGATTAAGTTGCTTCGCAGGGAAGGCATAGGGCAGGTTGTAAGG
>PFFU01000024.1:3630-19008 GCA_002783345.1 Candidatus Aquicultor secundus
TTACCGCAAAGTCGTAAAAGCCAGGTCGCTCGGCCTGAAGGCACGCTCGAAGATTCTCTGGCAGCTTGTGATAGCGATATTGGTAGGGCTGGTGGCGATAAATTTTGCAAACCTTGCAACGACCGTGCAAATCCCGCTCACGCATCTTGTAATCCCGCTTGGCTCTCCGGCATTTAAGTTCTCGATAATGCACAAGGCGATAGTGGTCCCTATTCTTTATATCACCCTCGTTTTCATAATCATGACGGCGACAACGAATACGGTTAATTTGACCGATGGGCTTGACGGGCTCGCCGCCGGGACGGTTACAATCTCAATGCTTGCCTACGCCGGCATAGCGTTCCGGCAGAACCGGCTTGATCTTGCAATAATCTGTGCCGCGGTAGGCGGTGCCGCTATCGGTTTTCTATGGTTCAACAGCTATCCGGCCAGCATCTTTATGGGCGATACCGGGTCTCTCGGGCTCGGGGGTGTGATAGCGATTATGGCAATCCTGACTAAAACGGAGTTGCTGCTTGTTCTTATCGGCGGCATTTATGTGATAGAAGGTCTCTCCGTCATCGGCCAGATTGTGAGCTATCGCTGGTTTAAACGACGAATTCTAAAGATGGCGCCGATCCATCACCATTTTGAGATGCAGGGATGGTCTGAAACGCAGATAATGATGCGTTTTTGGATTATTTCCGGCATTTTCGCCGGTATTGGGTTTGGTATCTACTTTATGACGGCAACGAGTACGGCGTCACATTAGTGGCGCTCTAGAGAATAGAAAATTTTATATTTTCAAAACCCTTATTAATTGATGTGTGACCGAGGGCTAGGTAGCGGCCACGAGATAACGGCGACAAGAAGGTAATCGGGTGGAGTTTGTAGAAAAGAATATCCTGGTCATAGGGCTTGGACGTAGTGGGAAAGCGGCATCGTTAAAGCTGAAAGCGCTTGGCGCTACGGTGCTGGCCTCAGACACCTCTGAGAAAGATGAAATCAAGCAAGTTGCCGCCGAGCTTGAGAAAAGCGGCATTACCGTGCGGCTTGGTAAGCAGGAAGAAAGCTTGCTTGATGAAATTAATTTAATAGTGGTAAGCCCGGGGGTGCCGAGCCGCGTTCCGGTTCTTGAAGCCGCACGGCGGCGTGGTATCCCGATATGGAGCGAGATCGAGCTTGCCTACCGGCTGACCGGCAAGCCGATTGTAGCCATTACCGGAACAAACGGAAAAACCACAACGACGACGTTAACCGGAAAGGTATTTGAGGCCGCTGGGAAAAAACCGGCCGTTGCGGGTAATATCGGGGTCCCGCTTGTAACGGCGGTTGACGATGCGGATGTCGAAACACTGGTTGTTGAAGTGAGCAGTTTTCAGCTCGATACGATTGTCGATTTCAGGCCAAAGGTATCGGTGCTTCTTAATATTACCGAGGATCACCTTGATTGGCACCCGGATTTTGAGGACTACGTTCGGGCTAAGAACCGCCTGTTCGCGAATCAGACGGACGACGATGTCGCGATTCTCAATATGGATGATGAGGTAGTACGATCGCTTGCACCTCACATAAAGGCAAAAGTCGTTGGGACGAGCAAGAAACAGGAACTTCATCCGGGAGTTTTTATACGAAACGGTCGCGTTATCGCGGATATCGGCGGTGAGGTTGATATCTGCGGGGTTGATGAGGTAAAAATCCGTGGCGACCACAATTTAGATAATATTATGGCCGTCGCCGGGATATCTCTGGTATTTGGGATCGAGCCCACAGTAATTAAAGAGGTGGTTGCCGGTTTTACGGGTTTAAGCCACCGTACGGAGTTTATCGCATCTGTTGATGGGGTGGAGTATTACAACGACTCAAAGGCAACGAACGTCGATGCCACGGTAAAGGCGTTGACCGCTTTTAATAAACCGATTGTCCTTCTTGTTGGAGGAAGGAATAAAGGAAATAGTTTTACCGCCCTCGCCCAGTATATAGATATAAATAGGCAGGTAAGAGCGGTGGTCGGTTTTGGTGAAGCCGGCCATGAGATTTTAAGGGCGCTACCTGTCGGTACTCTTCAAGAGTATGCCGGAACGGTTGACGACGCGGTCGTACGGGCTGCAAGGCTCGCGCAACCCGGCGATATTGTATTGTTCTCACCGGCCTGTGCAAGTTTTGATGCATTCAATGGATATGCGCAAAGAGGCGAAGCATTTCGACAAGCCGTTCTGGCGCTCGGAGAAAAACATGGCGAGAGCAAAACAAAAAAATAAGAAAAATTATCACAGGCTGCTCGGCGTGGTTATCGTGATGATCCTGTTCGGGCTCATTATGGTCCTTTCGGCGAGCCACGCCCGGGCGTATGCGAGCACGGGCGATAGCTATTATTACATAAAAAAGCAACTTATCGCGGCTGGGATAGGGTTTGCGGCCTTAATGTTCTTGTCGAATGTTCCCCTGAAAACCCTGCAGCGTATGGTGCGGCCCGCCATGTGGGCGGCAGTTGGATTACTTGTTGCCGTCCTCATCCCGGGAATCGGCAAAAATGCCGGAGGCGCCACCAGTTGGATTCCCCTGGGCGGCTTTCAGATACAACCTTCTGAGCTGGCAAAAATCGCGGCTATCTTGTTTACCGCTGATTTTTTTTCTAAAAGAAGCAGGGGATTAAAGGACATAAGAGAACTTTATCCCTACGCCGGGGCTATATTGCTGATCATACTCCTGATTATGAAGCAGCCGGATATGGGGACAACTCTCGCCCTCTGTATCACACTATTTGTCATGTTGTTTGTCGGCGGTCTTAATATGAAATATATTGCTGCGGCGGCTTCCCTTGGCACGGTGTCTGCAATTGCTCTCATTTTTGCCAGATCATATCGCTTAAACAGGATTACCTCGTTTCTCAACCCGAACGCCGACCCCCTTGGCAACGGCTGGCAAATCAAGCAATCATTGCTGGCATTTGGCTCGGGTGGGCTAACAGGCGTTGGTTTTGGGATGAGCAGGCAGAAATATTTTTACCTGCCGGCCGCCCACACCGATTTCATCTTCGCCATTATCGGGGAAGAGCTTGGTCTTTTGGGCACGTTATTCACTATTTCACTCTTCGCACTTTTTGCCTACTATGGAATCAGGATTTCACGCCAGTGCAAAAGTCAATTCGGGTACCTGCTCGGCGTGGGTGTGACTTCCATGGTCGCCCTGCAGGCTATCGTTAATATGGGGACGGTAACCGCGGTGTTGCCCATAACGGGCATCCCGATGCCGTTTATAAGTTACGGCGGCTCGTCGCTGATGGCTAATCTCGCAGCGGTGGGCATCCTTCTCAGTATTGCGCTTGAAGGCAACAGGGGATCCGCTTCGCGCAGGAGAAGGAAGCCGCTTCGCGCCGTTGACGGCGGGGATATCGAAGAGACTACCAAAAAGGGCAAACACAGGGCAAAATCATCGAAGAAGCGGGCGAGGGCTAAGGCGCTGGAGGAGACCTCGAAAGCCAGGACAAAGAAGGTAAAGAAGAAAGAAATCAGGAGTCGTGTTAATGCGAGTAATAATAAGCGGGGGCGGAACAGCGGGTCACGTGTATCCGGGGCTGGCTCTCGCCAAAGCGCTACAAAAAGCAAGAAACGATCTTGAAATATTGTTTGTAGGCACATCGACCGGTCTAGAGGCTACACTTGTACCGCAGGCCGGCTTTGATTTTAAGGCAATTGAGGCGAGAGGGCTTCCAAGAAAGCCGTCGTTTAAGGCACTTGTTTCATTCATATCTGCAGGTAGGGGAACGATTGAGGCGGTAAGCGTGTTTCGTCGTTTTAAGCCGGACGTGGTTGTGGGTATGGGTGCCTATGTGAGTTTACCCGTCGTGGGGGGCGCTGTCTTGCGGCAGATTCCGACGGTGATCCACGAACAAAACGCCGTCCCCGGCCTGGTAAACAAAGTCCTTGGCAGGGTTGTAGGTGCAATTGCTGTATCCTATCCCGATATGAAGGGGTATTTCCCGGCAGATAGAAGGGTTGAGTTTACAGGCAATCCTATCAGGGAAGAGATTTTATCGACCGACAAAAGCAAGGCCAAACAAGCATTTGACGTGAACGCATCCCGGAGAGTTTTACTCGTGTTTGGAGGAAGTCGCGGTGCCAAAAAAATAAACGAGGCGGTAGTTGAGGCCTACGATCGGTGGCGGCATAACGACGGCTTGCAGATAATCCATGCTACGGGTAAGATAAACTATGAATCGGTACAAAGAGCGATTGATAAGATAAAACTACCTGAAGATAAGCTCAAATATACGGCCTACCCCTACCTGGACAATATGGGTGAGGCATATGCTGCGGCCGACCTTCTGGTATGTCGTTCGGGGGCCACGACGGTTGCCGAAATCACCGCAATCGGCCTACCGGCCATTATGGTCCCATACCCTTATGCGACGGATAATCACCAGGAGAAAAACGGCCGTGAGCTTGAAAGGCTCGGCGCCGCCAGGTTGATACTAGATAAGGATTTGGATGGCGTGTCTCTCAGCAAAGCGGTCGATGGGCTTATCTTGAGCGAGGATGCTCTTTTGCAGATGGCGGAGGCTTCGAGGCAATTCGGGCGGCCCGATGCCGATAAGGCGCTGGCCGATCTTGTATTTGAAATTGCCGAGAGCCGCAAACACTCGACAGAAAAGTAAAACGTTAAGAATATGTAAGATTATCGATGCTTAAGATGCAGAAACGTAAGGAGACACAATGGTTGAAAACTTGATGCATATCCACTTTGTCGGCATCGGCGGGGCCGGAATGAGCGGCATTGCGAAGGTCCTTCTTGATATGGGGTATAAAGTAAGCGGTTCTGACCTGAAAGAATCCCGTTACACCGCTTCACTAAGAGAAAAAGGCGCGATTATCTCAATCGGCCATAGTGCAGGTAACATCAACGACCCCGATGTGGTGGTTGTTTCCACTGCAATTCCCACTACAAACCCGGAAGTAAAGGCGGCCAAAGAGAGTAATATCCCGGTAATGCGCAGGGCGGAAATGCTTGCCGAGCTGGGCAAAAACTTGCGCAGCATAGCCGTGGCCGGAACGCACGGCAAGACGACTACGACTTCGATGATCTCGCTTACGTTTGAAAAAACCGGTCTCGACCCGACATTTCTTATCGGCGGGGAGCTTAACGATATTGGAAGCAACGCCAAGCATGGCGGCGGCGAGTTTTTCGTCACCGAGGCCGATGAGAGCGACGGCTCGTTGCTCTTTTTGAATCCTGAAGTAATCGTTCTGACCAATATAGAGGCCGATCATCTTGATTATTACGGTTCGCTCGAGGCGATCGAGGAGTTCTTCTTAAAATTTGTCGAGTCGCTGCCCGAACACGGGTTTGTCGTCGCGTGTGCGGATAATCCGGGCGTAGCCCGCTTAATGGAGCGCTCCGAAAAGAGATTTGTAACTTACGGTGTCGAGCAGGAAGGCGAGAGCCGGCCGAGCGCGCACAACTTTATCGCGCGCAATGTGGTGCTGCATAAGTTCGGTAGCACCTATGACGCCTATCATAACGGCGCGCTTATCGGTGAAGTAAAGTTAAACGTGCCGGGCGTGCATAACGTCTATAACTCACTTGCCACAATCGCTTTAAGCAATAGCCTCGGTATTGAGATGGATGCCGTGTTGGGTGCGCTTAGCCGGTTCTCGGGCGTCAAGCGCCGCTTCCAGGTAATCGGGACAACCCCCGATTTCACGCTGGTCGATGATTACGCACACCATCCAACCGAAGTTGAGGCCACGCTTAGCGCGGCTAAAAGCGGCGATTGGAGCAGGCTCATCTGCGTGTTCCAGCCCCACAGGTACTCAAGAACCAAGTTTTTAAGTAAGGAATTCGGTCCGGCGTTTAGCAATGCGGATGTAGTTGTTCTTACGGATGTCTACGCCGCCGGAGAAGATCCGATTCCCGGCGTGACCGGTAAAGCCATAGTGGATGCCGTCCTTGCGGAAAGCCCGAGGAAAAACGTTGTTTATTTGCCTAAGAAAACAGAAATTCCAAAATTCCTGTTGGAAACGGTTAGAGAAGGCGACCTTGTTCTTACCATGGGCGCAGGGGATATAAGCGCTATCGGAGAGGATTTTCTAAAATTGCATAATCATCGAAGATAAGTATGCAATTTTAGAGCAATGGAGCAATAGAACAGATGTTGAACAACCGTTACGTGAGCAGGGCTTTTAGCACCTTACACAAGTATTTAAACGACAATGTTGTGAAAGGTAAAGTTCTTGCCAAAGAAACTACAATGAGGGTTGGCGGACCGGCGGAGATCTTTGCTGTCGCCGATTCGCTGGACCAACTGATCATTGTGCTTACCACCGCAAAGGAATGGGGACTTCCGCTTTTTGTTATTGGGAAGGGTTCCAATTTACTCGTATCTGACAACGGTTTTCCGGGGATCGTCCTGCGCCTGGGAAGAGATTTTATGCGAAAAAGAGTCGAGGCGGGTAAAATACAGGCCGGCGCCGCCGTTTCGTTGCCGTCTCTCGTCCAAACAGCCGCAAAGCACTCGCTCGTCGGTTTAAGCTTTGCCGTGGGCATCCCGGGCAACCTTGGCGGGGCTCTCAGGATGAACGCGGGCGCGCATGGAAAATCCATTGGTGATACGGTTGGCAATGTCGTAACCTATACGAGGGCCTGTGAACTCACAGTATTGAAGCGCGATCAGATAGATTTTGGATATAGGAACAGCAGTCTAAGCAGAGATGATATAATTGTCGAGGCGACGCTGGTTCTTGTGCCCGGTGATCCGGAGGTCATCAAGCATGAGATGGAGGACTATTTTTCCAAGCGTAAGAACAACCAGCCGTTGCAATTGCCAAACTCCGGAAGCATCTTTAAAAACCCTAAAGCCGGTTCGGCGGGAAAATTGATAGAAGAGACCGGGTGTAAAGGTATGAGAATAGGCGGCGCCGAAGTCTCCACCAAACACGCGAATTTTATAATTAATTGCGGCTATGCGACTGCATCCGATGTGTATCACCTAATGAAGGCCGTGCAGCAGCGGGTCTTTGAAGCGCGCGGTATCCTGCTGGTGCCCGAAGTCGAACTATTAGGGGAGTTCGACAAAGTCCTCTTAACGCCTACCAATGACAGATAAGGCAGGATAAGAAGGTACATACTATATCACTAAAAGAGAGTATCGTTACACCATAAGTAGTTTATTCAAAGCATTATTGGAAGCATAAGGGAAGCACAAGGTGATGCAAGTTGAGCGAAGGCAGGCAGATAGCAAAGACTAAAGCAGAAGAAAGACAGCAGAAACTTGTCCTTATCCGGCGAAAACGCCGCAACCAGATAGCGATTATTGCAGCAGCCGTATTTGTCGTGTTGATAGGGGCATTTGAACTCTATCATTCCGGGCTGTTCAACGTTACCAAGGTCGAAATAACAGGCAATAAGGCGGTGCCTGCCGCAAAGATTGCCCAGGTTTGCAATGTTGATCAGGAGACGAATCTGCTTAGCGTTTCAACGGAGGATATCCGGAATAAATTACTTAAGGAACCCTGGATAAAAGACGTAGCGGTTAAACGGGCGCTACCGCACACGCTCAAAGTGGAACTCGTCGAGCGCATGCCGGCCGTCCTCATTTCCTTTGGAGGGAAGTTTTACCTTGTCGATGAAGATCTCTTTGTGGTAGCCGAGCGACAGTACGCAGATGGCGCCAATGTCCCTACTGTTACCGATCTGCCTGTGGCCAAAATTAAAGTCGGGGATAAATTAATGAACGAGTCGCTTGATAATGCCGTTAAGTGTCTCAAATCCATGGACCCCGAGCTTAGAAAAACGATCGTTCTGATCTCGGCCCCATCGGTCGACAAACTTTCCTTATATAATAAAGACAACATGGAAATCCTTTATGGTGAGGCAAAGCAGGCCGACCAGAAAAACAAAGTCCTCCAGAGCATCCTTAAGGAACAGGGCCGCCAGGTAATCTTCATCGATATCCGAAGCTACCCCCACTCAGACCCGGTCTTGCGCCGTATCGATTCGGTTCCTTAAAGGATACCGATTCACCGTTATGATGTCTCAAGTGCAAGATTCAAGTGCAAGATAAAAGATTAAAATCCAAAAATATGAGAGGTTCGTAGGGCCGGCCGGGTTGGACGGTCGGGTATCAATCGGTCGGTTTGTTTATTGTAGGTAGCCTTACCTGCCAGTAAGAGGATCTTAGTACGGGTGAAGGACGGGGCTGATTGTCTAATTACCATAAAATACCAGGTTAAAGCAGGAGTGGCTTCTTCATAAAACACGGTTTTATTGTTAATGTTTTGGCAATGTTTTTACCTGAGAAGGTTGCTTTTTTTGCTTGGGTAGGATAAGGTTATTGCCAAGGTTAAGGTTAAAATAAACTATATCTGTACTAGAGAGAGCTGCACATAAGTCTAAAGTAATAGTCGAGGTAATGGAAGGGAGGCTTTATGATGTTAGATGCTGGCGCCAATTATCTAGCTGTGATCAAAGTAGTCGGAGTAGGAGGGGGCGGCACCAACGCCGTCAACCGGATGATTGAAGCCGGCTTACGCGGCGTTGAATTTATAGCCTGTAATACGGATGCACAGGCTTTATTAATGTCTGACGCCGATTACAAAGTACATATTGGCGCGAATCTAACAAAAGGCCTAGGAGCAGGGGCCGACCCGGAGATCGGACTCCAGGCGGCAGAAGAAAGCAGAGAGGATATTAAGGAAGCACTGCAAGGCGCAGATATGGTTTTTATTACTGCAGGAAAAGGCGGCGGCACCGGAACTGGGGCCGCGCCGGTTATAGCGGGGATAGCCAAGGACATAGGGGCATTAACGGTAGGAGTTGTTACGCGGCCGTTCAGCTTTGAGGGAAGAAAACGTTCGATGCAGGCCGATGAAGGCATTATGAAGCTCCGTGAGAAAGTCGACACCTTAATCATTATTCCTAACGATAGGCTGCTTCACGTAGCCGAAAAGAAGACCTCGATTATCGAAGCATTTAGGATGGCCGACGACGTACTTCGTCAGGGTGTCCAGGGTATAACCGATTTGATTACCGTTCCAGGCTTAATCAACCTGGATTTTGCCGATGTCAGGACTATTATGTCTGACGCAGGCTCGGCGCTTATGGGTATCGGCGTATCAAGCGGCGAGAACCGCGCCGTTGAAGCCGCAAATAGCGCTATCGCAAGTCCGCTGCTCGAGGCGTCCATCGACGGCGCGCAGGGTGTTCTTCTCAATATCTCGGGCGGCTCGGACCTCGGTCTCTTCGAGGTAAACGAGGCCGCGGAAGTTATCGCTAATGCGACGCATCCGGAAGCAAACATCATCTTCGGTGCGGTTATTGATGATACACTCGGTGACGAGGTACGGGTTACCGTCATCGCAACGGGGTTTGATCTCAGAAAGCAGGATAAACTCGAGTTTGTACAAAAAGCAACTCCCGAGGAGTCGTCTTCAACTATCCCAACGTTTGACACGGAAGACCTAGATATCCCGACATTCTTAAGAAGAAGATAGGGAGCGTTTGGTTCCCATATCGTGACGATGAATTCTACAACCGCCCGCGGTAAGCCGGCGGTTTTCTGTTTTAAGGGTCCAGAGGCCGGGGGCCAGAATCCGGAATGGTGTGGGCCGAGAGAGTGAGTCTTAGTAGGCAGTAGGGAGTATGCGGTAGGCAGGGTGCTTATGGAAAAAGATATAAGTACACATATAAATACATATAATACAGGTAATTATGGCCTCACGTTTGAAAAGTCGGGCGGGGTTGATTATTTTATTTCGAGGCCTCTGCTTGATGAGCATAATATCCTTGTAGTGTTTACGACGCGGCGGGGTGGCGTGAGCACCGACCCATATGCATCGCTTAACCTTGCGTTTCATGTTGGGGACAATCCGGACAATGTGATTAAAAACAGGGATATAGTCTGTCGCCGGCTCGGCCTGGATGCTGCTCGCATGGTATGTGCCGAGCAGGTCCACGGCGCCGAGGTGGCGGTCATTGGCAAATTTGAGGCCGGACGGGGGGCCGTGTCCCTTAAGGATTCTGTCCCCGGCGTCGATGCGCTTATTACCGCCGACCCATTCATCCCATTAACCTTGTTTTTTGCCGATTGTGTGCCGGTTGTTTTGGTTGAGCCAAACAAACGCGTAATTAGCGTCGTTCATGCCGGCTGGCGTGGAATGTATGGGGAAGTTATCGGAAACTCTATCCGCATGATGGTTTCGACATACGGGGTGCACCCCAGTAACTTTACTGCGTTTATCGGCCCCGCAATCGGCGGTTGCTGTTATCAGGTAGGCGCCGACGTTGCAGAAAAGTTCTCGCATAAATTCACACATACCGCAAGCTGGTTGAATGGTACTACTCTACACCTAAAAGAGCTTAGTAAGTTGCAGCTTATTGAAAACGGTATTCCCCCCGGCAACATATACCGGTGTGACGGCTGTTGCTCGTCGTGTCGCAATGACCTGTTTTTTTCATATCGTGCCGATGGCGGAACAACAGGGCGTCAGGCGGCTATTGCCGCAATCCTTCCGGATGGAGCATAATTGACGTATTTAAAAAGGCGGTTATAATCTTACTAATATTCCAGTGCGCAAGATCGAATTAACCAAGAATGAAACATGAACCAACTATGATGCGCCGGGTATCATTTTTATTTTTAAAGAGGAGATAGAATGCCCCGAAAAAGTTTTCACGACGAGCTGGACGAACTTAAGCGCGACGTGCTGATGATGGGAAGAATAGCCAGGCAAGCGATAGAGAACGCGGTCAAAGCGGTTGTTGAATGCGATGTTGAGCTTGCTGAAGAAGTTATAAAGATGGACGATCGCATCGACCTGCTCAACTACCAGATAGAAGAGCATGCCATGGAGATTATCGCCAGGCAAGCCCCGGTTGCAAGTGATTTGCGGTTGTGCTGGACGACCATGTTTATCGCGCTACACCTCGAGCGCATCGGTGACCTGGCCGTTAACATGGCAAAGGGCGCAAAACGGTCGTGCCCGATCGACGGCATGATCGCACCGGTCGGCCAGAGCATAAGCGATATGGGCGATGAGACGTTACGCATATTCGACCTTTGCCTTAAGGCGTTTGAGGAGCGAGACGTCGAGCTTGCCCGCAAATTAACCGGCATGGATGATGTCGTGGACCGCATGCATCGCAACATGTTTGAGCAGCTCTCCCGGCATCAAGGTAACGAGTCGATGCAGTGGATAGGAAGCATTCTCCTCGCAAGCCGTTTTCTGGAGCGCGTCGCCGACCACTGTGTCGATATCGCGGAGAGAATCGATTACCTGGTAACGGGACAGATACCTGACGGCCGCGAAATCGAATAATTTAATGCAGGAATTAGCGTTTTTGTGGCGAAAATTACATAGATATGTCAATTGACGAAAACATCCGGTCGGTACGTAAACGAATAGAGGGTGCCGCCAAACGAAGCGGGAGAAGCCCGGACGAAATAACATTGGTGGCGGTAACCAAAAATCATACGGTTTCCGAAATCCAGCAGGTAATCAATAGCGCGGTAACAAATCTTGGGGAAAATAGAGTGCAGGAGCTGTTGCCGAAACGCGAGGCGTTAGGGGATGTGGTTGCTTGGCATTTTATCGGTCACCTACAAAGAAATAAAGTAAAGTATATCATCCCATTAATTTACCTGATACAATCAGTAGATAGCATAGCGTTAGCCAGGGAGATTAACAAGCAGTGTCGCGAACTCGGCAAAGTTCAAGACGTCCTGCTTGAAGTCAATGTCTCCGGGGAAGCTAGCAAGTACGGATTCTCACCCGAAGAAGTGCTGTTCGCCGTGGACGAGCTGGCACGATTTAAGAATGTACAAATTAAGGGCCTCATGATGATGGCGCCTTTTATAAGCGATATTGGACTTTTGCGCCTATACTTTGCAAAAATGAAAGAACTATTCGATAATTTATCTAAGCGGCAAGGGCCGAATTTCGAGATGCTTTCTATGGGTATGACCAACGACTTTGAGATAGCAATCGAAGAAGGCTCAAATATGGTACGGGTTGGAACAGCTATTTTTACACCTTAGGGAGGAGAACATATATGCGTGAAAATATGTGGCGCAAGACATTGAACTATTTCAAACTAACAGAAGAGGAACCCGTTGAAAGCACATTTGAAGACCTCGATGAAGACGATAGTTTCGAGGACTTCGACCAGACGCCGACTGTGCGCAAGATAACGCGTTATCCCGATTTAGAGCGAGCTTCTCACAAATCGGGCCCATTGCGCTCAATCGCACCGCCGCCACAACTAAAAGTGGAGATCTTTGAGCCAAGCAGTTTTAACGACTGCCAGAAGATCGCAGATAAATTCAAAGCCGATATCCCCGTCATAATCAACCTGCAAAGAAGCGATACCGAACTATCAAAACGGCTCATAGACTTTGCCAGCGGCTTGACCTATGGTCTCAATGGTGGAATGCAGAAGATAGCCGATAAGGTCTTCTTGCTCACGCCGAGTAACATTGATGTCTCGGCTGAAGAGAGAAGACGCCTGCAAGAAAAAGGATTTTTCAACCAGCTCTAGGGGGATTCGCTGTTGCTTGAAGGTAAGAAACTCTCAATTATTGGGGCCGGGCAGATGGGCGAAGCTCTGTGCGGGGGCTTTATCAAGTCCGGGATAGTTCAAGCCGGGCAGATCATCCTCAATGATGTAAATACCGAGCGCCTCAAAAGTCTGAGAGATGCATATCAAACAGAGTTCACAACCGAGACTGTCGAGGCTGTTAAAGATAGCGATATAGTGTTACTGGCGGTAAAACCGCAGCAGATCGATCAGGCACTAACCGGTGCCAAAGATGGCTTTCGGGAGGACCAGATTGTTATATCTATCGCTGCGGGTGTCCCGACAGAAAAACTACATCGCTTAATCGGCAAAGACGCGCGAATCATTCGCGTAATGCCTAATACGCCGGCCCTGGTCGGGCAGGCTATGTCGGTGGTCAGCCGTAGTGCGTACGCTGATGACGAAGCTGTGGAAGTTGCGTTGCGACTTTTCTCTTCGGTGGGCGAGGCGGTTGAGCTTCCAGAGGATTTACAGAACCGGGCAACCGCCGTTAGCGGCTCGGGGCCCGCATATTTCTTTTTAATGGTCGAGGCGCTGATCGATGCCGGAGTAAAAGCCGGATTGGATGAGAGCGCTGCAAGCACGTTAGTCATACAAACAATGACCGGCTCCGCAACCATGCTGCGGGAGATCGGCAAGAAACCCAGTGAACTAAGGGAGATGGTAACATCACCGGGCGGCACGACAGCTGCGGCTTTACAGGTATTTTCGAATCATGAATTTAGGTCTATAGTACAAGAAGCAGTAGAAGCTGCAATTCGAAGAGCCGGGGAACTGGCTTAAGTTGGAGGAATCAGTACGTGCCGTTGAACATTGTCTTTAGGATAATCGATGTAATATTTCAACTTCTGTATATCTTTATCCTTGTAAGAGTGGTGTTATCGTTTATACAGGTTCCGGTGAATCATATCACCAGGCCGATCCTTAACTTTATTTACGACATCACCGAGCCAATCTTGAAGCTCGTTAGAAATATAATACCGCCGATCATGGTTGGCGGGATGGGGCTGGATCTGTCGCCGGTTATAGCGCTGATCCTGCTCAACATCATACAGACGATAATTCATTCTGTTCTCAGGCTCATATTCGGTATGTAACACATAATGTAACAGATGCTATAACAATAGTCGAAGGAGGATATGTAGATGAAGTTAACACCGCTAGACATTCACCAGAAAGAATTTCGCAGAGCTATTCGTGGCTATGGCGAAGAAGAAGTAGACAAGTTTCTAGATGATGTCGCAGAAGATTTTGAACGTCTATTCAAAGAAAACATTGAGCTGAAAGAGCGGTTTGAAAAAGCAAAGCAAGACCTGGAAGGCTATTCGGGGATGGAGAAAACCCTGCAGAACGCGCTGCTGACTGCCCAAAAATCGGCAGATGACGTTACCGTTCATGCCAATAAAGAAGCAGGGCTGATCGTGAGAGATGCCGAGCTTAAGGCCAAAGAGATAATCCAGGAAGCATATGATCTAAAAAGTAAATATGAGGCGACCCTAGGTAGTCTCAAACAAGCCGAAGAGGAATTTCGGACCAAGTTTAAGTCGATGTTGGAGTCATATATCCGGATTGCGGATAGCACCGCCGTTCTTGCCGATATAGGCAACAACATCGTGGGGATTAATGACAAAGCATCCTCTGAGCTAGAGAAAATAATATCGGAGAGAATAGTCTCGATGCCCGAAATCGATAGCCAGGTGTCTGAGAATGAAATCTCAATTAGCCCAGGCATCCTGGATATCCCGGATATTCCGAACACTCCAGAAATTCCTGAGGTGCAGGAGATCCCAAAAATCGGGATGGTTGAGATGAATAAGGAGCAGCCGCAGGAGCCCAAGCCGACAATGCCGGACAGCTATGTCGGCGAGACGTATGTGCTGGATAATTTTATCGAAGACACATATCCGGATATGACGGATCCCTTGTCAAAAAATAACGGTAACGACTTGGTGAGAAATCCTGTTAAGAATGCCAAGAAAGATACATTTAGCGGCAAGCCGGACACTTCTGATTTTGATAGCTTAGCTTTTTAGCCTAAGAAGCTGATTGATGTGTATGCAAGCCCCTATAGTAATGGAACGTTGTTGAATGTATGGATTCAGCCGAGGGCTTCCAGGACAATAATCGTGGGAGTGCACGGCGATAGCATTAAGATTGCCGTGAAGTCGCCGCCGGTTGAGGGGAAGGCAAACGAGGAGTGTATTGAGCTTTTATCACACATTTTGGGTTTGCCAAAACGCCAACTTGCGATAAAATCAGGACATCAGGGTAGACACAAGACTATCTATATAGAAGGAATGACCCCTGAAAAAATCGTGGCAGGTTTAGAGGGCGCTATGAAAGGCATGTAGCGCTCTATAAAGGGTTCGTGGGTGTCGGAATTAATGAGTAATACCATAGATAAAAATTTGCAGGAGTTCGTCCATTCGTATGTGAATTCATTGGTTGTATGGGCTGTTATTGTATTTTATCATCAGAATCCGGGTGTTCGGGATAGATGCGCCGACCTGGCGCGACACCTGGGACGACGCGAGGACGATATCGAGGCAGCCGTTGGGCATCTCGCCGGCAAAGGTTTTTTAAGAAAAGAAGGGGACGGGGCCGAGGCGATTTTCATATACGAACCCGATTCGGGTTTACGCTGTAAAGTTAACGCATTTGTAGACGCGCTCGAAACCCGCGACCTTAGGTTGTGGGTTTTATCCGAGGTGCTCGGCAAGTAGCACGCATAAGTTTTTTTATCAGATGTTATATCAGCAACCTTTCTCGCTGTAGTGAGAGAGGGCTTTTTCTTGATAGGACAGGTCTAGAAAATGGGTCAGCCAT
>PFFU01000085.1 GCA_002783345.1 Candidatus Aquicultor secundus
CGCCAACTTCTATCATGCACCAATTATAGTTAAACTTCCCAATAGTTCCAATTATACGCTATACGCAATGCGATTATAATATCACAGGGATTTTCAATCGGGTCTCGATCAGGTGTTATATAATCAGATACATGATCCAATTAAAAAACGTAACCTACCATTACGGTAAGGATAAAAAGAAAATAACGGCGCTCGATGATGTGAGCCTTACTATCAAGGAAGGCGAGTTTGTTGCCGTGCTGGGGGCGAACGGATCGGGAAAATCCACGCTGGCTCGGCACATCAACGGCCTGCTTATACCATCTAAAGGGGAAGTGCTGGTGGATGGTATATCGACTGCTGATCGTGAAGAGCTGTGGAAGGTGCGCTCATTGGTGGGCATCGTCTTTCAGAACCCGGATAATCAGATCATCGCGACAAGCGTTGAAGACGATGTGGCGTTCGGCCCCGAGAACTTAGGCGTTGAGCCGGATGAGATCCGGTCTCGCATTCGGGAGGCGCTTGCAGCGGTCGATATGGCCGATTACGCGAAACGCGAGCCGCACCTGCT
This sequence comes from Candidatus Aquicultor secundus, assembly GCA_002783345.1. GTDB lineage: Bacteria > Actinomycetota > Aquicultoria > Aquicultorales > Aquicultoraceae > Aquicultor_A > Aquicultor_A secundus. The sequence goes on from PFFU01000085.1 coordinate 551, forward strand.
TTCGGGCGGGCAGAAACAGCGGGTCGCCGTTGCCGCCTCGCTTGCCATGCATCCAAAATATCTGGTCTTTGATGAGGCCACATCTATGCTCGACCCCAGGGGAAGCGCCGAGATAATCGCCACGATCAAGAAACTTAAAGGAGACCTCGGTATTACCGCCATCCATATCACCCACATTGCGGACGAGGCTGTTTTAGCCGATAGAGTCATCGTTTTATCGGGGGGCGCCGTAGTCCGGGACGGTCCGCCGCACGCAATATTTTCCGACATCCGTGCGCTCATGGCTGTAGGGGTGGGGGCTCCGCGGGCAAGGCTGATCGCCGAAGAACTCATCCGGGCGGGCGTAAAGCTTCCGGGCACGATTCTTACAGTGGATGAGCTGGTGGAGGCGCTATGCTAAACTTTAGCATCGCGCTTATAGAATGTATCGATCTTGGATTTACCTACATGCCGGGCACACCTCTCACAAGCGAAGCGTTAAAAAACATCAACCTGTCTGTCGAAGAGGGAGAGTTTATCGCCTTTATCGGACCGACCGGCTCGGGTAAATCGACGCTAATCCAACACTTTAACGGGCTCTTGACCCCTACCGAAGGTAAAGCGGTCTTCAAAGGAAAACAGATTGGCGTGAATATACATCCCTACGAGGTGAGACGTGAAGTCGGCCTGGTATTTCAGTTCCCGGAGAGCCAGCTTTTTGAAGAGACGGTGGCAGAAGACGTATCCTTTGGCCCACGAAACCTTGGGCTGTCGGGTGAGGAAGTATCCGAGCGGGCCGAAGAAGCCCTGGAGCTGGTCGGCCTTAGCTACGACCGGTTTGCGGGCAGGTCGCCGTTTGAGTTGAGCGGTGGGGAACAGCGCCTTGTTGCAATTGCGGGCGTTTTGGCCATGAAACCGCGCATGCTTGTCCTGGACGAGCCGACGAGCGGTCTCGATGCCCGGGGAAAGGCCAGGGTTATGCGGTGCCTAACAGAGCTTAACCGCGATGGGATGACGATAGTTTTCGTGTCCCACGACATGGATGAAGTTGCCGAGTTTGCGCACCGCGTCGTCGTTTTGGACAAAGGGCGTATCGTTTTCGACGGCGACCCCGGAACGGTATTTTCTCAGGCGGGTGTTCTTAAAAACATCGGCCTTAATATCCCGGCGACGACGGAGTTGCTGGTTAAGCTAAGCGGGCGCGGGTTCGATCTTGATACCGGCGCCGTTAGCCTCCGGGAGACCGTAAACCTGGTATGCAACGCCCTAAAAGGAGAACAACGCCTGTGAAGCCGGGCTTGGCAATCGGTCAGTATTATCCATCGGACTCAATCGTTCACAACGCCGATCCCCGGATAAAAATTCTGCTTGTCGCTGCTTACGCGCTGGCGGTGTTTTTTATCGGAAATTTTACCGGCTTTGCCGTCATTGGGGTTATGCTGGGCGGGCTTGTGATTCTGGGCGGGCTTGCAATCGGTCTCGTGCTGCGCGGAATCCGCCCACTGTTTGTTATACTGGCCTTTACCCTACTGGTCCAGCTCTTCACGGGAGGAGAACCGTGGGCGTTAATCGGGCCGCTAAAGATAAGCATCCCGGGATTTAAAACCGGCATGTTTCTTGACCTTCGCCTCATCTTATTAGTGATCGGCGCGTCTCTTTTAACGCTTACCACCACGCCGGTTGCGCTTACCGACGCGCTCGAGTATTTGCTCTCACCCCTTAAAAGGGTGGGTGTGCCATCGCACGAGCTGGCGATGATGATGACAATCGCGATGCGCTTTATCCCGATTCTCTCCGCTGAGGCCGATAAAATCATCAAGGCACAGGCGGCACGGGGCGCCAGGTTTGATTCGAGAAACCCGGTAACCAGGGCCCGCAGCTTCATGCCGATCCTTGTCCCGCTCTTCGTAGGCGTTTTCAGGCGGGCCGACGATCTAGCCGAAGTAATGGAAGCGCGCGCCTACCGTGGCGGCAAGGGCCGCACCAGGATGCGCGAGCTGAAAATGAAACCCGGCGATTGGTTTGGCTTTGCCGTTGTGATGCTATTACTTGCGGGGATGGTATGGGTTGGAAGAATGCCGGTCATATAGTAAACATAAGAAGTGGCATAAGAAGTGACATGCCGAAACAGAGGCCAAAAGATACGCGAAAGACTTACGAAAAGATATGCGAAATATAAAACTGACGCTCGAATACGACGGAACGAATTATAGCGGATGGCAGAAGCAGGTCAAGCAGCAGGTGCGTACGCTGCAAGGGGAGCTTGAGGCGAACTTAAGCACGCTTCTCGGCGAGCCGATCGAGGTGAATGCGGCTGGCCGGACCGATGCCGGTGTGCATGCATTCGGCCAGGTGGTAAACTTTTTTACGCGCTCCGATATGCCGCTTAAGCGGATTCCTTATTCGTTGAATGCACTGCTTCCGGGGGATATGGCGGCAAATGGTGTGGAAGAGGTACCTGAGGCATTCGATGCCCGCAGGGACCCTCGGTGGCGTGAATACCATTACTATATCCTAAACCGCTCCTATCGCTCGGTATTTGCGGATAAGTTCGTCCATCACGAGGCGAAGCCGCTTGATGCCGAGGCTATGGATGCGGCTGTGCGGCACCTGCAAGGCCGGCACGATTTTACCTCGTTTTACACTATGCCGCACAAGCCCGAGAACGCCGCCCAAAATCCCGTGAGGACCATCCTTGAGATATCCTGCAAACGCTCATCCGACATCGCCTGGGCGGGAGAGCCACTTGAGGGACTTATAGCGCTCCACGTGCGCGCCCATGCCTTTCTGCACAACATGGTCCGCATTATCGCCGGCACCGCAATCGATGCCGGTCTCGGTATCATATCCCCACAGGATATCGAATCCATTCTGGGTGCAAAAGATAGAATGCGGGCGGGAAGAACTGCCCCAGCCAAGGGCCTCACGTTGGTCAGGGTTAAGTA
>PFFU01000173.1:0-615 GCA_002783345.1 Candidatus Aquicultor secundus
GGAGGGTGCTTGCAAAGCAGCGCAGGTTTTTGTCGGCAAACGGGCAAATCCTGGCCGCGTTGCCCAATACCTTGTATTTCCCGGTTATAAAAGACCTCTTACAGGGGCACTGGCACTACGAAAAGGATGGAGTGCTCGATACGACAAACCTGCGGTTCTTCACCCTGCGCGAGATCGTGCACATGTTCAGGTGGGCGGGGTATCAGGTCGAGCAGGTCGAGGGCCTTACGAACGGCCTTGCCGACTTTGATGAGGCGCACGAGTTTATAAAAAGGTTGAAGCCGCTTGATATTGTCCCGGAGAGTTTTGCGGCCGAGGTGCAATATGCCCAGTACGTGGTTATCGCGAAAAAGGCTAAAGCGGATAGTAGACAGGGGGCGGGTCTGTGTCTCGTGAAAAAGTAACGAGTATCGTTATATTCGCTTCCGATGGGCTTGAATATACCAAGGCCTGTGTTGAAAGCGTGCTTAAATATACCCGGTGGCCGTTCGAGCTCGTTTTGGTCGATATCGGGGCGGTGGATGGAACGGCGACGTATTTCGACTCGCTACCCAAGGCCAAAGTCATAAAAAACGAGGCGGGTTTGGGATTTGCCAAGTTGTATAATCAGGCGGT
>PFFU01000173.1:621-15118 GCA_002783345.1 Candidatus Aquicultor secundus
TGCCTCCGGGGACTACTTGCTTTTCTTGGAGGGGAATGCGGTAGTTACCGCAAACTGGCTTGATAATTTACTTATGTGTATTGAGAGTGATTCCAAGATCGGCTTTGTCGGGCCGATGTCGAACCTTGCGGTGGAAGGCCAGGTGGTGCGGGTTTCATACGGTGCTTCTATCGTCGCAATGCATAAATTCGCCAAAAGATTTAATAAGCGGGATACGTTAAAGCATGTTGAAGTCGACGTGCTTGCCGGTTTTTGTCTCCTGGCTCGGAAGTCTGCGGTTGAGAAAATCGGTCTTTTGCCTGATAATTCGGGCGCAAGCGGCCTCGATTATATAGGCTACTGTAAGAGAGCGCGATCCGTGGGCTTTAAGCTCATCCGTGCGGGAGATACATTTGTCCATCATTGCGGTGACTCCATAACCGGCGCGAGGTTGGACGGACCGTATGCTTTAGCGCAGGCCGGTGGTTCGACCGCTGAGAAACGCGGCAAAAACAACGCAGTCGGCACCCATGAATTGATGGTCGTAAAATCAGCAATCGGTGGATTAGCGGAGCAAGAGGTGTACAGGGACCCGATCGAGGTCTATGCAGAGCGCTACATGCAGGAGCCATGGCGCTTTCCGGATAAGTATATCGAGTCGCCCACCCTGTCGTTGGTGGTGCTCATAAAAGACGATGAAGATACCATCGGACGCTGTCTTAGCAGTGTGAAGGATGCGGTCGATGAGATTGTGGTGGTTGATATAGGGTCAACCGATCGCTCGATCGACATAGCCAAGGGTTTTGGCGGCAAGATCTTCTTTTATGAATGGGCCGATGACCTTGTTAAGGCCAGAGGTGTAGCAACGTCGCATGCAACCTGTGACTGGGTGCTGTGGCTCAATGCGGACGAAGAGCTGGTACGCGAAGACGCGCTTGCAATCAGGGAACTTCTTGAGGATTCGGAGCGCGAGGGGTTTTTCTTTAACCAGTTAAATTTCATTAGTGAGAACGATAGCATCATTGACCTTACCTTCCGGCTCTGGAGAAACCGATCCGAATATCACCAGAGCGGCGTTTTTGCCGGACCTGTAATAGATACGATAAATGCCTACAACCTTACCGCCGGTTTTACTAGAATCAGAATCAACCGTTATTCCTTTATGGGGACTACTCAGGAGAGGGAAAATATCGGTCAGGATACCATCACTATTTTTTTAAAAGAGCTCGCCAGAAAACCTGACAATACTATTGCGCGGTTCAACCTGGGCAGTGCGTATATACAGCGTAAGGATTATGAGAAGGCGCTTGAGACCTATAAAAAAGCGTTTGCCAATCTCTCGAGCCTCGATGTCGTGCACGCATCCAAGCTTGTAAGAAATATCGCGATCTGTCTAAAAGAGCTTGGTAGATATCGCGAGGCGTTAAAGGTGGTAACAGACGCCAAAGAGGCGTATCAGGACTACACCGATCTGTTTTATATCGAGGGATTGATTCAGGCGGAAAAAGGGGAGCATGCTGCCGCCATTGCGTCTTTTAGTATGGCATTGGAAGCAGGCCCGTCCGGCAGGATATATGTCAGCCATCCGGGTGTGGATGGCCATTTGTCGGCTCATCAGTTGGCCAAGGCTTACCTGGCGATCGGTAATGAAAAGCAAGCCGTGATCGAGTATGGGCGTGCCCTTGAATATAATCCGCGGTATGGCCCCGCGCTTGTTGAGCTGGGGTCGATATTGATGCGTCGTGAAGGTCCGGGCGGGCTGCGACAGTCTCTCGAATCATGTGCGGATATGAATTCGGATGAGGTACTGCTGGCGTTAGCGCTGGTTTTCAGCCAGGCCGGCCATTATGATATCGGTCTTGAATACCTGGATAAGATGACCGGCGTTACTACCGATCCTTCTCAGGCATCCCACCTACGGGGGCAGTGCTTACTCAATGCGAAGCGCTACCGGGAAGCCGCTGATGCCCTTGGGGATATCGCTGTTTCAAGCCGTCTCTATCCAAGTGCGTCTATGGATAGGGTGCTCTGCAACCTGCTTTTGGGGGAATATGAGGGTGCGTACGCAGTAATTGACTCACTAGCGGAGAAGGGTGGCCATGGCCTGGCAAAGCAGCTTTATCGCACCTTTACCGATATCTTAAGCGGGCGCAAAGTATCGATTGCAATCGACGATCAACGTGAAGAGGCGCAGCAGGTGGCCGTGGACCTTTTACGAAAATTGCTTGAACTTGGTGAAACCAAGGTATTTAAAAAAGCGGTAAAGCTGATGGATGCGCTTGGCGTGTCCCCCGGTGAAGCGAGCCTTTTCCTTGGTAAGATTTACTATGATGTCGGGCACAACGATATGGCGGTTGAAGAGCTGATCAAGGCGTACGAGGCCGGGTGTGCCGACGGTGAAGCGTTCTTTATTCTTGGGCGGACCTCTTTAGGAAACGAGTTTTACGAGGAAGCCCGTACATTTTTCTTTGAGGCGCTCAATAACGGGATTGAAGAGATCACCCTTTATATATCCCTGGGGCGCACGTTAACAAAATTGGGCGAGTTCGACCAGGCGGTCGAAATCCTGGATGCGGGGGCCAAAAAGTATCCCGCCTCGCTCTTGATCGAGCAGGTAAGGGAGAATCTAGGTGTTCTCGTATAACATAGTTGGTAAGCGATTCCGAGTATCCTCTTAATTCTTGCGCTCGCAAATTTTTTAAAAAAGAGTTAAGTCTTTTTCTTTAGTGCCGAAGACTGTACTAGGTTCAAAAATCTTTTTGTTGAAGAGGTTAGACGTGTCAGAAGCTCTAGCAAGGAACTTAGCACCGGAGGAACCGAAGGAAAGGCATTTGACGTTGGCTGGACTGGAAACAGAAGCCAAGGAGCGCCGACCGATTGAGGCGTTCCGCTCAAACCAGATTGTAATCAACCTTCCTGAAGATCCCTCTGAGTCACGAGGCACCATCGTATTTTTCTCGTCACGCGTTTAGTCTAGCTTCCTAAAATAAAAAGTATACCAAAGCATAGCAAGGTACTTGTCCGTAATTAGTTTCATACAATACGATACAAAACGATAGTAAATAATGCAAAGCGATGATAAAGGCATACTGATTACTGATGAGCTCTCAAAGTATAGCAAACGATAGAAATATGCCGGAAATATAATTAATCAGTTGCTATAGGACCGGATATTGCTTTAAAATATACAAAGCCTTGCTTGCTAAGGAATAGGCATAAGGGCCGTAAGAGCGGCAAGCGTGTCGGCAAAGCCGGAGGAAAAGATGAAGGGTAGAAGCGCAGAGATAATGACCACAAAGCAACTGGCCGACTACCTGCAGATGAGCCAAATCACGATTTGCAGGTTGGCCAGAGAGAAGAAATTGCCCGGTCTTAAGATTGGTAAAGAATGGCGCTTTCCAAAGGAATTGATCGATAGGTTTATCGCTTCAGGCAGTAACTTTGACGAGGTATTTGAAGGTCTTGAGGCAAGCGGAGGTGACCGAGGTTGATGATAGATCAGCTGTTTTCGAATGACACATTTGTTGCACTGCAAAAAGGTCTTGACGCATCATCGCTCAAGCAGCAGGTAATAGCAAATAACGTGGCGAATATTAATACTCCTGGCTATAAAAAGCAGGACGTAAGCTTTGAAGACGAATTCAAGCAGGCAATCGACAATAAATACGATGCCGGGATGCTCCAGACAGACCCAAGGCACCTGCCGGGCGGAAGCTCATTGACTTCTGTTGGGATAAAGGTTACTACGGTAGGGGCAACGTCGATGCGTTATGATGGCAACAACGTAGACATCGACGAAGAGATGTCAAAACTGGCGGAGAACACAATCCGCTATAACGCTATGGCTCAGCTTATGAGCAGTCGCTTAAGTTCACTGAAAACAGTCATTAACGGAGGGAGGTAAAGATGAGCCTTTTTTCGACGCTGCGAATTAGCTCGACCGGCCTGACGGCAAACCGTTTGTGGCTGGATACGATTGCGAGCAACATCGCCAACGCCAACACGACGAGAACGCCCGAGGGCGGTCCGTATCGAAGGCAGGATGTAATCCTGGCGCCGCAGGGTCGAGCGGGCTTCTCTCAGTTCTTGGGGAGTGCAAACAGCACAACCGCCGGACAAGGAGTCACAGTAGCAGGAATAGCAAAAGATACCAGCGCACCCCGGATGATCTATAACCCGGATCACCCGGATGCAGATGCGAACGGATATGTAGCAATGCCTAATATAAATATCGTTACAGAGATGGTCAACATGATCGCCGCACAGCGTGCCTATGAGGCGAACGTTACCGTCATCGGTGCGGCCAAAAGTATGGCCGTAAAATCCCTGGAAATCTAGTAAGAGAGGGCTTAAGAACATGGACATAACTCCACTAAGGCTCAATCCGATCAGCGCGGGAACGCTTGGGGCGCCAAAAGCGGAAAGCCCAGCCGGCAACGCGCTCGACACATTTTCAGGCATTCTCAATAATGAGATACACCAAGTAGATGCAGTCCAAAAAAGTGCAGACACGGCAGTTGAGAAGTTCATCGCCGGGGAGCTTGATATCCACGACGTCATGATAGAAGTGGAGAAAGCAAGCGTAGCGATGCAACTGACGGTCCAACTTAGAAACAAAGTAATGGAAGCGTACCAGGAAGTAATGAGAATGCAAGTATAAAGCGAGTGAGGATGGTTAATGGCGTCACCCGCTGAAGCGATCAAGAACGCTCAAACAGGCTGGCAAAAGCTGGAAGTAAACCAAAAGATGATTATTTTAATTACGGTCATCTTATTTGTGGTTGCTCTCGGCTCGCTTATCTATTGGGTTTCACGCCCCTCCTATAGCGTCCTGTTTTCAAATTTGAGCCCCGAGGACGCGAGTTCAATCGTAACAAAACTTCAGGAAAAGAAGATCCCCTACCAACTCAGTGGGACGCAAACCATTCAAGTTCCAAGCGATCAGGTATATGAAACGAGAATTGAGCTGGCCGGCGCAGGTCTGCCGCAGGGTGGTACGGTCGGCTTTGAGATATTCGATCAGAGCAATTTCGGTCTTTCCGAGTTCACCCAGAAGGTTAATTATCGTAGGGCTTTAGAGGGTGAGCTTGGCAGAACCATCTCCCAGATAGACGAGATTGGTGGTGCTCGGGTTCACATCGTCATACCCGAGCCTTCCCTTTACACCGACAAGGAAAATCCGGCCACGGCATCGGTTATCATCAAGCCCAAGCCGGGAGTAAAAATATCGGATGGTCAGGTTCAAGGTATCGTTAACCTCATTTCGAAAAGCGTTGAAGGGCTAAAGACCGAGAACATAACCGTTGTCGATACAAGCGGCAACGTCTTAAACGAGGCGACCGGCGATTCAGAAGCCGGTCTTGCGGGCAATTACTCGAGGACCCAGCTCGAGGCCAAGGTCGCCTACGAAAACCAGGTCGAAAAATCGATCCATTCGATGCTCGGTACGGTGCTCGGCAATGACAATAATGCGGTGGTTAGGGTTAATGCAGATCTCGACTTTACCTCAAAACAAACCCATACGAACAAGGTCGAGCAGGGCAATAATCCGGTTGTCGTCAGCACGCAGAAAGAGACGGAAAAATATGAGGGGGCAGGGTCGATGCCCGGCGGTATCGCAGGGATTTCCTCGCAGAACCCAAGCTCAACGGCCAGTGGCTCCTCGGCTACTTACCCTGCGGGGAATACGAGTGCGGGTAACTCGACATATAAACGCTCAAACGAGACGGTAAATTACGATTCCACAAAAATCGAGGAAAGCGAGATCAAGCCGCCTGGCGAGGTTAAGAAATTGTCCGTTGCTGTCGTCGTTAACAACGATGGCAGCAAGCCGATCCGCGACACGACTATAGAGCAGCTCGTTACTGCGGCGGCCGGCATCGATAAGTCGCGGGGGGATGTGCTAACGGTAAGCAGCGTGCCTTTCGATACCGCGTGGATGAAAAAAGAGGATCAGGCGATCGCCGATGCGCAGAGGAAGGAGATGTACGCGAATTATGGCAAATATGCTGTGGTTGCCGTACTCTTCTTAGTCGGTCTCTTTGCCCTGATGAGAGCGGTTTCAAGCTTTGGGCCCAAGAAGTCAACTGAAGAGTTTATACCGCGATCGCTCTCGCAGGTCTCGCAGTTTGATATAACAGCAGAAGATTTAATAGATCACGATACCCAGATGGATCCGCAGAAAAAGAAAGAAATCTTAATCCAGCAGAAAAGACGCCAGATGGCACGAGAAGAGATCCAGTCACTGGCCAGGGAAAGGCCCGGCGATATTGCCCAGTTGCTTAGGATCTGGCTGAACACATAAATACATAACAACTTTATTTTCTAAATTTTCTAAACGCACCGGTATGTGGAGGTAGGTTTCAATTGGCACCAAGTCCGAGACGAGGATCCGGCACACGACAATCCGTATCAGATAGGCAGAAAGCCGCCATACTGCTTCTTGCACTTGGCCCTGATCTTTCGTCTTCAATATTGAAGAGACTTAACGAATTTGAGGTTGAAATGCTTGTCGCCGAGATTGCGCATGTCGAGAAATCACCGCAAGAGGTAACCGATAACGTTCTAAAAGAGTTTCACGACATGTATGAAGCCCGGGGTTTTATAACCTCAGGCGGTCTTGAGTACGCGACGGATCTGCTGGAAAGGGCTATGGGCAAGAGTAAGGCCAAAGAGATTATTGATAGGCTTACGACGACGCTTGAGCTGGCGCCGTTTCACTTCCTGCGTAATGCAGACCCAAACGAAATTTTTAGCTTCATCGAGGACGAGCACCCGCAAACAATCGCCCTGGTGCTAACGCACCTCAAGCCGGAACAGGCTTCGCTGATACTTAAGCAGCTCGACACCAGCCTGAGGGCTGAAGTTGTCAAGCGAATCGCACTTATGGATAGGACCACCCCGGATATTATCGCCGAGGTGGAAAGCATCCTCGAGTCAAAGATTTCCTCGCTGGCACGCGGACAGGAGTATTCAACTGTCGGCGGCTTGGACGCCACTGTAAAAATCCTAAACCAGGTCGACAGGGGAATTGAGCGGGCGATCCTTGAGGTTCTCGAGGATGAGAACCCCGATTTGGCGGATGAGATTCGCAGGAAGCTCTTTACCTTTGAAGACCTCGTCAATCTTGAGGATCGCGCTGTCCAGCGGTTGCTTCGAGAGGTCGATTCCAAGAAACTCGCTCTTGCGCTTAAGACTGCAAACGATGACCTTAAAGAGAAGATCTTTGCGAATATGTCGCAGAGGGCCGGCGAGATGCTAAGAGAAGACATGGAGTTCCTCGGACCGGTGCGCCTAAAGGACGTCGAGCTGGCACAGCAGGAGATCGTAAACACGGTACGCCGCCTGGAAGAGGAAGGCGAAATTATTGTCGCGCGCGGAGGAGAGGAAGAGATCGTTGTCTAGAATTATCCGCGGTGGCCAGATAAAAAGCCTGCACTTTGAACCCATCCCGGAGGGCTTGGCCGGGGATGTTAATCCCGGCGGTATTATCCCGAGCGATAGTCCACAAGGCAAAGCCCTTATCAATGATGCTACGGCAAAAGCCAAGGTAATTATACAAAGCGCTGAGGAGCAGGCCCAGCAGATCGAGCACGAGGCGTACCAGAGAGGGTATGAGCAGGGGCTTGATTTTGCCAGAGTGCAGACCGCTGAGATGGTTGAGATTATCAAGTCGATGGCCGAGCAGGCGGTCCAGGAAAAATGGAAGTTCGTGAACGATGTTGAGACAAACATCGTCGACCTCGCCATTCAGATAGCGGAAAAAATTGTCGGCGAGCATATTGCAACGAAGCCGGATGTAGTTATAGACATGGCTAAGAGAGCATTGCTGATGGCAGCCGCGCGCGAGCACATCCAGATCAGAGTCAATCCTGAGGATGTGGATGTGGTAAAGACCCACAAAGACGATCTTATTGCTACCATGGATGGCATTAAGAAGATCGAGGTAATGCCCGACAGGAGGGTGGGACGCGGCGGTTGTGTTTTCGAAACCAGCGTTGGTAATGTCGATGCCCGTGTCCAATCCCAGTTATCCCAGATCGAGCAATCATTACGAGGGGTCGTGACTGATGACTAGCCCCGGGATCAAGCAGGTTGATTTTACGAAATTTAGCGAAGTTGTGCGCAAGATCGCGCCGATAAAGCAAAACGGCAAGGTCACCCAGGTAGTCGGGCTTGTTATCGAGTCGTGCGGCCCGGCCGCCCAAATCGGTGAACTGTGCCATATACATATATCAAGAAACGAACCGCCTGTAGCTGCTGAAGTAGTAGGTTTTAAGGAGGACAGGGTTCTCTTAATGCCGCTTGGCGATATGAGCGGGATCAAGCCGGGAAGTGAGATCGTGGCGAGCGGCAAGTCGCTCTCGATCGGCGTTGGAGAAACCCTGCTCGGGCGCGTGGTCGATGGTCTTGGCGCACCCATTGACGATAAGGGGCCGATTTTAGCATCGAAAGACTACCCGCTACATAACAAGCCCCCCGATCCTTTAAGTAGGGCGAGAATCAGCCAGCATCTCGCGCTTGGCATCAAGGCAATCGACGGCATTCTCACATGCGGTAGGGGACAGAGGATCGGTATCTTTTCGGGAAGCGGTGTAGGTAAGAGCACGCTTCTCGGTATGATCGCACGAAACACAGAAGCCGATGTTAACGTAATCGGGCTGATTGGAGAGAGGGGTAGGGAGGTCAGGGACTTTATCGAAAAGGACCTAGGTGAGGAAGGTCTGGCCCGTTCGGTAGTGGTTGTAGTGACATCCGACCAGCCCGCGCTGATTCGGCTTAAGGGCGCGTTTGCCGCAACGGCGATCGCCGAGTACTTTAGGGACCAGGGTAAAGACGTTATGCTCATGATGGACTCGGTAACCAGGTTTGCGATGTCACAGCGTGAGGTCGGGCTGGCCATCGGGGAACCTCCCGCCACCAGGGGCTATACGCCATCGGTATTTGCTCTTCTGCCAAAGCTCCTTGAGCGATCGGGTACCGCCAAAAAGGGCACGATAACAGGGTTGTATACGGTGCTCGTCGAAGCCGACGACATGAACGAGCCCATAGCGGATGCCGTTCGCGGTATTCTTGACGGTCACGTGGTACTCTCGCGAAGGCTTGCTTCACAAAACCACTATCCCGCAATCGATATCCTGCAGAGCGTGAGCAGGGTGATGCCCGATATCGTAAGTGACGAGCATATCTCGGCGGCCGGTCGCACCAGAGATATTTTGGCCACTTATCGCGAGGCGGAAGACCTCATCAATATCGGTGCATATGTCAGCGGCAGCAACCCAAGAATCGATTACGCGATAGAGCTTATCGATTATGTAAACACCTTCTTGAAGCAGGGAGTTGCCGAGCGGGAAGATTTCAACGCTATTGTTCAGGGTCTCGAAACTATCTTTACAGATGAAGCTAACCAATAAAAGGAACAACTTTGAGAAGCTTTAAGTTTAAGTTGCAACCCGTCCTGCATCACCGCCAAAAAAAAGAAGATATCTTTAAAAAAGAGCTTGCCGAAGTCAAGTTGCTTTTTGATACAGAGAAGGCAGTGCTGGATAAGCTTAAGTCTAAGCTCTTAGATATTCAAGCGGAACTCAGGCTCAAACAACAATCGTCCTTTACCGCTTCGGAGGCAGCTTCTTACTCAACATATAGAGATCGTGTGGAGCGCGAGATCGAGGTGCAGACCATTAAGCTCACCGATATCGCCAATGAAGTCAAAAGGGCTCAAGAGCGCCTGGTTGAGGCATCAAAAAATAAAAAGATCATGGAAAAACTACATACTAAGAAATATGAAGAGTATAAGGTGGAAGCCGATAAGGCCGAACAAACCCTGATCGATGAGATGGCGACCATGCGGTACAACCGCATGGATTCTTCATTTAAGGAGTAGAGATGCTGGGAAACATCGAGCGCATCATGAGTAGAATTCAGCAGATTCAAAGCCACTTCGGTCAGTCCCCGATGCAGTCAGGTCAAACCGTAAATCAGGGTGCCAACCAAAGTGAGCGGGTTACCGATCTCGCGGATCTCGCCGGTATGGCCGGCATAGCCGATACGACGGATGGGGCTGATGCAACACAGCAAACTTCAGGTTTCTCAGATGTCATGAAGCTCGTTGAGCAGAAGGTAAAAGCCACTCAAGCTAGCACTGCCTGTGCGGTTACCTCTACTAAAAGTGCTTCTACTACGAAGAAGAGCGGTTTCGATGATTTAATAGCGGATGCCGCTCAAAAATACGGTCTTGACGAGGGGCTCATTAAAGCGGTTATTGAGGCGGAATCGGGTTTTAACCCAAAGGCTAAATCACCGGTGGGGGCGACGGGCTTGATGCAGCTTATGCCCTCGACAGCCAAGTCGATGGGCGTGATCGATCCGCTTGACCCGGCTCAAAATATCGATGGCGGCAGCAAATATCTCAAGATGATGCTCGACCGTTTCGATAAGGTCGAGCTTGCCCTTGCCGCGTATAACGCGGGTCCGGGTAACGTAAAGAAATTCGGTGGAATTCCGCCTTTTAAAGAGACAAGGGCGTATGTTGCTAAGATAATGCGCCGGTGGGGCGAGCTAAAGGCATAACGGTATATCTCTGGAGGCTTAAAACGTGGGTGCGGCAAAAGCAAAAAAGCAAAAAAACGGGGTAGTATTAGCAGTAATTCTAATCGTGATATATGTAGTGGTATTGATAGCCACGCTCAAATATACCGGAGTAATAAAGTTCCCGGCAGATAAGAAAAAAACTAATGTCGCAAAGGTAAAAGTCGATAGTAACAACAAGAGCAGGACGTCCGAAAAGACGGCCAAAGCAGCAGAGGAAGAAACCGGGACAACTACAACATCAGTTACATCGACAACATCGACAACGTTAGCTACGGCTACGACAACAACGCTTGTCATGCCCTCCGATCAACCGGAAGGGCAGGGTAAGCTGCAAAGGCTGGTTAAAATCTATGAAAACATGGATTCCGACCAGGCCGCAAAGATTATTGCCAAGTTGTCGGATAGCGAAGCTACAAGCATCCTAGGCGGGATGAAAGAGGCAAACGCCGCCGAGGTTTTAGCTGCAATGGATGTAGGACGCGCCGCCGCTCTGAGTAGAAAGCTAGGCCTTCAAACGGCCCAGTAATACTCATGAAAGGAGGTGAACATATGAATATAGCTGAACTTCCAATTGCCGGAATCGCCCTTGCTCAGCCCGATACCCCAGCGCAGGCCGGCGGTCTTACGGACGCACTTGGAGCAACTCGTTTCAACGATGTGTTAAGCGACTTACTGGGCCAGCTCTCAAATCCAACCCAATCGATTGATTCAACTTCAGGTTCTTTATTGCAGCAGCTGCTCGCATTACAAGGAACCGGTGCTAACAACATCCAGAACATCGCACCGGTACTGACGGACGGGAAAGCAGATTCGTTCGCGCAGTTAGGCCAGAAGCTTCTTAATCTGGTCGCCCAGCTTCTTGAGGGTGCCAAAGCCGATATTAAAACCGATGAGCTCGTGCCGTTGCTCAATGACATTATTGGTAGCCTTGCTTCGGATCAGGCAGATCAGGATACTGGCGATGCCAAGAACATGCTGATAAAGCTCTTTGCTAATGTTAAGCAGTCGCTTACGGACGGCAAGCTTAATGGAAAGCTGGCCGACTTGGTCGATGACCTTCCCGAGACACTCAAACTTAAGATACGCCTGTTTGAGCACAACGGCGGCAAGCAACCTTCAAGTCAAGAAACGGCCAAAATACAGTACATGCTGGTCGCGAAGCTAATCGGATTGACAGAACAAACTCTATCCGCTGACGAAGGATCACAAGCAAGCGATACTGCAGCCAATACAGCAACAAACATAACTGGTCTTCTCAGCGAGAAACTTATGGCCAAGTTTCATATCACGTCCGTCCAACCAGCGGTTGGTATGGGCGGTTCTAAGGGGGGCGATAGCGCAGCGACAGGCGCAGTTGTATCAGCGATAGATCCATCCCTTATCGGGATACCGGACAACCAGGGCACAAGCGATATCACGGATGCAGACACAGTCCCGATCCTCAATCAGAAAGGGGACGAAGCGAAAGCCGGCCAGATTAATAGCCAGACAAAAGATACCGTGGCGCAAGGGAAATACCAGGCTCCGTCGGCTGTCAAACCCGCAGATATCCTGGCAGAGGCTATGAGTGCGCAACAAACTACGGACCAGGCCGCAACCACTAATAAAACTACCCTACAAGGTCATGATGTTGCGCACGGAACGGTTAAGGTAACCGCGGTCAAAGTAGCAGCGGATACAGAGGCCGCTCTTGCGGATTCGCAAAGCGGTAATCAAAGCATGACGGACCCCGGCACAAGCAGCTCAACCCCATCATACACAGTTGGGGCAGACAGCAAATCGGCTTTTGCCAACGAGGTGAGCCAGGCTACCGCAACAACCGCCACCGGGCATGCAGCAACCCAACAGGCGGCAGTTAACCCCGACAACTTGCTCAAGCAAGTTGTCGAGAAATTTGACATCTTGATGACCGAAGGTAGGAGCGAGGCGAAGATACAACTCAAGCCAAAGTACCTGGGAGAACTTAAGATCCACCTGGTAATGGAGAACGGAGCCGTGAAGGCGGCGCTTGATGCTCCGTCGCATCAAGTCAAGCAGATACTGGAATCGAACCTCTCAAGTCTCAAGCAGTCTCTTGAAGACCAGGGATTTAATGTAAAAGGGTTTGATGTTTCGGTCGGCCACCGGCAGAACAACCATAACCACGGGTTCGCCCGGTTCAAAGGTGCGAGTTTCATGGGAGAGCGCTATCAGGAGCCCATCGGGGAAATCGAGCGCGCAAGGCCCTCGGTTACCCTTAACGGGTACGGACAAAAGGTAGTTAATTTCTTAGCATAGGAGGTGATTTAGATGGCGGTAAACGCAATTTACTCTGCACAGCAGGCGGATGCGACAAGTACTACGAAGCAACCGGTGAAGCAAGGAGAAGCGCTAGGAAAAGATAGCTTCTTGCAGTTGCTTGTTACCCAGATGCGCTATCAGGACCCGCTGGAGCCGGCGAAGGACACCGACTATATCGCGCAGCTTGCCCAGTTCAATGCCCTCGAGCAGATGCAGAACTTAAACGATAAGTTCGACCAAATGCTCAAGTGGTCGCAATTGACCCAGTCAAGCAACCTGATCGGAAAGCAGGTCGATGGACTTACTTTGACAGGTGAGGACAAGGACGGCGACGGTAATGCGGACGTGGCGAAGGTCTCAGGTGCAGTCAAAGAAGTGAAGTTCGTCAAAGGCGAGCCCATCCTCATGGTGGGAAGCACCGAAGTGAAACTGAGCGATATAGCAAGGATTTACTCATAATATGCAGGGCTTTTAACAAAAAGCCGATAGTACTAATATCGGTAGTACCGATAGAAGTACTATTAATAATACTAAGGGATAGCAATGAGAGTCAACGAGGAAGGAGGAAGAAATGACGGATAAGATATTCGTGCCGACAAACCCCATAATGCCCGTCGAGAGCACCAAGATAAAGCAAACCCAACCTAAATCTAAGCAGCCATCCGGTCCATCGTTTAAGGACGTCCTGGCTAATGAGATAGGAGGGAAAGATCTAAAGTTCTCGGCACACGCGCAAGCGAGGCTTGAGGCGCGAAATATCAAACTTACCGAGTCACAACTTAACCGGGTTCACTCCGGTGTGGACAAGGCGGCAAGCAAGGGAGCACGCGAATCGCTCGTGCTTGTCGATAACGTAGCCCTCGTGGTGAGCATAAAAAACAGAACCGTGATCACAGCGGTCGACGAGAAAAACATCAAAGAGAACGTTTTTACGAACATCGACAGCGCAGTGATCATGTAAACAAACTAAAAAATAACTATTGAACTGGACCTCTCTGAGGAAGTTCATCGGTTGCCGAATGACAGAGGCGACTTGTGTGAGGCCAGTTCACCATGGGGCAAAGAACATTAAAAGCAACTATGGATACCTAGGGAGGTAGATGCGCTATGATGCGCTCAATGTTTAGTGCAGTTTCAGGTCTTAGAAATCACCAGGTCAGAATGGACGTTATCGGTAACAATATCGCTAACGTCAATACCGTCGGCTTTAAGGCGAATCGTGTAACGTTTCAAGATATGGTTTACGAGTTGGTCCGCTCGGCCAGCGCCCCCTCGGAAGGGCTCGGTGGCTCCAACCCACAGCAGGCCGGTCTTGGCATGATGGTCCGCTCAATCGATACCCTGATGACCCAGGGATCACTCGAATCAACCGGAAAGTCCACCGATGTTGCAATCCAGGGCGATGGTTTCTTCGCCCTCGACACCGGCCAGGGCAAAGTATATACAAGGGTTGGCGCGTTCGATATCAACCTTAAGAAAGACCTGGTCGACCCTTCCACCGGTTACTATGTAATGGGCTGGTTGGCAAATAACAACACACTCAAACCGGATGAGATCGATACCAGTATGACCCCAACCCATATAAGCGTGCCGATAGGGCAGATGATGGTTGCAAAGGCAACTGAGAATGTTACGTTTACCGGCGATC
>PFFU01000042.1:0-421 GCA_002783345.1 Candidatus Aquicultor secundus
CGTTCATGCCTAAAAACGCGGGAATTCTCTCCGCGTTGTCGGGAACTCTGTGGGTTACCGCATTAACGGCCCTTTTTGCTTTCCCAATCGGCGTCGCTACCGCTATCTTCCTGGAAGAATACGCCCCCAAAAACCGGTTGATGAATGTTATCGACATCAACATTGCAAACCTGGCCGGCGTGCCGTCAATCGTGTACGGCATTCTCGGTTTGGCCGCGTTTGTGCGGGCGATGGCGTTGGGCCGCAGCATCCTGGCCGGGGCTCTTACTATGACGCTGCTCGTTCTTCCGGTAATGATCATCGCCGCACGCGAGGCGATACGAAGCGTGCCAAGTTCGCTCAGGACGGCGTTCTTGGCAATGGGGGCGACAAAATGGCAGACGATTTGGCATATTGTCATCCCGGCATCACTCCCGAGTAT
>PFFU01000042.1:452-3814 GCA_002783345.1 Candidatus Aquicultor secundus
TACCGTATTGCCGATTCAAATATTTAGCTGGATATCAAAACCCCAGGAAGACTTCAGCCACCTGGCGGCGGCAGCGATTATGGTCCTGCTTGCAGTGCTGCTGTCAATGAACGCGGTTTCGGTGTGGCTCAGGAACAAGTATGAAAAAAGAACCCGCGTCTAGCCGCTTGCCCAACCCAGCGACCGGGCGTCCGGTGAGATAATCGAGCCGTTTTCACGCAAAACCAACGGCACCACCCACTAATATGCGCTCTTGATAACTGCTCAAATCTGGATCGATTTTCATCACCCGTCTTATTCTGTTAGCAACTTAGCCACTCCATTTATTTTGCGTATTATACCGTTATCCAGCATGTTTGACCCTCGCCATCCAAAAAGGCAAAAAATAATTCACACCCCGTGACCGCTTGTACCCCTGTGCGTTGACGCTTGAATCTCCTTGCAAATCGGGCTAATTTACAAAAACTGTGTTTTAAATCGGTAGCTCTGTTGAGCGCTGTTGGTGATCGCTCAACGGCTGTCGGGCAAAACACAAAGCTGGCCAAGAAGCAAACCTGAGGGCTGCCCAAGTTTTTAAGGCAGTCTTCCGGGAAATAAGGAGGGTTCATTATTAATCAGTTAGTAACAACGTTCTCAAAACCGGTTCTCGGCTTATGTTTAAGCCTGATTATCTGGTCCGGCTTCAATCCCCTGCTGCAAGCCCAACCGCAGCAACCGGCACAACCCGCAACAGTCGAAACCGCCCCGGCAAACCCAACAACAGGTCTTGCAACGAAACCGGCACCGGCCAAGCCTCTCTCTCTTCAGCAGAAAGCCCGCATCGCAGCCGAAAAGTATCGTGTTCCGCCCAAGTTGTTCTTCGCTCTTATCCGGCAAGAATCGGGGTGGGACTACAAGGCGACATCATATGTGGGCGCCGTCGGGCTCACCCAGATTATGCCTTTTAATGTAAAGGCTATGGGTTACAGGCTCAGTAGGTTTAAGACCTCACCCGTCGCCCAGCTTGAATGCGGCGCGAAGATGCTGCGGGCCGAGTTCGATCGCTTTGGCCGCTGGGACTACGCTCTAGCGGCGTATAACGCGGGCGGCGGAGCCGTCAGCAGATACGGCGGTATCCCGCCATACAGGGAGACCATACACTACGTAAGAAACATCATGTATATGGCGAATTACAGCTAAGATTTAGCCAGCAGCACTCTCGCGGGGGCGCCTTCAGCCCCGAGAACCTTTAGAGGCAGGCACATTACCTGATATGCGCCTGCCTCTATTTTTGATAGGTCAAGGCCTTCGACTATAACAACACCGTGCTGCAAGAATATGCGATGCACATCCGTACCGTGTTTGTACTCGGCAACGGAGAGGTAGTCGATTCCGACAAGCCGCACGCCTTTTTCAACGAGTAATCGGGCGGCTTCGGAGGTGAAATAGACAAAATCGGTAGTAAACTCATCACGCTCCCAGAGGCGTGAGTTTCGGGTTTTAAAGAGGGCACGCTCGCATTCTTCGAGGTTGAGCGGTTCAAGATCGGCCCCGGTGATCTCGTTTTCAACGCTAAGCTCAAATACGGTTGTCGGACCGACTAAAACATCAAGCGCAAGTTGGTCAACGGTGGCCCCTCCCGGTAGAAAATGAGCGGGGGCGTCGACATGCGTGCCGGTATGACTCCCCATCCTGAGCGTTGAAACATCCGAGGACGCCCCTTCGGCGATTGCGTGCACGATGGAGCGTTCAAATCCGGGGTCGCCCGGCCAGGTGGGCATCTTCGGTCTAATTGAAACCGATACGTCGTAGAGCTTTTGGCGATTCATGACTGTTCTTGCTTTCTTCCGACGGCCCGCTTAACGGCATCGACGATGTGCCAAGGCGTGAGACCATACTTTGCCAGTAGTTCCTTTGGCCGGCCCGATTCGCCAAACGTGTCGTTGACCGCAACCATCTCCTGCGGTACCGGCGCATTCCTCGCTAAGACTTCGGCCACCGCCCCGCCCAAACCGCCGTTGATCTGGTGTTCCTCGGCAGTAACGATGGCCCCCGTTTGCACGGCGGCGGCAACTATAGTTTCAGTATCCAGCGGTTTAATCGACGGGTTGTTTATCACGCAGACCGAATATCCCTCGGCAGCGAGGCTCTCAGCGGCCTCAAGCGCGGGATAGACCATGGTGCCGCACGCAATAATCGCGGCATCGTCTCCTTCGCGCAGGACCAGTGCTTTTCCTATTTCAAACGGGGTTTCAAAGGTGGTTACAACCGCCGTTTTCTCGCGGGCCAAGCGAAGATAGACCGGGCCCTTATAAAGCGCGGCGGCGACAGTCGCTTTTTTTGCCTCAAGCGCGTCGCATGGGACCAGAACCACCATATTCGGCAGGCACCGGGTTATCGCGATATCTTCGAGCGCCTGATGGGTGGCGCCGTCCTCACCGGTAACCAGCCCTGCATGAGAGCCGGCTATTTTAACATTCGCGTTGCTATAACAAATGCTCACCCGTATCTGGTCCCAGTTCCTGCCGGGCGAAAACACCGAAAACGAGCCGGCAAACGGGATTTTCCCCTCAAACGCGAGCCCGGCCGCCATCCCGGCCATATTCTGCTCGGCAACCCCCGCCTCGATAAACCGCCCGGGATACTTTTTCGAGAACTCAAGCGTCCTGGTCGACTCGGTCAAATCGGCGCTGAGCACGACGACATCCTGATTGTACTCGCCCAGCTCCATCAACCCCTGGCCATAGCCATCCCTGGTCGCGGCCTTTTTTATGTCTTTACCAAATAACGGCTCAACAAGATGAGCGCGTGGATTAATAATTTGCGATCTCCTCTTTTATGCGGTTTTGCTCGGCTTTAAGCTGCCTGAGCGCAACATCGCCCTGCTCTTTAGTCGGGGCCTTGCCATGCCATTCGTAGTTGTTTTCCATGTAGCTTACGCCCTTGCCCGGAATCGTATGGCAAATAATCGCCGTCGGTTTTTCGTAAATTGCTTTGGCTTCTTTGCACGCCGCGATGATTTGGCGGATGTTGTGCCCATCCACCTCTATCACGTACCAGTTGAGCGCCCTGTATTTATCCTTGAGCGGCTCTAGCGGGAATATGTCCTCGGTGTGGCCGTCGATCTGGATATTATTCCTGTCTAACAGAACCGTTAAATTTCTTAATGCATGATTGCCCGCGAAAAGCAGCGCCTCCCATGTCTGGCCCTCATCGTGCTCGCCATCGCTTAGCACACAGTACACGTGGTACTTCTTGCCATCCATGCGCCCGGCAAGACTTCTGCCGATAGCCTGCGAAAGCCCCTGCCCAAGCGGACCGCCCGTGTTTTCGACCCCCGGCAGCGAAAGGTTATGCGGGTGTCCCTGCAGCCGCGAGCCGAG